>NZ_JMLO01000021.1:0-82737 GCF_000686785.1 Rhodococcus sp. UNC363MFTsu5.1
CGTCACCATCGAACGGGTCCTGTCCGACAACGGGAGCTGCTACCGATCCGCCTTGTGGAAGCAGACCTGCACCGAACTGGACATCAAACCCAAATACACCCGTCCCTACCGGCCACAGACAAACGGCAAGATCGAACGCTTCCACCGCACGATGGCCGCTGAAGGGGCGTTCGCACGCCACTATCAGTCAGAACAAGCCCGACGGACCGCGCTGCCGGGGTGGCTGCACACCTACAATCACCACCGGCAACACTCAGCCATCGGCAGGCACGTTCCCTTCAGCCGCTTGACCAACGTCCCTGGGCAGTACAGCTAGACCCGCCCCAGATCCGCACCATGCGGGAGGTGCTGATCAACTACGCGCGCACCGGACGCACCGTCCTCGTCTCCAGCCACCTGCTGGCCGAGGTCGAGCAGACCTGCACCGACGTGGTGGTGATGAACCACGGCCGGGTGATCAGTTCCGGCACCGTCGAGGAGCTCACCTCCGCCGAGGGCGCCACCGAGCTCCGCGTCGACGACCCGGCCGGGGCGGCCGCCGTCCTCGAGGCGGTCGACGGGCTCGGGCCCGTGCGCCTGATCGAGGGCGAGAATCCAAGGCTGCGAGTCGATCTCGGCGGGTCCGACCCGGCAGTGCTGGTGCGGGCCCTCGTCGGCGCTGGCATCGGCGTACAGGGCCTGTCGAAGACGACTCGCCTGGAGGACGTGTTCCTCCGGCTCGTGGACATCTCGGACCACCGCGAGAACGACAGGGAGGACGCATGACCGGCAAGCACGTCACGTCCGATGCCGACGGCGGCACCGTCGCATCCCATGCCGACGGCAGGGCGGCCGGTTACCGGGCGACGCACACCCTGCCGCTGCGCACCGAGCTCAAGCGCCAGTTCAAGCGCAGGCGAACCCGTCTGGCGCTCGGATTCCTGGCCTTGCTGCCGGTGATCCTCGCGGTCGCGTTCGCCATCGGCGGGTCGGACTCCGGGTCCGGCGCGGTCGACCTGATCGAACTCGGCACGAGGGGCGGGGTGAACTTCACCGTGTTCTGCCTGTTCATGTCGGTCGGTTTCCTGCTGATCGTGGTGGTGGCGCTGTTCTTCGGCGATTCCGTCGCGAGCGAGGCGTCCTGGTCCTCGCTGCGGTACCTGCTGGCCATCCCGGTCCCCCGCAGCCGGCTGTTGCAGCAGAAGGCGATCGTGTCCGCTGCGCTGTCCGCGCTGGCGATCCTGATCCTCTTCGGGGTGGCGCTCACGCTCGGCACCGCCCTGTACGGGACGGGGCCGCTGGTGACCCCGTTCGGCGATTCGCTCGGGTACGGCGAGGCGGTGGGACGACTGCTGGCCGCGCTCGCGTTCATCGCGGTGAACCTCACCTGGGTGGCGGGCCTGGCCCTGCTGCTCTCGGTTCTCACCGACGCCCCACTCGGCGCGGTGGGCGGCACGGTGATGGTGTCCATCCTCGTGCAGATCCTCGACCAGATCACCGCCCTCGGGCACTGGCGGGACTACCTGCCCGGGCACTTCTCCTTCGCCTGGACCCGGCTCCTGGCACCGACGGTCGACTGGCACGACATCGTGGTCGGGTCGTTCTCGGCGCTGGCGTATGCGGCGGCATTCGGTCTGCTGGCCTGGCAGCGATTCGCGGTCAAGGACATCACCAGCTGACCGCGCCCGGCCACGGTCAGCGCGAGACCGCGGACTCGTAGACCCCGTCCGGGAACACACCCTGCTCCACCAGGACCGCCCGCAGGTCGGTACCGAGTTCGAGCAGGCGCGCCACGCCGTCCTCGCCGAGCACCGCCCACGGCGCCACCGCCATCTCGTCGGTCAGCTCCTCGACGCACTCGCGCAACTCCCAGCCTGCGCCGGTGAGCTCGCCACCGCCGCCGAGCAGACCACGATCGGTCAGCGAGTCGACCGCCGCGCGCCACTGCTCGTCGGACCACCCGCGGCGGGACCTGGCGAACTGCTCCTGGAACCCGTTGCCGGTGGCCGTGTGCGAGACCAGCGCCTCGATCCCGGAGAGTCCCGCGGTCTGCAGGGCGGCAATGTGGCCGTCGCCTCGGTACTCACGCAGCAGCGTCAGCGCGTGCCACAGCACCAGGTGCGGCTCGGACGGCCACTCGATCTCGGCGTGCCCGGCGTACAGGGGCCGACCGGCCGCATCGGGGATCGAGCGCGCCGCGGCGGCGGCCAGGGCCGCGGCCTCCTCGAACTCCGGTGAGCCGATCGACTCCGCGCCGAAGATCCGTCGCATCGCCGCGTCCACCCCGCGGTACCTGGCCGCCACGACGTCCGCGGGCGGTGCCTGCGTCCAGGCGATCGGGATCACCGGTGTGATCGCCTCGGGGTTGAAGTTGTAGAAGGTCGCGGCGACGACCCCGGCCCCGACAGCGCCCATCGCCGCGGACCGCCCCGCGAAATAGCACATCCGGCCGGGGCTCAGGCCCGCCGCGACGAGGCTCTCGTTCACCTCCGGCGCGAAGTACGACATGCCGTGGATCAGATCAAGGGTCCGGGCTGTCTGCCCCGCGGTCCGTGCGTCCATGGGCTCGACCGTAGCGGGCGCCGACCGTAGCGTCCCCGTCCGGTCGGTGCGCGACCCGGGCCAAACCTGCCTACGAGAGGCCGGCGGCGTCCATACCCCGAAGCTCCTTCTTCAGGTCCTGGATCTCGTCGCGCAGCCGCCCGGCCAGCTCGAACTGCAGCTCGCGCGCCGCGTTCATCATCTGGTCCGTCAGTTCCTTGACCAGATCCGCCAGCTCCGCCCGCGGCATCGACTTCACGTCGCGGCCCTCGTACACGCCCGCGCTGACCGCCCGGCCCGCCTCGCCCTGGGCACGGCGCCCGCGGCTGGCGTTGCGCCCCGAACCGCCGACGTCCACGCCCGCGGCCGTGTCATCGGCCTCCTCGTACACCTGGTCGAGGATGTCGGCGATCTTCTTGCGCAGCGGCTGGGGGTCGACGCCCATCTCCCGGTTGTAGGCGATCTGCTTCTCGCGGCGGCGATCGGTCTCCTCGATGGCGTGGGCCATCGAGTCGGTGATCTTGTCCGCGTACATGTGCACCTGGCCCGAGACGTTGCGGGCCGCGCGGCCGATGGTCTGGATAAGGCTGGTGGAGCTGCGCAGGAAGCCCTCCTTGTCGGCGTCCAGGATCGCGACCAGCGACACCTCGGGCAGGTCGAGGCCCTCGCGCAGCAGGTTGATGCCGACGAGCACGTCGTACTCCCCCAGCCGCAGCTGCCGGAGCAGCTCGACCCGGCGCAGGGTGTCGATGTCCGAGTGCAGGTAGCGCACCCGGATCCCCAGCTCGAGCAGGTAGTCGGTCAGGTCCTCGGCCATCTTCTTGGTCAGGGTGGTCACCAGGACCCGCTCGTCCTTGTCGGTGCGCTCCCTGATCTCGTGCACCAGGTCGTCGATCTGGCCCTTGGTTGGCTTGACCACCACCTCCGGATCCACCAGACCGGTGGGCCGGATGACCTGCTCGACGAACTCGCCGCCCGCCTGGCCGAGCTCGTACTTGCCAGGGGTTGCCGACAGGTACACGGTCTGCCCGATCCGCTGGGTGAACTCCTCCCAGGTGAGGGGGCGGTTGTCGGTTGCCGAGGGCAGCCGGAACCCGAACTCGACGAGGTTGCGCTTGCGGGACATGTCGCCCTCGTACATCGCGCCGATCTGCGGAACGGTGACGTGCGACTCGTCGATGACCAGCAGGAAGTCCTCGGGAAAGTAGTCGATGAGGGTGGCCGGCGCGGTGCCGGCACCGCGGCCGTCGATGTGCCGCGAGTAGTTCTCGATCCCGGAGCAGAACCCGACCTGCTTGATCATCTCGATGTCGTAGTTGGTCCGCATCCGCAGCCGCTGCGCCTCGAGCAGCTTGCCCCGCCCCTCCAGGTCGGCGAGCCGCTCCTCCAGCTCGGCCTCGATGTCCTTGACCGCCCGTTCCATCCGCTCCGGGCCCGCGACATAGTGGGTGGCCGGGAAGATCCGCAGCGAGTCGACCTGGCGGACCACGTCGCCGGTCAGCGGGTGCAGGTAGTACAGCGCCTCGATCTCGTCGCCGAAGAACTCGATGCGGATCGCGAGCTCCTCGTACGAGGGGATGATCTCGACCGTGTCCCCGCGCACCCGGAACGAGCCGCGGGTGAAGGCCAGGTCGTTGCGGTTGTACTGCACGTCGACCAGCAGGCGCAGCAGCGCGTCGCGGGGCACCTCGACGCCGACGTCGAGCTGGATCGACCGGTCCAGGTAGGACTGCGGGGTGCCGAGACCGTAGATGCACGACACCGACGCGACCACCACCACGTCACGACGCGAGAGCAGGCTGGAGGTGGCGGAGTGCCGTAGCCGCTCGACGTCGTCGTTGATCGACGAGTCCTTCTCGATGTAGGTGTCCGTCTGCGCGATGTACGCCTCGGGCTGGTAGTAGTCGTAGTACGAGACGAAGTACTCGACTGCGTTGTTCGGCAACATCTCTCGCAGCTCGTTCGCGAGCTGCGCGGCGAGGGTCTTGTTCGGTGCCATCACCAGGGTCGGACGCTGCAGCTTCTCGATCAGCCAGGCCGTCGTCGCCGACTTTCCCGTGCCGGTGGCACCGAGCAGCACCACGTTCTTCTCGTCCGCCCGGATCCGTCGCTCGAGTTCCGCGATCGCCGCGGGCTGGTCGCCTGCCGGCTGGTGCGGGCTCACCACCTCGAACCGGGCCTCGGACCGTTCGATGTCGCCGACCGGCCGGAACTCGGAGTGCGCCACCACGGGATGCTCGGATGCGAAAGCCATGGAACCAGGGTAAGCCGGGGCACCGACATCCTCCCGGCACCGTCGTCGGGAGGATGGCCCGCCCGGTAGGTTCAACAGCCATGGACGGCGAAGTGCACGCCCCGAAGATCGAGTCCTTCTCGCTCGCGGACAAGACCAACACCGATCCGAAGGGGTTCGTGCGACCGGTGGACCACTACCGGCTCGAACCGTGGGGCCTGTACATGGCAAGGACCTCGGACCATGCCCACTTCCACTACCTGGAGTCGTGGCTGCTGCCTGCCCTCGGCCTGCGCGCGTCGATCTTCCACTACCACCCGTATCACGCACGGGATCAGAACCACTACGTCGACATCGGCGAGTTCACCGCGGGAGCAGGGGTCTGGCGGTCCGAGGACCACTACCTGGACCTGGTGGTGCGCACCGGGCGCGACACCGAACTACTGGACGTGGACGAACTGATCGCCGCGCATTCGGCAGGCCTGCTCGACGCCGCGACGACCGAGCTGGCGATCCACAGGGCGGTGACCGCGGCGGACGGGATCGCCGCACACGGACACGACCTGGACGCCTGGCTCGCCTCGGTCGGGATGCCGATCAGCTGGCGCTGAGCGAGTCGGGACGCCGATCAGCAGGCGCCGACCGCGCTCTTCATGAGGGCGACCAGCCGGTCCGCTCGGCCCATTCCATCGACCGTCGGTACGCGGCGTCGAACCACGGGTCGAGCGCCGCGGCGTAGGTGGCCGTGGCGGCGGGCTCGCGCGTGTCGGCGGCCGCCCAGCGCACCGCGACCTGCTTGACCTCGAGGAACTCGGCCCGGGCGGTGGCGTCGGCCCGCAGCCAGTCGCGAAGCAGGAGCGCGAAGCGCTGGCCCGGCCAGCCGTCGACGCGCAGGCTGATCTCCACGGGCCTGCCGGGATCGGCGCCGCCGTGGGTGCGCTTGTCCCACAGCGCCGGATCGGACTCACCACCGATGGCGTAGTCCGGCTTCGGATCGTCGCGGGTGATCGACTCGATCAGCGGGAACCCGGCCGCGGCCAGCGGGCCCGCGAGCGCGTCCGCGGCGGCGATGCTCGAGACGGTGATCTGTACGTCGATCACGTCCCTGGCCTCGAGACCAGGCACCGAGGTCGAACCGATGTGGTCGATACGAAGGGCACCCGCGCCGCAGGCCAGCCACAGGCGCTCGATCAGCCGCCGTGCCTGATCCGGCCAGGACGGATCGGCCGGCGCGAGAACGGGCCGGACCCGGACCACCGCTCCGGTCCGCAGGTTCTCCTCGAAGGGCACCAGCCGCTGCTCCCACAACGCCTTCACCTCGGCGTCCAGGCCGCCCTGTGGACCGCTGTTGTCCAGCCAAACGTCCGCCGCGGCTCGTCGCTGGTCGTCGGTGGCCTGCGCCGCCAGGCGGGCCCTCGCATCGTGCTCCGGCATACCGCGCAGCTCGACCAGACGTCGCACCCGCTCCTCCGCGTCCACGTAGACGACGAGGACGAGATTGAACAGCGCACCCATCCTGCCCTCGACGAGGAGCGGAATGTCCTGCACCACCACGGCATCCGCCGCGGCGGACTCGACGAGCTCGGTCGTGCGCCTGCCCACCAGCGGATGGACCACCGCGTTCAGACGGGCCCTCGACTCGTCGTCGCCGAATGCCACGGCCGCAAGGGCGGGCCGATCCAGCCGGCCGTCGGGTTGCAGGATCGAGTCACCGAACTCCGCGACCAGCGCGGCAAGGCCCTCGGTTCCCGGTTCCACCACCTCGCGGGCCACCACGTCGCTGTCGACAACCACGGCACCGAGATCCGCGAGGATCCTCGACACCGTGGACTTACCCGCTCCAATACCTCCGGTGAGGCCGATTCTCAGCACGCATACCAGTCTGACATCTGAACACGCCGAAGCACACCAGCCCCAAATGCACCAGGTTTACCCGGAAATCGGTATCCTACGTGCAGACGCGCCAGGCCACCCATCTCGAGACAAAGGGAATTCCATGCAAAGCCACTACATCCTTCAGGGTCGGCACCGTCTGGGCATCGTCAACGGGGTGCACTGCATCCTGATTCCCGAGGTCGCCACCGCTCTGGCCGAGCACCGTCGCAACTGGTTCACGCAGATGATCAGCCCCGCGCGCCACAGCTTCGCGACGATGCGCAAGCGCACCGCCGTCATGCAGAGCGCCTGGGCTCCTGCCGCAGTGAGCTGATCGGGCTCCCCGGCTCCCACACCATCACGAGTGACCCCGCCCGAATCCGGGCGGGGTCACTCGTCTGTTATGCGTACGCGGATTCGAATGCGTCCGCCGCGACGGCGTCCTACCGTTGGTGACATGACTGTCAAAGCCGATGATCTGCGACTGCTGTTGGCCAGCTCCCTCTCACAACCCGCGCTGGTGCTGGAGGAGGGCTCGATCAAGGTTCTCTCGGGAGACGAGGTGGCCGAGCGTTCCTCCTGGGTGCTCGTCACCCTCGAGGACCTCCGCCGGGAACTACCGGACGGCGACAACCCCACCGAGCACGATCTGGTGGAGAAGGCCGCCATGATCGACGAACTCGCTTCCAGCCCGGGGGCCTGACCGGAGAGACAAAACAACCCCGGCCCTGTACGGACCGGGGTTGTTCTGTGAGACCCGGCTAGCGGGTCATCGTGTCACGCGTTGCCGGACAGCTTCTCGCGGAGAGCGGCGAGCTGCGCGTCGCTGGCGAGCGAGCCACCAGCGGATTCCTGAGCGGCACCGGCGGACTCGCCGGCGTCGGAGGAACCGGTCTCGGAGGAGTAGCCTGCGGCGGCGTTGGCAGCCTCGGCGGCCTCGTCCGCAGCGGTCTTCTCCATCTGAGCGGTGTGCATCTTGTGGCGACGCTCGGCCTCGGCGTAGCGGCCTTCCCACTCTTCACGCTGCTTGTCGAAGCCCTCGAGCCACTCGTTGGTCTCGGGATCGAAGCCCTCGGGGAAGATGTAGTTGCCCTGCTCGTCGTACGAGTCGGCCATGCCGTACTTGGACGGGTCGAACTCGGCGTTGTAGTCCTCGTTGGCCTGCTTCAGCGACAGCGAGATACGACGACGCTCGAGGTCGATGTCGATGACCTTGACGAGGGCATCGTCGCCGACGCCGACAACCTGGTCCGGAACCTCCACGTGGCGCTCGGCCAGCTCGGAGATGTGCACCAGGCCCTCGATTCCCTCCTCGACGCGAACGAAGGCGCCGAACGGAACGAGCTTGGTGACCTTGCCGGGCACGATCTGGCCGATGGCGTGGGTGCGGGCGAACTGACGCCACGGGTCTTCCTGCGTCGCCTTGAGCGAGAGGGAGACGCGCTCGCGGTCCAGGTCGACGTCGAGAACCTCGACGGTGACCTCGTTGCCGACCTCGACGACCTCGGACGGGTGATCGATGTGCTTCCAGGACAGCTCGGAGACGTGCACCAGGCCGTCGACGCCACCCAGGTCCACGAAGGCACCGAAGTTGACGATGGAGGACACGACGCCCTTGCGGACCTGGCCCTTCTGGAGCTGGTGCAGGAACTCGCTGCGGACCTCGGACTGGGTCTGCTCAAGCCATGCACGACGCGACAGGACCACGTTGTTGCGGTTCTTGTCGAGCTCGATGATCTTGGCCTCGATCTCCTTGCCGACGTACGGCTGCAGATCGCGGACACGACGCATCTCGACCAGCGACGCGGGCAGGAAGCCACGGAGGCCGATGTCGAGGATCAGGCCGCCCTTGACGACCTCGATGACGGTGCCCTTGACGGCCTCGTCCTTCTCCTTGAGCTCCTCGATGGTGCCCCAGGCGCGCTCGTACTGTGCGCGCTTCTTCGACAGGATCAGTCGACCTTCCTTGTCCTCCTTGGTGAGAACAAGAGCCTCGACGGCGTCGCCGACGGAAACGACCTCATTGGGGTCGACGTCGTGCTTGATCGAGAGCTCGCGGGAAGGGATGACGCCTTCGGTCTTGTAACCGATGTCGAGCAGGACCTCGTCGCGATCGACCTTGACGATGGTTCCTTCGACGATGTCACCATCGTTGAAGTACTTGATCGTGGCGTCGATGGCGGCGAGGAAATCCTCGGCGGAGCCAATGTCGTTGATGGCTACCTGCGGCGAGGTGACGGTGGTGGAGGGCATGTGTTGAGTTGCTCCGGACGGTTGGGTAGTCGGTTGATGGTGTTCTGTCAGACTCACGAATCCCCACCGCAGCGCCGAATCCGGCACCGTACGGCAGACACTCGCGTGGATTAGGGTACGCGACCTGTAGCGAGCTGGGCAAACCCGGATGCACCGACGTCGACGGGGAACCCTACTGTGGAGCCCATGCCGGGGTCGACGAATGACGCAACTGACATCACACCGCAGGCCGATCCGGACGACCGTCACGGCGAGGCCAATTCGATCCTCGGGACCAGTGGCGTGAGCCGCGACCGCCTCGACTCCGCCGACAGCGAGCGCGCCAGCCGGGCCTGGTGGGATGCCGACGCCGCCGACTACCACCGCACGCACGGCGACTTCCTCGGCGTGGACTCCGCGGCCGGCGAGTTCATCTGGTGCCCGGAAGGACTGCACGAGGGCGATGTCCGCCTGCTCGGCGACGTGACGGGCCGCGACGTCCTCGAGGTCGGCTGCGGCTCGGCGCCCTGCGCGCGCTGGCTCGCGGGCCAGGGCGCGCGCGTGGTCGGGCTGGACCTGTCGATGGGCATGCTCACGCGCGGCGTCGAGGCGATGGCCAAGGGCGGGCCGCGGGTGCCGCTCGTCCAGGCGGGCGCGGAGTCGCTGCCGTTCGCGGACGAGAGCTTCGACATCGTCTGCTCCGCTTTCGGCGCGGTTCCGTTCGTCGCCGATTCCGCACTCGTGATGCGCGAGGTGGCCCGGGTGCTGCGCCCCGGCGGGCTGTGGGTGTTCGCGGTGAACCACCCGATCCGCTGGATCTTCCCCGACGACCCCGGCCCGAAGGGCCTCACGGCGACGATGCCGTACTTCGACCGGACGCCCTACGTCGAGGTCGACGACGAGGGCAGGCCGACCTACGTGGAGCACCACCGCACGATCGGCGACCGGGTGCGCGAACTCGTCGCGGCAGGCCTCGAGGTGCGCGACATCGTCGAACCCGACTGGCCGGAGTGGCTGGACCGCGAATGGGGCCAGTGGAGCCCGCTGCGCGGGCAGATCTTTCCCGGCACCGCGATCTTCGTCAGCCGCAAGCCCGACTGACCCCGCACGGGTCAGTCGGGGTCGCGGGGCCTGCGGCCTGCCTCGTCGAGCGCCCGCCGCAGGGCGTATTCCAGTTGCGCGTTGACGCTGCGCAGGTCGTCGGCCGCCCACTTGGCGATGGCGTCGTACACGGCCGGGTCCAGCCGCAGCAGCACCTTCTTCCGTTCGACCATGGGATCAGGAGTACAGCGAGCCCGCGTTGACGATGGGCTGGGTGGCCTTGTCCCCGCACAGGACCACCAGCAGGTTGGACACCATGTTCGCCTTGCGTTCCTCGTCGAGCTCGACGACGCCCTGCTCGCCGAGGCGATCGAGCGCGAGGCCGACCATCCCGACGGCGCCCTCGACGATCATCGTGCGGGCCGCGACCACCTGCGCCGCCTGCTGCCGCACCAGCATTGCCTGCGCGATCTCCGGCGCGTACGCGAGATGGGTGATGCGGGCCTCGATCACCTCGACGCCTGCCAGCTCGGTCCGATCCCTGAGCTCGGCGGTGAGCTCGGCGGCCACCTCGACGCCGTCGCGCAGGCTCGTGCCGTGCGTCTGGTCCGAGTCGTAGGGATGCGTGGTGGCCAGGTGCCGGACCGCGGCCTCGGACTGGATCGCGACGTATTCCTCGTAGTCGTCGACCGCGAAGGTCGCCTTGCCGCTGTCGACGACCTTGTAGACGACCACGGCGGCGATCTCGACCGGGTTGCCCGCCGCGTCGTTGACCTTCAGTTTCGAGGTCTCGAAGTTGCGCACCCGCAGCGTGACCCGGCGCTTGGTGGTCAGCGGGACCACCCACTGGAAGCCCGCGTCGGCAACGGAGCCGACGTAGCGGCCGAAGAACTGGACGACCTTGGCCTCGTTCGGGTTGATCACCGTGAAGCCGGTCGCCAGGAGCACGACGACCACCGCGAGCACGATCGCAGCCCCGAGTCCGACGGGACCCGCGACCGTTGCCGCCGCGGCCACCACCGCGAGCGCAACCAGTCCGAGCAACACCGCGAACCCGTTCAACCGAAACGCCTGACGCTCCATGTCCCCGCCTTTGCTATCGAAGTGATATCACCACGATAGCAAGCGCTCAGAGCAGCTTGGACAGGAACAGCTTGGTCCGGTCGTGCTGCGGGTTGGCGAGCATCTCCCTCGGGTCGCCGGACTCGACGACCACCCCGCCGTCCATGAACACCAGCTCGTCGGCGACCTCGCGGGCGAAACCCATCTCATGGGTCACCACGACCATGGTCATGCCTTCCTTGGCGAGGTTCTTCATCACCCCGAGCACCTCCCCCACCAGCTCCGGATCGAGCGCGGAGGTCGGCTCGTCGAACAGCATCAGCTTCGGGTCCATCGCCAGCGCCCTCGCGATCGCCACCCGCTGTTGCTGACCACCGGAGAGCTGCGCGGGATAGGCGTCCGCCTTCGCGCTGAGCCCGACCTGATCGAGCAGGTCGCGGGCGCGCTCGACGGCCTGCTTCTTGCGGACCTTCTTCACCTGCATCGGCGCCTCGATGATGTTCTCGAGGGCGGTGCGGTGCGGGAACAGGTTGAAATGCTGGAAAACCATGCCGATGTCCCGGCGCTGCCGGGCCGCCTGGCGCGGGTGCAGCTCGTACAGCTTGCCGCCGCGCTCGGAGTAGCCGACCAGCTCGCCGTCCACGTACAGCCGGCCAGCATTGACCTGCTCGAGGTGGTTGATGCAGCGCAGGAACGTCGACTTGCCCGAACCGGAGGGGCCGACCAGGCACAGCACCTGACCACGACCGACCTCGAGGGTGACGCCGTTGAGGACCTTGAGCGCGCCGAAGCTCTTGCAGACCCGGTCCGCCTTCACCATCGGCGGGACAGCAGTGCTCGTCTTGTCGGTCACTTGCGTTCGCCTCCTGGGGTGTCGGGCAGCTCGTCCGCCGCCGGGGTGGCCGTGGTGGTGCCGAGCACCACGGGCTTGCCCTGCGCGTCCGCGAGTGCCTGCAGCTGGCGGGCGGTGAGCGTGCGGGTGGCGCCCTTCGAGTAGTGCTTCTCCAGGTAGTACTGACCGACCATCAGGATGCTGGTGATCACCAGGTACCAGGTGGCGGCGACCAGCAGCAGCGGGATCGGCTCGAAGTTGACGCCCGCGATGTCGCGCTGGCGGCCGTACAGCTCCAAGCTGAACGGCACCGCCGAGACCAGTGAGGTGGTCTTGAGCATGCTGATCAGCTCATTGCCTGTGGGCGGGATGATCACCCGCATGGCCTGCGGGAGCACCGTGCGGCGCATGGTCTGCGACCACGACATGCCCAACGCGGTGGACGCCTCGCTCTGGCCCTCGTGCACCGAGTTCACGCCGGCCCGGACGATCTCGGCCATGTACGCGGCCTCGTTGAGACCGAGCCCGATGATCGCGAACAGGAACCCCGCCTCGATGCCCTGCAGCTCGATGCTCACGAACTGGTGCACGAACGGGATCCCGAGGTCGAGGGTCTTGTAGATCGACGGGAACAGACCCCAGAAGACCAGCTGGACGTAGACCGGGGTACCGCGGAAGATCCACAGGTACACCCACGCGAATGTCTTGAGGACCGGGTTCGGTGACAGCCGCATCACCGCCAGGATCACGCCGAGCACGACGCCGAGAACCATCGCGAGCACCGTCAGCTGCACGGTCACCCACGCGGCCTTGGTGATCCGTTCGTCGAACAGGTAGCGGCCGTACACGTCCCAGCCGAAGGCCTCGTTGGTCGCGGCGCCGTACACGAAGAGGCCGAGGAGGCCCAGTACGACCGCGGCGGCGACCCACCGCCCCGGCCGGCGCAGCGGCACGGCCTTGATCGGTGCCGGTTCCCCGGCCGCTGTCTCTGGCATCGGTGCCCGCCTTTCCGTCCCGCTCATCCGCCGGCTCCCTCGCTCGCTGCGCCGTTGATCACCGAGGTCTCGATCACGCCCGCCTCGACACCCCAGTTCGTAGCGATCTGCTGGTACGCCCCGCTGTCGATGAGATGCTGCATCGCCTGCTGCAACACCGGCCCGAGCGACGAGCCCTTGCGCACCGGCCACCCGTAGGGCGCCGAGTCGAACACCGGGCCTGCCGGTTCCAGCCGGCCGCTGCTGCGCGCGATCGCATACGCGGTCACCGGCGAATCTGCCGAGAGTGCATCGACGCGGCCGAGGATCAGCGCGTTCGTGGCCTCGTCCTGACTGTCGTACTTCACCTTGTTGATCGGCGGCTTGCCCGCGACCACGCACGCCTCACTCTTGGCGGGCACCTCATCGATGTCCTCGGTGGTGGTGGTCTGGACGGCGACCCGCAGCCCGCACGCGTCGTTCGGGTCCACCGAGTCGCCCTCACGCTGGGCCCACTGGATCCCGGCGCGGTAATAGGTGACGAAGTCGACCGATTCCTCGCGCTCCTTCGTGTCCGTGAACGAGGACATGCCCAGGTTGTAGGTGCCGGCCTGCACGGCGGGGATGATCTTGTCGAAGTCGGACTGCTTGTATTCGGCGCGCACCCCCAGCACCGACGCCACGGCATCCATCAGGTCGACGTCGAAACCGACGATGCGGCCCGACTCGTCCTTGAACTCGTTGGGGGCGTAGGGCACGTTGACGCCGACGATCAGCCGGCCCGAGGACGCGATCTCCTGCGGCAGCTGCGCGGCGATCGCGTCCACCTTGTCCACGGGCACGGGCGCGGCGACCGGGACCAGTCCCTCGGTGTTCTTGACGCAGGCCGACGCGGTTACCGCCAGCACCAGCCCGACGAGACCCGCCGCGAGGCGGACGCCACGTGCGCGTCGGGGCCGGGCGCCGACGGGCGTCCGGCCCGACGGAGATCGTGATGTCACCCGCAAAGACTACTGGGTATCGGGGGCTCCGGAGACCAACCCGGACGCCGTCAGCGCCGCAGGATCCGTGCCCCCACCGTCTCGGTGAACTCCGCGGTCGACGCCAGCCCGCCGAGGTCCGCGGTCGCAACCCCCGCCTTGAGGGTGTTCGCCACCGCCGACTGGATCCGCTCCGCGGCCTGACCGAGCGCCGGGTCATCGCCGCGGGCGCTCAACCAGTCGAAGAGCATGGCGGTAGAGAGGATCATCGCCGTCGGATTGGCACGGTTGCGGCCCGCGATGTCGGGGGCGGCCCCGTGCGCCGCCTGCGCCATCGCCTTGGTCTCGGACGCGTTGAGCGACGGCGCGGTGCCGAGCGAACCGGACAGCTCCCCGGCCAGATCCGAGAGGATGTCACCGAACATGTTCTCGGTGACCACCACGTCGAAGTCCTCGCCCCGCCGCACCAGGTGCGCCGCCATCGCGTCGACGTGCTCGTTTCGCACCTCGACGCCCTGATACTGCTGCCCGATCTCGTGACACACGTCGCGAAACAGTCCGGTGGTCAGCGCCAGCACATTCGCCTTGTGCACCACCGTGACCCTGCCGCGGCGCCGGGAGGCGAGCTCGAAGGCGGCGCGGGCGATCCGTTCGGAGGCCCGCCGGGTGACCACGCCGACTGCCATCGCCACATCCGGCGTCGGCATGAACTCGCCACTGCCGGTGAACATGTTGCGGTCCGCGTAGAAACCCTCGGTGTTCTCGCGGACGATCACCAGGTCCATCTCGGGCGACACGGCGCGCACCCCGGCAAAGGCGCGCGCTGGCCTGATGTTGGCGAACAGGTCGAATCGCTTGCGGATGGTTCCGCCGGGAGTCAACTGACCGCGGAACGGATCCGGGTAGGAGGCGCTGTCGTGCGGGCCGAGCACCCAGCCGTCGAGGTCGGCGAGCGCCACCAGGGTCGACTCCGGCATCGGCGTGCCGTGCTCGCCGATCGCGTCAAGGCCGACGTCGAGGGGCACCCACTCCACCGGTGTCCCGCCGACGGCCGCGACGGCGGCGTCCGCGATCCGCTGGGCCGCGGGCACGATCTCGTGGCCGATCCCGTCCCCCACCAGCAGGCCGAGCCGCGTCGGCTCCGATGTCGTTGCGCTCGTCGGGTTCACCCGACAATCATTGCTCACCATGGTGCAGTCCGTGGAGTTGTTGCTCGACGACCGCCTCGACGCCGCGGTGCGCCGCGAGTGGCGCCAGGTCTCCGGGACCGGGATCCGCGGGCAGGACGCGGTCCGGCAGATCTCGAATCGCCCGCACATCACCCTCGCGGTGGCCCAGCACATCGACCCCGAGACCGACCTCGAGCTCCAGCGGGGACTGCTCGCCCCCGCCCTCCAGGTCACGCTCGGCGGCCTGGTCGTCTTCGGCGGTCACCGAAAGACGCTGGCGCACCTCGTCGTCCCGACCGCAGGTCTGCTGTCGTTGCAGCGGACCGTCTTCCGGCTGGTGCGCCACAGTGAAGGCATTCCAGCGCACACCCACCCCGGCGACTGGACCCCGCACGTCACGCTCGCCAGGCGGGTGCTCCCCGAGCAGATCGGGACCGCGATCTGCGCCGTTGCGGCCACCCACCTGACCGGGCACGCGGTCTCGATCAGGCGGTGGGACGGCGAGGCCAAGCGGGAATGGCTCATCGCCTGAGCCGGGTTCCCCCACGCAGGCCCGCCCCTGGCGGGAAGAATCGGACACCCGGCCGCGTTGAACCCGGTCGATACGCTTTGACGAGAGGATTCAGATGCCAACGCAGACCCTGACCCAGCAGAACTTCGACGAGGTCATCGGCGGGAACGATGTCGTCCTCGTCGACTTCTGGGCGTCGTGGTGCGGACCGTGCCGCAGCTTCGCCCCGACCTTCGAGGCCTCCGCCGAGCAGCATCCCGACGTCGTGCACGCGAAGGTGGACACCGAGGCCGAGCAGGGACTCGCGGCCGCGGCCAACATCAGGTCGATCCCGACGATCATGGCCTTCCGTGAGGGCATCCTGGTCTTCTCCCAGCCAGGCGCACTCCCGCCCGCGGCGCTCGAGGATCTGGTGACCCAGGTGCAGGCGCTGGACATGGACAAGGTCCGCGAGCAGGTCGCGGCCGCTCAGGACTGAGCGCCCGCGGGCCGCGTCAGAGCGGTAGCGCCGTCTCCGCCAGCCCGGCGGGGGCGCCCCGGCGCCGGAACCATTCCTGACCGAACGCGGCCCGCAGCTGCTCCTCCGGCATCTGCAGGAACGGCCCGAAGTCGCCGACCTGGGTGGCGTGCGCGTGCATCGCGGCCCGCTTGGCGCCCATCGCAGCGCTGACGTCCACCACGGTGGTGATGTCCTCCTCCGGCAGGCCGAACGAGTCGAGATCCGGGGGCTGGGCATCCTCCGACCACTCCGGGTTTGCCGCCATCAGCCTGCGGATGTGATCACGGCTGACGGCGGCCTCGTAGACGTGCGGCACCCCGGCGATCTCCGCCGCCCGCACGCCGACGTGGTGCACCTGCACGTGGTCCGGGTGCCCGTAGCCGCCGTTGGGGTCGTACACGGTGACCACGTCCGCAGACTCCTCGACGAGGATCTCGGCCAGGCGCGCCGCGGCTTCCTCGACGTCGGCGTTGCAGAACGCCGCCGGGTTCGCGTTCTCCGGGGTCCCCGCCATCCCCGAGTCCGCGTAGTGCAGCAACACCACCCGATGCGCACCGAGCACGCTGGTGGACTCCTCCAGTTCCCTGCGCCTGCGATCGGCCAGCGACTCCCCCTCCGCGAGCAGTCCCTCGGGGAACTCACCGAGGGCGCCGTCGGTCGCGGTGACGACGACGACGCGATGGCCGGCGTCGGCAGCCTGACGCATGACTCCGCCGGTGATGAACACCTCGTCGTCGGGGTGGGCGTGGAAGCAGACCAGGACGCTCATCCCGCAATGGTTCCACAGGACCGCCGCTCGCCCCCGCCTGACCCGAGTATCTTGCCGATCATGGACCGGCCATGGGACACAGCGGAATCGGGGGTGCTGCGGCTTCCGTCGACACGGCTCGTGCGGGGACGCGCGCTTCGGAGGCCACTGCCGGACGGCGAACCTCCCGAATTCGGTCTCTACCTGCTCGGCAGTCCCCCACCCACCTTCGGATGGGAGTCGCGCTGGGTCCGGTGGCCGGATTTCCGGCTCCCGAGCGATCGGGCGGACGCCAGGGACGCCATGCGCGACGCGTGGGAGCGTGCCCGGACACAGCGGGTGGAAGTCGCGTGCGGCGGCGGCCGAGGCCGCACTGGCACGGCGCTGGCCTGCATCGCCGTGCTCGACGGCGTCCCCGCCGACGACGCGGTCGCCTTTGTGCGTCGGCACTTCGATCCCCACGCCGTCGAGACACCCTGGCAGCGGAGATACGTCGCACGATTCGCCGCCTGATGACCGGCGTCGACGACGAGCGACCACCTGCCGCTAGTGCGCGGCCGCGTCCCAGCTGCGCCCGGTTCCGACCGAGACCTCCAGCGGCACAGAGAGTTCGATGGCCGCCGCCATCTTCTCCCGGACCAGCGTCTCGACCTGCTCGCGCTCCGACTCGACCACCTCGAGCACCAGCTCGTCGTGGACCTGGAGCAGCATCCGCGAGCGCAGCCCCGATTCGGCGAGCGACTTCTGCACGTCGATCATCGCGACCTTGATGATGTCGGCGGCCGTGCCCTGGATCGGGGCGTTGAGCGCGGCCCGCTCGGCCACCTCGCGACGCTGGCGGTTGTCGCTGTTCAGGTCCGGCAGGTAACGGCGCCTGCCGAACAGGGTGGAGGTGTAGCCGTCCTTGCGGGCCTGCTCGACGACCTCGCGGAGATAGTCGCGGACCCCGCCGAACCGGGCGAAGTAGGCGTCCATCTGCCCCTTCGCCTCCTCCGTCGAGATCTTCAGCTGCGATGCCAGGCCGAACGCACTGAGGCCGTATGCCAATCCGTAGGACATTGCCTTCACGCGACGACGCAGCTCGGGCGTGACCTCCTCGATCGGCACCCCGAATGCACGCGAACCCACGAAGCTGTGCAGGTCCTCGCCGGTGTTGAACGCCTCGATCAGGCCTTCGTCCCCGGACAGGTGCGCCATGATCCGCATCTCGATCTGGCTGTAGTCGGCGGTCAGCAGGTAGTCGTAGCCATCCCCGACGACGAAGCCGTCCCTGATCTCGCGGCCTGCGTCGGTGCGCACCGGGATGTTCTGCAGGTTCGGCTCCGTGGACGAGAGCCGGCCGGTGGCGGCCACCGTCTGGTTGAAGGTGGTGTGGATCCGGCCGTCCTCGGCGACGGACTTGAGCAGCCCGTCGACGGTCACCTTCAGCCGGGTGGCGTCGCGGTGCGCGAGCAGGTGCTCCAGGAAGGGGTGCTCGGTCTTCTCGAACAGCGCCTCGAGGGCGGCGGCGTCGGTGGTGTACCCCGTCTTGGTCTTCTTCGTCTTCGGCATGTCGAGGTCCTCGAACAACACCACCTGCAGCTGCTTCGGCGAGCCCAGGTTTATCTGCTTGCCGATCACCTCGTACGCCGCGTTGGCGGCGACGTTGATGGCATCGGCGAAGCGGCTCTGCAGGTCGTGCAGGTGCGCGGTGTCGACGGCGATGCCGGTGTACTCGATGTCCGCGAGCACCCCGAGCAGCGGCAGCTCCATCTCCGTGAGCAGCTTGGCGGACTCGATGTCGGCGAGCTCGTCGTCGAGCGCGGCGGCCAGGTCCACCACCGCCCTGGCCCGCAGGATCTCGCTCTCGGCGACGGCCGCATCGGCCTGGTCTTCCTCGTCGAGGAGCGAGAGCTGTGCCTCACCCGAGTCCTCGACCCGCAGTTCGCGCTTGAGGTACCGCAGGGACAGGTCGTCGAGGTTGAAGCTGCGCTGACCCGGCCGGACCAGGTACGCCGCGAGCGCGGTGTCGCTGGTCAGCCCGCCCAGCACCCAGCCGCGACCACGGAGGGCGTGCATCGCCACCTTGGCCTCGTGCAGCGCCTTCGGCTCGCTCGGGTCGGAAAGCCAAGCGCCGAGCGCCTTCTCGTCCTCGGGGCTCGCGGTGGCGGTGACGATGTACGCACCCTCGCCGTCCGAGGCCGCGATCGCGACAGCGCTCGCGTCACCGCCGTACGGATGCTTCGAGCCGACCACCGACAGCCCGTGCCGCTGCCCGGTGCGGGCGTGCTCGGCCAGCCAGTCCGCCACCTCGCCCGGCGCCAGCGCCCCGCCGCGCACCTCGAAGCCCTCCTCGGCCTCGGGTTCGGCGGAGGAGAGCGTGTCGAACAACCGGTCCCGCAGCACCCGGAACTCGAGGTCGTCGAACAGCATGTGGATGCGGTCCCGGTCCCACGGCGCCAGCACCAGCTGGTCCGGGGTGTACGGCAGCGGCACGTCGCGGACCATCTCGGTGAGGCGACGGTTGAGGATCACGCTGCCCAGGTTCTCGCGCAGCGAGTCGCCCACCTTGCCGCGGACCTTGTCGACGTGCAGCACCAGCTCGCCGAACGAGCCGTACTCCCTGATCCACTTCGCCGCGGTCTTCTCGCCGACGCCGGGGATGCCGGGCAGGTTGTCGCTCGGGTCGCCGCGCAGGGCGGCGTAGTCCGGGTACTGGCTCGGGGTCAGGCCGTACTTGGCCTCGACCTCCTCGGGCGTGAACCGGGTGAGCTCGGAGACGCCCTTCTTCGGGTAGAGAACGGTGACGTCAGGGGTGACCAGCTGGAGGGCGTCCCGGTCGCCGGTGCACACCAGCACCCGATAGCCCAGCTCGGTGGCCTGTGTGGTCAGGGTGGCGATGATGTCGTCGGCCTCGAAACCGGCCTCGGCCATCACCGGGATGCCGAGCGCGCCGAGCACGTCCTTGGTGATCTCGACCTGCCCCTTGAACTCGTCAGGGGTCTTGCTGCGGTTCGCCTTGTACTCCGGGAACGCCTCCGCACGGAA
The DNA here is from genome assembly GCF_000686785.1 of Rhodococcus sp. UNC363MFTsu5.1. NCBI lineage: Bacteria > Bacillati > Actinomycetota > Actinomycetes > Mycobacteriales > Nocardiaceae > Rhodococcus > Rhodococcus sp. UNC363MFTsu5.1. Next base: position 19,704 of record NZ_JMLO01000021.1, read on the forward strand.
GGTCTGCCGGGAGACGTCGAACGCGGCCGCCACGTGCGTCGGCTGCTCGTCGCGCAGCAGGTTGATCAGCATCGAGGTGAACCCGTACACCGCGTTGGTGGTCTGTCCGCTGTGCGTCTTGAAGTTCTCGGCGGGCAGCGCGAAGAACGCCCGATAGGCCAGGGAATGGCCGTCGAGCAGCAACAACGTCGGCTTGTCGGCGGTTGCGGCGCCGTCGGGGCGGGCGGAGGACCGTTGATCGGTTGCTGGGCTCACCGCACTGAGTCTAGGGACGTGGACCGACACACGAGAACCACTACCCCACCCCCAGGTAGGCGCGCTTGATCGCCGGATCGGCGAGCAGCTCCTTGCCGGTCCCGGTCTTGGTCACCTCGCCGGTCTCCAGGATGTACGCCCGATCGGTCCGGGTGAGCGCCTGCTGCGCGTTCTGCTCGACCAGCAGGATCGTGGTGCCCTGCGCATTGATCTCCGCGATGATCCGGAAGATCTGCTGGATCACCATGGGCGCCAACCCCATCGACGGCTCGTCCAGCATCAGCAGGCGCGGCCTCGACATGAGCGCCCGGCCGATGGCCAGCATCTGCTGCTCGCCCCCTGACATGGTCCCGCCGACCTGGGTGCGGCGCTCCTCGAGCCGGGGGAACAGCTCGAAGACCCACTCCAAGCGCTCGGAGTACGCGGCCTTCGTCTCGAATTTGCGTGCATAGCAACCCATGTCGAGGTTCTCCTGCACGGTCATCCCGGGAAACACGCCGCGTCCCTCGGGCGCCTGCACCATGCCCATCTTCACCCGCTCGTGCGCCTTCACGTGGGTGATGTCGCGGCCGTCGAACACGATGCGGCCGTGGGTGAGCGGCAGCAGCCCGGACAGCGCCCGCATGGTGGTCGACTTGCCTGCCCCGTTCGCGCCGAGCAGGGTCACCAGCTCGCCGCGGTCGACGCGCAGCGAGACCCCGTGCAGCGCCTGGATGCGTCCGTAGCTCACCGCGACGTCGGTCACCTCCAGCAGCGGCCCCTCGGCGGTCGCGACAGAACCGGACCGGCCGGCCTCGTCGGTCTCCCTATGCGATGGCATCGTCTGGCACCCCCAGGTAGGCAGCGATCACGGCCGGGTTCTCGCGGATCGCGGCAGGCAGGTCGTCGGCGATCTTCTTGCCGAACTCGAGCACCACGATGCGGTCGGTCACGCCCATCACCAGGCGCATGTCGTGCTCGATCAGCAGCACCGTGAAGCCGTCGTCCCGGATCTTGCGGATCAGATCCATCAACGCGGACTTCTCGCTCGGGTTGAATCCGGCGGCGGGCTCGTCGAGGCACAGCAGTTTCGGCTCGGTGGCCAGCGCCCGCGCGATCTCCAGGCGTCGCTGGTCGCCGTACGAGAGGTTCTTCGCCTTCTCGACCGCGCGGGGCGCGATGCCGACGAACTCCAGCAGCGCCATCCCGCGGGCCACGGCGTCGCGTTCCTCGCGGCGGTGGCGCCTGGTCCGGAAGATGGCGCCCGGGACCGAGGTCCGGTGCCTGGCATCGGTACCGACCACGACGTTCTCGAGCGCGGTCATCTCGCCGAAGAGCCGGATGTTCTGGAAGGTGCGCGCGATGCCGAGCCGCGTGATCTCGTTGCGCTTCGTCTTGGCCAGTGGCTCGCCGTCGAACATCACCCGTCCCGCCGACGGCTTGTAGACGCCGGTGATGGCGTTGAAACAGGTGGTCTTGCCTGCGCCGTTGGGCCCGATCAGGCCGAGGATCTCGCCGCGCCGGATCTCGAAGGACACGTCGTCGAGCGCGACGAGCCCGCCGAACCGCACGGTCAGGCCCTCCGTCTTCAGCAGCGCCTGACCCTCGGCGGTCTCGATCTCCCGCTGCGGGGCCACCGCCTCGGCGACCGCCTCGGGGTCGACGAGCGCCGGATCGAAGGCCGCGACGTCCACGACACCCGCGGTCGGCACATCCACCTCGGGCGCGAGGTTCGCGGCCATGTCCTCGTTGTCGAACATCGCGTCGCCCGCTCCAGGTCCCGCCGTCATCCGCCGACCTCCGTCGTCGCTGCGCTCGGCGCCGGACCATTGCCCGGCGCGTCGCTGGGTCTACGTACAGCCTGGTAGATCTGCCTGCCGTAGGCCAGTAGTTTCTGCCGCGCAGGGAACAGACCCTGCGGGCGGAAGATCATCAGCACCACCAGCGCGAGGCCGAAGAACAGGTACTTGTAGTCGCCGAGCGACTGCCCGCCGATCTCGATCGACATCGCCCGGTTGGGCAGGTACACGATGATGAACGCGCCGACGATGACGCCGAGCTTGTTGCCCTGACCGCCGATGACCACCGCGCACAGGAAGAGCATCGAGTTGATGACGTTGAACCCTGTCGGATTGATGAACTGCACCTGCCCGGCGTAGAGCGCGCCGGACAGGCCGCCGATCGAGGCGCCGATCGTGAAGGCCCACAGCTTGAACTTGAAGGTCGGCACGCCCATGATCTCGGCGGCGTCCTCGTCCTCCCGGATCGCGACCCAGGCTCGACCGACCCGGCTGCGCTCGAGGTTGCCGACCAGCAGCAGCGCGATGATCACCATCACCATGCCGACCCAGAACCACCACACGCCGGAGTTCAGGTTGCCGCCGGTGTTGCCCGCCGAGAACACCCCGTACGGCTTGTCCTCGGTCTCGCCGAGGTGCGGGTACGCGATCTGGGAGAGCCCCTGACCGCCGTTGGTGACGTCGGTGAGGTTGTCGGCCAGCAACCGGACGATCTCACCGAAGCCGAGGGTCACGATGGCCAGGTAGTCGCCCCGTAGCCGCAGCGTCGGGGTGCCGAGTATCAGCCCGGTGAACGCGGTGATGGCCACCGCGATCGGCAGGCAGGACAGCCACGCCCAGTCCTCGGAGAAGAAGCCGCTCTCGGTCATCTTGTTCCACGGACTGTTCGGGCTGGTGAGCAGCGCGACGGTGTACGCACCGACCGCGTAGAAGCCGACGTAGCCGAGGTCGAGCAGGCCGGCCTGACCGACGACGACGTTGAGGCCGATCGCGATCAGCGCGTACATCGCGAACTGGGCCATCACCCCGCCGAAGTCGGTGCCCGGCGTGTCCAGGATCGGCGGCCGCCAGACCGGCAGGATCGCGATCAGGGCGATCACCGGGACCCCGACGAGCCACTGCATCGGCCTTGCCAGGCCGTTCCACCAGCCCCGGATCGCGTCGCCGACGCCGTGCCTGTCGGGTTGCGGCCCCTTGAGCAGCTCGGTCGGGTCTGGCTGCGCCGCAGCCGGATTCTCGGTACTCATACCCGCGCCCTTCCCAGGCTCTCACCGAGGATCCCGGTCGGCCTGAACATCAGCACGACGACCAGCAGCACGAAGGCGACCACGTCTCGCCATTCGGTGCCGAACACCACCTGGCCGTAGTTCTCCATGACCCCGAGCAGCAGGCCGCCGAGCAAGGCCCCGCGGAGATTGCCGATACCGCCGAGCACCGCCGCGGAGAACGCCTTGATCCCGAGGATGAAGCCGCCGTTGAAGATGATCCCGGAGGGGATCTTGAGGGTGTACAGCAGCGCCGCGGCGCCGGCCAGGATGCCGCCGAGCAGGAAGGTCAGCATGATCACGCGTTCTCGGGAGATGCCCATCAGGGTCGCGGTGTCGGGGTCCTGGGCCACCGCCCGGATCCCCCGGCCGAACTTGGTTCGGTTGATGATCATGTCGGTGACCAGGGTGAGGAGCAACGCGGCCACGATGATCACGATCGTCACGTTGCTCACCGAGGCGCCGAAGATGCTGAACACCTCGACCGGCTGGACCAGCTTGATGGGCTGCTGCGCATTGGTGCCGCCGAGCCCCGGCCAGATCTCGGGGAGCACGTAGTGCACGAATTCCTGCAGCACGAACGACATTCCGATCGCGGTGATGAGGAAGGTGAGCGGTTTCGCCCCGCGCTTGCGCAGCGGTCGATAGGCCACCCGCTCGAGCCCGACAGCGGCGCCGCCCGAAACCGCCATGCCGAACAGCATTGCCAGACCGAGGAACACGACCGTCATGACGACGCCCTCGTTGTAGGCGTTGCCGCTCGGTGTGAAGCCGAGCAGTTCGAGCGCCACGTACTGCCCGAACATGCCGAGCATGAAGACCTCGGAGTGCGCGAAGTTGATCAGCCGCAGCACGCCGTAGACCAGCGTGTACCCGATCGCCACCAGCGCGTAGATGGCGCCGTAGCTGAGCCCGTCGATGGTCAGTTGCCAGAAGCTCGTGGTGAGCCCGTGGATGTTGAAGTCGATATTGCCCGCGTAGAGGGTTGCCGAGGCTGCGAGGGAGGTCGCGATCATCGAAGTCACTTTCAAGGCCGGGAGGCGCTACCGGCGCCCCGACGACGCAGCCGGGGCCTGCTACGAGCAGGCACCCGGCTGCGGGATGCGTTCTGTCAGTTGACCTTGTAGATCTGGATCAGGGCGTTGGACAGCTCACCCTTGTCGTTCCACTGGTACTTCTTGCCGACACCCTGCCCGTCGTAGTTCTTGACGAAGGCCAGCATTCCGGCGCGGTCCTTCACCCCGGAGTCGATGGCCTTGAGCATGATCGTGGTCAGGTCGTAGCCCTCGACCGAGTAGACGCCGGGCGCCTGGCCGTTGAGCGCCTCGTACTGCTCTGCAAGCGCGGTCGGCGCCGGGACGCAGGGGCAGGTGAGGATCGCGCCGTCCGCGGATTCGCCTGCCTGCTTGACGAACTCGGGATCGTTGGTGCCGTCACCGGAGGTGAAGGTGGCGGTCACCCCGCCCTCGCGGAGCTGGGTCACGAACGGCGCCGCCTCGGCGTAGTAGCCCGAGTACCAGACCGCGTCGGGCGACTCGCCCTTGATCTGGGACACGGTGGCCGAGAAGTCCTTCTGACCGGTCTTGACGCTGGCCGAACACGCGGGATCCGCTGCGGCGCCGAGGGTCTCGGTCACCACCCGCGCCAGGCCGACGCCGTAGTCGGAGTCGTCCTGCACGACGCACACCTTCTTCGCACCGAGCGTGCCGGTCAGGTACTTGGCGACGACCGAGCCCTGGCTGTTGTCGTTGCCGAGGCCCCGGAAGAAGGTGGTCCAGCCGTTCTCGGTCAGCGTGGGGTTGGTGGCCGAAGCGGTGAGGAAGGGCAGCCCGCTCTGGTTGAAGATCGGGCCGGTGGCCTTGGTCTCACCGGAGAAGGCCGGTCCCAGCAGGCCGACGATGGACTGGTTGCTCACGATGTTCGGCGCAACCTGGGTCGCCTTCTGCGGGTCGCCCTCGGTGTCGAAGGTCTCCATCTCGACCTGGCAGTTCGGGTTGGCCTTGTTGTGCTTGTCGAGGGCGAGCTTGGCCCCGTAGAGGATGTTCTGCCCGAGCGCGGCGTTGGCGCCGGTCAGCGCGCCCGCCATCGCGAGCGAGACCCCCGAGCAGGTGGCGTTGCCGCTGCCCGCGGGATCGGCCGCATCGGTGACGTCGGCGCTCGCGACCTCGTTGCCAGCCGAATCGAGCAGCACCCCAGGCTGAATGCTGAGCGCGCTGGACTCCCCAGACCCGCTGGTCTCCGACGATCCGCCGTCGGTGGTCTTGCTGCTACAGCCCGCGACGGCTAGCGCTGCGGCGACTCCAACGATCAACGCGCCTCTCGCTGTACGACGGTGCACGTCCCACCTCCGAAATCTGTGCGCCCCGGACAATTCCGGAGGGGCCGTCCGCCAGCCCGGACAAAACATAACCGTGCGGCAATGCCCGTGCATCACATTGAAGTAGTTCGCCGCGCGGACGAATTTCCGTGGCGGAAACTATACGGTCGACCAAGAATGGCGACACAATGCAGAAACCGCAGGTAGCGGCGAGATCTGCGAGGCAAGCGCAATTTCGTCACCCAATGCAGAAAGACCGAACCATCGCCTTGAAACACTTAGTTAGCGCAATGGTTACATTGCGTGTCGCGACCTATTTTGCGTCGAGCGTCTCGATCACGATCTGGGCGACGGCCTTCATGGAGGTCCGCCCGTCCATCGCCGCCCGCTGGATCCAGTTGAACGCTTCGGGCTCGCTCAGCGACTGCGACCGCATCAACACGCCCTTGGCCCGCTCGATCAGCTTGCGCGACTCCAACCGATCGGCCAGCGTCGCGACCTCCCGCTCGAGCGCGGAGATCTCGGCGAACCGGCTCGCGGCCAGCTCGACGGCGGGCACCAGATCCGCCTTCGAGAACGGCTTGACCAGATAGGCCATCGCGCCGGCATCGCGGGCCCGCTCGACGAGTTCACGCTGACTGAATGCGGTCAGGATCACCACCGGCGCAATGCGCTTGGACGCGATCTCCGAGGCCGCATCGATCCCGTCACGCAGCGGCATCTTGACGTCCATGATCACCAGGTCCGGCTTGAGCGCCTCGGCCAGATCGACAGCGCGCTGGCCGTCACCCGCCTCGCCGACCACGTTGTAGCCCTCCTCGCGGAGCATCTCCACCAGGTCCATCCGGATGAGGGTCTCGTCCTCGGCGACCACCACGCGACGTGCGGCGGCGCCGTCACCCTGCGCGGCCGGAGCGTTCGTCATCACCAATCCCCCTCGGTCGTCAGCCTCGCCCGAGTCAGGCGCCGCACCCTTGAAGGGTACCGGTGCTTGACGCCAGGAGACGATCTTCTACAGTGGACAACCGCCAGCCCTCGTATCCCAATTGGCAGAGGAAACGGATTCAAAACCCGTGCAGTGTGAGTTCGAGTCTCACCGAGGGCACCACGAATATTCCTACGCGCGTCGGTTCGAACAGGTATGCCGTCGACTGACCGGACGTGAAATCGCCCGTCCCTCAGAGCGTTTCGCTCGATCCACCCCTCTCCGCGACGCCGCAGGCCGACCCGATCCCGGTGCGGGAGGTCACGGACACCAGCACGCGGCGGGCGCCTGCCCCTGTAGCCGCCGACTGACCCTCGCAATAGGCCAACAGGAAGCGCACGATTAGTGGAGGACTCGGGCTACTGACAGCGGACCGCGACCGCAACCGTGCTCCCGCGCGAGGCCCGGGCCTGCTGCTCTAGGAGGACGTCATGAACACCATCACACTGCGCACGGCGACTGCTGCGGCCCTGATCGCCCCCGCACTCACACTCGGAGCCGGGGTGGCCGGGGCCACGGCGCAAGAGCCTCCCACCGCTCCCCCTGCCGTCACCGAGACGACACCCGTGTCCCCCGACATGATCACGCCCGTCGTGCTCCTGCCCGGGCAGACGACGTGGCAGGGCGCCCTCGGCACCGTTCTCGCCTGCTCAGCGTGGGGACTCATCCCCCTCATCGGGCCGAACGTCGCATTCCCGATCTGCCTCGCCTGACGCCACACGCAACGCCCTCGTCCACCCCGCATCGCCGCAGGGGTGCTGTACACCTCCGCGGCGGCGAGCCGATACTCCGCACCGATACGGTGGCACCATGACGACCGCCGGCCTCGCCGACCGCGCCTGCCTCCCCTGAGTGACGGCGACCGCGTCCGCCTGCTTCTCGACATCGTCGAACTCGCGCAGACCCGCATCGGGCCCGACGAGGTCAACGACCTCGCCGGGCCCGCGCTAACGGCGCACGGGGTCGCGCTCACCCAGGACGTGGCACGGGGCTGGAACCTGGCCCTCGAGATCCTCACCCGCACCCTGGAGGCGCGACTTCCCCAGTGACGCCACCTACCCGGCGGGAATGATCCGGCGCGAACCCCTCGTGCGCGCCGAACCACCACCGCGGGCCGTCACCAGCGCGCAGCGGCGCCGAACAACCGGCTCGGATCGAACCGATCGCGGATCTCGGACAACCGTCGGAGTTCCTGCGGACCCCATGCCGCGCGCACCCGGTCGGCGGGCGCGCCCTCGGCTCCGCCCGCGAAGTTCACCAGCGCCCCGCCGGTCCCCCACGGCTCCATCGCGGCCAGCACTGATTCGAGCGCGCCAGGGACGACGTCGGCGATGGGCGGCGCCAGCACGCCGACCGCGAACAGGCTGAAAGCCGCGTCCCGGCCCGCCACCGCGTTCGGGACCTCGGCGCCGCGGGCCAGTGCCCCGCCCATCGCCCGGATCTCCGCCAGCACCAACGGCAGGCCACCCGCGGGCCCGACCGTGGCGAGGAACTCGTCGATCGCCTCGACCGGCAGCTCGCGCAGGAGCAGCGACCGCTCGGCGCCGGGCATCGGGTCGGTGGGGTCGGCGTGGATCGAACCCAGATCCGCGTACATGATCTCGGTGACCGTGTCGATGATCGGCTCCGCCAGGTCGCGCAGCGGCGCCAGCAGCGCCTCCCCGTCCTCCGTCTCGCTGACGTGCGCAAAGCGCACGTGCAGCACCGTGCGGCCGCGCAGGGCCTCGGGCAGGGCGGGCAGCGGCGGGAAGTTCACCACCGCAACGGAGGAGCTCACCGACTCGGGGATCCGGTGCACCCAGTCCCGCCATCCGTGCAGGACCCGCGGCGCGTCGAGGAAGTCGAAGAACATGCCGCCGGCGTGCACGGTCTGCACAGGGAAGAGCCGGAAGGTGATCTGGGTGACGATCCCGAATGCCGCCCCACCGCCGCGCAACGCCCAGAACAGGTCCGGTTCGCTGGTCTCGCTCACCCGGCGCAACTGGCCGTCCGCGGTCACCACCTCGATCTCGGTGACGTGATCGGCGGCGAAACCGAAGGTCCTGGCCACCGGGCCGATCCCGCCACCGAGCGTGTACCCGACGACCCCGACCTCCGTCCCGGACCCACACAGTCCGGCGAGCCCGTGCGGCGACGCGGCGTCGAGCACCTGCTGCCACCGCACGCCCGCGCCGACGGTCGCCGTCCTGGCCTGCTGGTCGATCACGATGGAGTCGAGGAGCCGGGTGTTGATCAGGATCGTCTCCGGCCCGGTGGGCGCCGCGCCGTGGCCGGTGGACTGCACCGCGACCGACATCCCGGCGGCGGCCGCGATCCCGACGGCCGCCGCGACGTCGGCGGCACTGGAGGCGACCAGCACCGCCGCGGGGCGGTGCACCGTGACGGTGTTGAAGCCCGCGACGGACAGGTCGAAGCCACCGCTCCCCGGCGCGTGTACGGGCCCGGCCGTCGCGGCACTCAGGCGCTCGACCAGTGACGGCAGGACGGGTGAGGATTCTTCGACGCTGGTGGACACGGCGTTTCCTTAGCTCGTTCGGATCTGTCCACCACAGGAGACCCGACCGCTCTTATCGCGCTCTTACGGCCGGCTTGCCGCTCTCCCCGACCAGGCCGGACAGCAGCGCGTTGACCTGTGCCCGGTCGAGCCCCGCCCCCCGCGCGGTGTGTCGGGCGTAATCCTGTGCGCTGAGCGCATCGCGGACCGCGGCGGCCTCCCTCGGACCGTCGATCGGGTCCATCCCCTCCGGCAGGAACCCGATCCGGCCGCCGAGCGATTGCACCGCCCCAGCCAGCACCGCGGCCTCCACCGGGTGCCCGGCGCCGGCCAGCACCGCGGCGGAGGTGTGCATCAGCACCAGCCAGGACGTCACGTCACCGTCCTCCTCGAGCACCGACTGCATGTGCCGTGCCGCGGACATCGCGGACGCCACGTCGCCCGCGTCCATCGCCGTCTTCATCAGCGCCCACGTCGAGGAGCTGACCGACCACGCATTGCCGATGCGCTCGGCGACGGCGATCGCCGTCTCCAACTCCGCGCGCGCCTCGTGCGGGCGACCGTCGTTGCGCAACAACATGCCGAGCACCATCCGGGCGTCCGCCTCCGCGAAGCCCGACCCGAGCGCGTGCGCGGTCGCGGCGCCCTCGCGGACGAGGCCGAGACCCGCGTCGAGGTTGCCGTCCATCGACAGGAAGTAGCCGCACCACGCCCTCAAACGGGCCGCCTCGGCGAGGTCACCCGCCGCCTCCCACGCGGTGGCGGACTCGCGCGCCGCAGCGGACGCGGCAGCCCGGTCCCCGGTGAGGTACGTCAGCGACGCGACACCTGCCATCGCCCGCGCGAATGGTCTCTGCTCGGGAGGACTCGGGTCCGCCGCGACCGCGTCGAGGGCCGACTGCAGGAAGCCGAGCCCCTCACCGATGCGGCCCATCCGGTACCAGAACCAGTACAGCCCACCGGCCAGCTCCATGGCGTAGTGCGCCTCTCCCGCCGCGAGCGCGGACACCAGCGCCGCCCGGTGCTCGGCCTGGTCGGCGGAGAGCTCGCGCATCACCTCCGCCGATTTCGCGCCGTACAGCGCGGACTGACGGGCGTTGACCCGGGCCAGCACGTGGGTCCGGTGCCTCGCCTCGGACAGCTCACGCTCGGCCGAATCGGACCGCTGCCAGGCGAAGTGCTTGATGGTCTGCAACATCCGGTAGCGCCGGGGCGAGGTGCCGGGCAGGACGGTGAGCAGCGATCGGCGCACCAGGGCGGTCAGCGGCTGCACCGAGGCGACCGCGGACGGAGCCCCGGTGACGGCCGCGGCCCCGCCGATGTCGAAGCTGTCCGCGAACACCGCCACCTGGCGCAGCAGTCCCGCCTCCTCGTCATCGAGCAGCCGGTAACTCCAGTCGATGGTGTCCGCGAGCCTGCGCTGTCTCGGTGGGGCGCTGCGGGACCCGCCGCTCAGGAGGGTGAAGCGGTCCCCCAGCCCGTCGGCGATCTGCTGCTCGGAGAGCACCCGAAGCTGTGCTGTGGCGAGTTCGATGCCGAGCGGGATGCCGTCGAGTTCGGCGCAGATCGTGCGCACCGTCGCGGCGTTCGCCTCGTCGAGGGTCCATCCGGGCACCACGCCGCCCGCGCGCGCCGCGAACAGGTCCCGCGCCTCGTCCGGCGCGAGCGGCGAGACCTCGTGCAGCGCTTCCCCATCCACCTCAAGGGGTTCGCGACTGGTGGCGAGCAGCCGTACCCGAGGACAGTCTGCGGCGAGGGTGGCGGCCAGTACCGCGGCGTCGGCGATGACGTGCTCGCAGTTGTCGAGGATCATCAGCATCGTCCGCCCGGCGAGCACACCGGCGAGATGCTCCGCGCTGCCGACCCCGGGCAGTCCGAGTGCCGATGCCACCGCGGGCACGATCAGCGCGCCGTCGGTGAGGGCGCCGAGATCCACCATCCACGGGCCGTCGCCATCACGTCTGCGCCGCGCGACCTCGATCGCGAGCCTGGTCTTGCCCACCCCACCCGGTCCGACGAGGGTGACCACGGGGTGCTCACACAGCGCCGCGGCCAGGGCCTCGATGTCGGCCGCCCGGCCCACCAGCAGGCTCCGCGGGGACGGCAGGTTCGATGCGCGGGGCAGATCGGGTTCGGTCGAGGGGGTCGCCGCCTGCCCGTGCAGCGCGGCATCCTGCGCCAGCACGGCCGCCTCGAGCTGCCGCAGGGCCACTCCTGGGTCGATGCCGAGCTCGTCGTCCAGGATCGCTCTGATCCGGCGCAGCGCGGCCAGCGCGTCGGACTGTCGACCACCGCGATACAGCGCGAGCACCAGGATCTCCCAGACCCGCTCGTCCAGGGGATGTTCGGCGGTCATGGCCTCCGCCTCGGCGGCCACCTCCGCGAATCGCTCCCTGCGCAGGCCCATCTCGAGCAACGATCTGCGCGCCTCCACATGCATCGCGGTCAGCCGGGCGATCTCCGGCGCCGTGAACTCGGATCCGGCGATGTCGGCGTACGGCGAGCCCCGCCACATCGACAGGGCCTCCAGGTAGGCGGCGGCCGCACCGTCCGCCGAACTGTCCGCGACCTCCGCGCCGAGCCGGACCAACTCCTCGAACCGCGCGACGTCGACGCTGCCGCGCTCGGCGGCGAGCAGGTACCGGCTGCCGTCGCGCACCAGCACCCCGTCCGCGCGCCTGGCCCTGTCGGGACTGAGCAGGTCGCGCAACTTGGAGATCGCGACGTGCAACGAGCTGAGCTTGGGCTGATCCAGGTCGTGCCACACCTGGGCGAGCAGGCGGTCGGCGGACACGGAGTGCGGGTAGGCGAGGACGAGCGCCGCGAGCAACGCGCGTTGGCGGGCGCCGCCGAGGTCGATCGGGCGGCCGTCGCGGAGCGCCGCGACGGGCCCGAGCACCCGCAGTTCCAGGCCTTCCGGCATCGCTCGATCCTCCTCAGCGCCCCGATTCCCTTGAGCGCCAGAGGCTACCGGACTCGCCTTGCCGCCCGGCCGCATCAGCCCCTCGGCACGACCCGCGAGAGCACTCCCGGCAGCGGGTGCCAGTCCGAGGTCACCACGCTCGCATTGGCTGTCGCGAGTTCGTCGACGCGGGCGAGCGCCGCCGCCTCCGGTGGACTGATGCCGTCGATCGCGGGGGCGACGTTGTGCGCATCGGTCATCACCAGCAAGTAGCCACGATCGCGATACCAGGCGGTGTCGATGCCGCCGCTCACGAAGGCCGAGGCGTCCCCGTCGAAGATCACGAACCACGGCCGGATCGAGGCGTCCGGATACCGGGCCTGCCGGGGGTCACCCGCCTCCGCACGGAGCACAGCAGGGAAGGCGACGGCCTGCTCCAGCGCGCCCGCCGCGGCAAGATCCCGGAGATGGGTGGCGTATTCGACATCCGTCCACAGCGGGTCGGCCGGGTTCTTCTGCTCCACCGTCCCGGGGATCAGCTCGATGATGAACTTTCCCGCCAGCTCGCCCCGCCCTGGCCAGCCGTCGGTCCGCACGGCCTCGTCGAGGGTGACGGGCGCACCGCCGGTCAGATCGGACGGGCGGAACAGAGCGGAACCGAGCCGCTCGTCGAGCAGGGCGTCGAACTCGCGGGGGCCGAGCCCCCCTGGTGCGTTGAAGCCGTCCTTCATCTCGATCTTGACCATCACCGGCCGATGGCCGGGGTTCGCGTCGTGCCAGACCCGGAGATCGGCGAGGCAGCCGGCGAGATCCTGATCACGGGGCATGGCCCGCAGCTGATCCGGTTCGGTCGCGTTCGCGCAGTTGTTCGCGTTCGCCACCGGGTTCTCGTGCGCGACCCGCCAATCGCTGACGGCGCTGTCGTTGAGCCTCGCGACCAGCGCGTCGGTGCTGCCACCGTTCGATGGAACGGCGCCTGCCGTCACCGCGGCGACGGCGCCCGGCACCACGTCGAAGCTGTTGGTCCAGACGTCGAGTTCGATCAGGCCCGCTCCCGAGTCCAAGGCGTCCGCGAGGTACTCGTACGTGTGCTGCTCGTAGGCGTTGTGCACGCCGACCGCGGTGGTCGCCGAGTACGGGGACCCGGACGCCGTAGCCGGTCCCGCGCCTGCGGGCACGGCACACACGAACAGGACCGCGGCGGCGGCCACGGCGACGAGGCCTGCCGGTCGAGGAGAATTCACTTCGTACTGCCTTTACGATGAGCGGATCACGACACGGGCAGCGTACGGGCACAGAGCGCCGCCGGGTTCGGTTCGAGCCGAGCCGGATACCCCCGAACGAAGGGCTCCGACCTTGTCGAACACCGAGATTCAGCTCACCAGACACGTGGCCGCAACGCCGGCGAAGGTGTGGGCGGTGCTCACCGACCTCGACGCGGCAGCCACGATGCTCACCGGAGTGATCGGCACGGAGCGGATCACGGGCGAGGGCTACGCCGTCGGTACCCGCTGGCGTGAGACCCGCAAGATGCTCGGCAAGGAAGCCAACGAGGAGATGTGGGTCGCCGAGGTCGAGCCGGGGCGCCGGACCGTGGTGAAGGCGAACTCCCGCGGCGCCGACTACACGACGTCCTTCACGCTGGCCCCGAGCGGCGCAGGCACGGATCTCTCGATGACCTTCACCGCCGACCCGGACCGATCGAGCTTCCTGGCAAGGCTGCTGATGAAGGTCTTCGGCAGGCTCGGCGCAAAGGCAACCGAGAAGATGATGGCGCAGGATCTGCGGGACATCGCGGCGGCCGCCGAGGCGTCCTGACCCGGCCGGTCAGGCGCCGATCGAGGCCTTGAGCATCGGCAGCATCGCCCACAGCTGGTCCTGCCAGTACGGCCACGCATGGGTTCCCGTTGCAGGGAAGTCGAAGTGGGCTGAATCGATGCCCATCGTCAACAGCCGCACCTGGAAGGCCCTGCTCTGGGCCAGCGAGAGCGCCTCGAGGCCCATTCCCGTCGCGGTGTTGATGTAGTCGATCGGGTACACCGGCCGGTTGTGCTGACCCGGCAGCCCGCTGGCGGCCGAGATCCACATCGGCAGCCCGCGCAACCCCTCGGCCTGGACGAACGGGTCGTGCCGCAGCCAGGCCGGGTCCCATGGCGGGCCCCACATGCAGTCCGAGTTGTACAGGCCCGCATCGAGCATCGCGATGCGAATGGCCTCGCGCATCCCCGGCGCCGACAGGTTGAGGTAGCCGGACATCGCGCCTGCGAAGGTGAACTGGTTACGGTGATGGGCCGCGAGGATCAGGGCCGCGTTGCCGCCCATCGACAAGCCGACGACCGCATTGCTGGTGCGGCTGATGCCGTACCTGGACGCGAGGTGATCGGGCAGGTTCTGGGTGAGAAACGACTCCAACATGTACTTGTACGGTTGGTTGGTGAAGTTGTTCGGCGCGTACCAGTCCGCGTAGAAGCTGGACTCGCCCCCGACAGGTTCGATCACGTTGACACCGTGATCCGACAGCCAGGCCGCGTTGGTCTCGTGCTCCCAGCCGCTGACGTCATCGGTGGCCCGGATCCCGTCGAGCAGGTAGACGGCCTTGTTGCTGCCGTTGTTCGCCAGCCACATCCGGACCTTGACGTGCCCGACGCCGCCGGGCGCGGGCACCCAGTCCTCGTGGAACCGGTCGTACGGATTGGCCGAGGCGGGCGCGGCGGCGCCGAGCGCCAGTCCGAGCGGTAGCACCAGTGCCGCGATCAGGATCAGCACCGCGGATCGTGCTCCGTCCCGGACACCCCTCGTAGATCCGCGCATCGCCATCGACCTCCGCCGTGACTTGAGTCACATTGGCACCACGCTATTCCCCGCGCCCGCCCTCGAGTTGGGTGCTCCGCACAATCGTTACCTGCATGTGGCCCGGGCAGACACCACTCCGCGACCATCAACGCCCCGGTGTCCGGGAGTGTGCGACCCAAGAATTACCATCAAACCAACCGATAGGTATGTCCGATTTGGATACATTGACCGGCGAATGTGGCACGGCCACGAAGATCCTTGGGGAGGGGCGGCATCATGCGGGGAACATGGTCGGGTCAGGAACTCCGGTGGGCGGGCATCGATGCCTAGGCCAGGCCCGGTCCGGCCCCTGGTCGGAGTCAAGATGGATGCCGTGCGGATCGAGGAGTACGACCAGCAGGCCCAGCAGGAGGGCCTCCTGATGAAGTCCGGCAAACCCAACCGATCGGAACTGATCCGGATCAAGCTGGCATTCGCCGACGAGCACATGCCGAACGGCTGGCGCCCGGTCTGACCGCCCGCCCTACACCGGCACCGGTACCGGGGACAGGTCCCACGGTCCGTCGCCGGCGAGCTGCAACTGCTGAGCGTGGTGCTGGTCGACCGTGCTGCGGTGGCTGACGCTCACGAGCATGCAGTCCGGCGCCTCGGTCCGGATCAGGCTGTACAGCGAGTACTCGAGACCCTCGTCGACAGCGGAGGTGGCCTCGTCGAGGAACACCAACTCCGGCCGGATCAGCAGGATGCGGGCGAACGCAATCCGCTGCTGCTCTCCCGGCGAGAGGATCTTCGCCCAGTCCGCCTCCTCGTCGAGACGATCGACGAGGTTCGCGAGCTGCACCTTCCGCAGGGCCTCCCGGATCGACTCGTCGCCGAGTTCGTCCGGCGTGCCCGGGTACGCGGCGGCGGTCCGCAGATCACCGAGCGGCAGGTACGGCATCTGGGACAGGAACAGCGTCTTGGTTCCTGCCGGCCGCCGGACCTGCCCCTCGGTGTACGGCCACATCTCGGCGAGGCTGCGCAGCAGGGTGGTCTTGCCACTGCCCGACCGTCCCTTGACGACGAGGGTGTCGCCCGGCGCCATCGACAGGTCCAGGTCCGCGATCAGCGAGAACCCGTCCGGCCTGCGCACCTGCACGCCCTCGACCCGCAGCGCGCCCTCGAGCTCCGAGACCGCGATCGCGGGCAGTTCCCTCGAATCCGAGTTGGCGTCCATCAGTCCGTTGAGACGGATCAGGCTGGCCCGGTACCCGGCGAAGACGTCATAGGACTCACGGAAGAACGAGAGCGAGTCGTGCACCTGCCTGAAGGCGGTCGCGGACTGCGTCATGTCGCCGAGGGTGATCGTGCCGTTGAAGAACCGCGGCGCCTGGATGATGAAGGCGAACACCTCCGCGATCTGGTTGACCACCAGATTCCAGCCGTTGAACTTCAAGGTACGGAAGACGATTCGCCAGTAGTTCCTGATGACGGCGGCAAAGCGGAAGAGCAGCCCGTGCCGCTCGACGCCCTCACCCCGGTAGAAGGCGACATTCTCCGCACTGTCCCGCACCCGGACCAGCGCGTAACGGAAGTTCGCTGTGAGCCGCTCGTTCCAGAAGTTCAGCTGGATCAGCGGCCTGCCGATCCAGAACGCCACGATGGTCGAGACGAGCACGTACGCGAACACGAGAAAGACCATGGCGCGGGGGATCTCGGTGCCGAACACCGTCATCGGCCCCGACAGATCCCAGAGGATGGTCGTGAACGACACCAGGGAGACGACCGCGCCGACCGCACCCATGGACAGCGAGCGCGAGACCGTGACGAAGTCGGTGATGTCGGCCTGGATCCGCTGATCGGGGTTGTCGATGGTCTCGTCGACGAATCGGTCGCGATAGAACGCGCGCCCGTGCAGCCAGTCGGTGGTCACGTGCTCGGTCAACCACACCCGCCAGCGGATGTCGAAGGCCTGGCCGATGTAGAAGATCAGCAGCGACCTGGCCACGTGGATCGTGGCCAGCACCCCGAAGATCCACAGGCTCCGCCAGAAGGCCGCCTTCGCCGCGTCCAACGCACCGACATCCCCCTGGGCATAGGACTGCGCGGCCATCTGCAGGGCGGTGTACATCTCGTTGCCCTGGTACGAGAACAGCACGGTCATGCGGACCGCGAAGACGGTCATGAACAGCACAACGGCCAGCAATGCGTACACCGGCGCGCTCTCGCGGCCCTTGAAATAGTCGCCGCTGATCCGCCAGAACTGCCTACCCCATCGGGTGGTCCGGAAGAGCACATACGCGATCAGGACGAAGCACACCGCCGCGATGGCGAATGCCCGGAATGTCCATATCAGGCTCGTGACGACCTCGTGGTCCCAGTCGAGCCCGCCGTCATCCGACATACGCCACCCCATTCACGCGGTCACGGCACGAGCGACCAACACGCCCGCGCCGTAGAGATGGCGAAGTCTAACCCCGATGACACCCACGCAGCGCGACCAACGGCACCGAAGTGCCGTTCCAGCACGCCGTCAACGACTTTCGCCCGCAGTGACGAAGGGCTACCCAGCTACTTCCGGCTCGGGAAGTGCCGGATCAGACCCTCCTGCACCACGGTCGCGAGCAACTGGCCCTCGAGCGAGAAGAACCGACCGGTCGCCAGGCCGCGCGAGCCCGCCGCCACCGGCGACTCCGTCGCGTACAGCACCCACTCGTCGAACCGGAACGGCCGGTGGAACCAGATCGAGTGGTTCACGGTGGCCGCGACGATCCGGTCCAGTCCCCAGGACAGCCCGTGGGTTGTGATGATCGAGTCGAGCACCGTGGTGTCCGAGGAGTAGCCCATCGTCGCGACGTGGAGCAGCGGATCGTCGGGCAGCTCGCCGTCCGCCTTCATCCAGACCCGGTTGTGGTTGAGCTTCTCCCCGGTGCCCTTGAGGATCCAGCTCGGGTCGTTCGCGTACCGCATGTCGATCGGCTTGAGGGCGTTGACGAACATCTGCAGCCGGTCCTCGTACCCGACGAAGTGGTCGCCGAGCGGCGGCAGCGTGTCCGGGTACGGCACGTCCGGGACCTCGACCGCGTGCTCGAGACCCTTTCCCCAGTCCTGGAATGCCACGAGCATCACGAACAGCTCCTGGTCGTCCTGATAGGCGACGACCTGGCGGTTCGCGAAGGCCCTGCCGTCGCGGTGACGCTGCACCCGGTACTCGATCGGCCGCTTCACGTCGCCGCCGCGGATGAAGTGGGCGTTGATGGCGTGCACCGGCCGGTCACCGGACACGGTGCGCCCCGCCGCGATGATCGCCTGGGACACCAGCTGGCCGCCGAACGTCCGGCTGCCGAGCTGGGCCTGGGGCGGGTGCTGCCCGAGGAACACGTCCTCGTCGAGCTGTTCGAGATCGAGCACGCTGAGAAGGATGTCGAGATCCCCCGCCCGAACGGGAAGGGGCTGTGCCCCCAGGTCAGTCACCTAGTGGTCCTCTTCTCCGATGCGGTGCACGTGAATCAGGTTGGTCGAGCCTACGGTGCCCGGAGGCGAACCGGCCACGATCACGACGAGGTCGCCCTTGTTGTACCGGCCGAGCGACAGCAGCGCGGTGTCCACCTGCCCGATCATCTGATCGGTCGTCGAGACCGGAGACACCAGGAAGGTCTCGGTACCCCAGGTCAGGGCCAGCTGGCTGCGCACCTCCGGCAGCGGCGTGAAGGCGAGCAGCGGCAGCGGCGTGTGCAGTCGCGCCAGCCTGCGGACCGTGTCGCCGGACTGGGTGAACGCGACCAGCGCCTTGGCATCCAGGCGCTCGCCGATGTCGCGTGCGGCGTAGGAGATCACGCCGCGCTTGGTCCGCGGAACGTGGGTCAGCGGGGGCACCCGGGTGGACTCGGCCTCGACCGCCTCCACGATCCGGGCCATCGTCTGCACGGTCTCCATGACGAACTTGCCGACCGAGGTCTCCCCCGACAGCATCACGGCGTCGGCACCGTCGAGGACGGCGTTGGCGACGTCCGAGGCCTCGGCGCGGGTCGGCCGCGAGTTCTCGATCATCGACTCGAGCATCTGCGTCGCCACGATGACGGGCTTGGCGTTCTCCCTGGCGATCTGGATGGCTCGCTTCTGCACGAGGGGCACCTGCTCGAGCGGCAGCTCGACGCCGAGGTCGCCGCGGGCGACCATCACCGCGTCGAAGGCCAGCACCACGGCCTCGAGGTTCTCGATCGCCTCGGGCTTCTCCAGCTTCGCGATCACCGGCACCCGGCGGTCGAGACGGTCCATGACCGCGTGCACGAGCTCGATGTCCGCGGGCGACCGGACGAAGGAGAGCGCGATGAAGTCGACGCCGAGGCGCAGCGCGAACTCGAGGTCCTCGATGTCCTTCTCGGACATGGCGGGCACCGAGACGTTCATGCCGGGCAGTGAGACGCCCTTGTTGTTGCTGACCGGACCGCCCTCGGTCACCGCGCAGACGACGTCGTTGCCCTCGACGGCGGTGACCGTCAGTCCGACCTTGCCGTCGTCGACCAGCAGCCGATCTCCCGGCTTGGCGTCCTTGGCCAGCTCCTTGTAGGTGGTGGAGACGCGATCGTGGGTGCCGTCACAGTCTTCGACCGTGATCCGCACCTCCTCGCCGTTCTCCCACACCGTGCTACCGGTGGCGAAGCGGCCGAGCCGGATCTTCGGGCCCTGGAGGTCGGCGAGGATGCCGACGGCCTTTCCGGTCGCGTCCGAGGCCTCGCGGACCCGTCGATAGTTCTCCTCGTGGTCGGCGTGTTCGCCGTGGCTGAAGTTCAGCCGGGCCACGTCCATGCCGCTCTCGACGAGCTCACGAATGCGATCCCCGGTCGCGGTTGCAGGGCCGAGCGTGCACACAATTTTCGTCCGTCGGGTCACGCGTCGAGCCTAGTCGGTGCCCTCACTCATCTCCATCGCAGGCGGTGAATTGTGCATACATACAAACAATTAGACCCTTTACGTTTGCCCGCAATTCACACGACCGCGAGCGGCAGCGATGTCGGGTGCACGGGCGAGGGCAGGTCCGATTGCCCCGAGAGATAAACGTCGACGCCGCGCGCCGCCGATCGCCCCTCGGCGATCGCCCACACCACCAGGGACGCCCCGCGGTGCGCGTCTCCGCAGACGAAGACGCCCGGCGCCGTTGTCTGCCAGTCGGGACCGCACGAGAGCACACCGCGTCGGGTCAGCGACAACCCGAGATCGTCGAGCATCCGGCTGTACTCGACGCCCTCGAACCCGATCGCGAACAGCGCCATCTCACAGGGCAGTTCGACCTCCTCGCCGACGGGACGGACGTGCCTGCGACCCTCCTCGTCCCGGCTGACCTTCACCTCGGCCAGCACCATCGACCGCACGTTGCCCTGCTCGTCACCGAGGAAGCGCTGCACCGCGACCTCGTAGCGGCGGACGCCGCCCTCCGCGTGCGCAGGCGAGGTGCGCAGCACCATCGGCCAGGACGGCCACGGGGAACGCTCGTCGTCGCGTTCGGTCGGCAGCTCCGGGTTGTAGTCGAGCTGGGTCACCGACGCCGCTCCCTGACGGTGCGCGGTCCCGAGGCAGTCCGCCCCCGTGTCGCCGCCCCCGATGATCACCACGTGCTTGCCCTTCGCGGTGATGGGGCTCGCGCCGTCGCCCTCGCATTCCCGGTTCGACAGCACCAGGTGGTCCATCGCCAGGTGGATGCCCTTGAGCTCGCGGCCCTCCACGGTGGTGTTGTCCCGCGCCCGCAGCGCACCGACGGCCAGCACGACGGCGTCGAACCGGGCGCGCAGCTGTTCCACGGTCAGATCAACGCCGACCTCGCAGTCGGTGACGAAATGGGTTCCCTCCGAACGCATCTGGGTCAGGCGTCGCTCCAGGATCGACTTGTCCATCTTGAACGCGGGGATGCCGTACCGCAGCAGTCCGCCGAGGCGGTCGTCGCGCTCGAACACCGTCACATCGTGCCCCGCCCTGGTGAGCTGTTGCGCCGCGGCCAGGCCGCCCGGTCCCGAGCCGACAACCGCGACCTTCTTGCCCGTGCTGATCACCGGGTGCTGGGGCACGACGATGCCGCCCTCCCACGCCGCGTCCGCGATCGCCTGTTCGATCCGCTTGATCGTGACCGAGCCGCCGGTGTCGTTCTCGGCGATCGACAGCACGCACGCCGCCTCGCATGGCGCCGGGCACACCCGGCCCGTGAACTCGGGGAAATTGTTCGTGGCGTGCAGCCGTTCGCTGGCAGCGCCCCACCGGTCACGGCGCACCAGGTCGTTCCAATCGGGGATCAGGTTGCCCAGTGGGCAGCCCGCGGAACCCGAGTGACAGAACGGAACCCCGCAATCCATGCACCGGGTCGCCTGCTCGGCGACCTCCCTTGCCCGCTCCGCGGCCGGCTGCTCGGCATAGACCTCGTTCCAGTCACCGATGCGCTCGGTGACCGGGCGCTTGGGTGCGTCCCTCTTGACCACCTTCATGAAGCCCTGGGGATCAGCCACGAGCCGCCTCCATGATCGCGATGTCCACGTCCCGGCCCTCGGCCCGCGCGAGCCGGGTCGCGTCGAGCACCCGTTGGTAGTCGACCGGCAGCACCTTGGTGAACAACGCGCTTCGGCGCGGCCAGTCCGCCAGCACCGAGGCCGCCAACGGCGACCCGGTCCAGTTCCGGTGCCGCGCGACCGCCTCGGACAGCCACGCGAGGTCGTCCGCATCGAGTCGCTGCAGCGTGACCATCGCCGGGTTCACCATCTCCGGATCCAGGTCCAGTACGTACGCGATGCCGCCGGACATGCCCGCCGCGAGGTTGCGGCCCGTGCGGCCGAGCACCACGACGCGGCCGCCGGTCATGTACTCGCAGGCGTGGTCCCCGACGCCCTCGACGACCGCGGTTGCGCCGGAGTTGCGCACCGAGAACCGCTCGCCGACCAGCCCGCGCAGGTAGACCTCGCCGGAGGTGGCGCCGTAGAGGATCGTGTTGCCCGCGATCACCTGGCCCTGCGCCGCGAACGTCGCGTCCGGGGACGGCCGCACCACGATCCGTCCGCCTGAGAGCCCCTTGCCGACATAGTCGTTCGCGTCGCCGATCATGTCGATCGTCACCCCTGGCGGCAGGAACGCACCGAGCGACTGGCCGGCCGAGCCGGTCAGCTCCACGCGGATGGTGTCGTCCGGCAACCCCTCCGCGCCGTAGCGACGGGTCACCTCCGACCCCAGCAGGGTGCCGACCGTGCGGTTGACGTTGCGCACCGGCAGCTCAAGCCGCACGGGGTGCGCGTCCTCCAGCGCGCCCTCGGCGAGCTGGATCAGGGTGCGGTCCAGCGCCAACTCCAGGCCGTGATCCTGATCGCGTTGCCTGCGGCGCTGGGTCATCGGTGTGCCGTCGCGGTCGGTCGGGATCTCGAAGATCGCCGACAGGTCGAGCCCACGGCTCTTCCAGTGCGCGATTCCCTCCGCGGTCTCGAGCACGTCGGCCCGGCCCACCGCCTCGTCGATGCTGCGGAAGCCGAGCTGCGCCAAGAACTCTCGGACGTCCTGGGCGATGAACCGGAAGAACTCCTCGACGAACTCCGGTTTGCCGTTGTACCGCTTGCGCAGTTCCGGGTTCTGGGTGGCCACCCCGACCGGACAGGTGTCGAGGTGACAGACCCGCATCATGATGCAGCCGGCCACGATCAGCGGCGCCGTGGAGAACCCGAACTCCTCCGCGCCGAGCAATGCCGCGACCATGACGTCGCGGGCGGTACGCATGCCGCCGTCGCACTGGACGGTGATCCGGTCCCGAAGACCGTTGAGCACCAACGTCTGTTGCGCGTCGGCGAGCCCGATCTCCCACGGAGCTCCTGCATGCTTGAGGGAGGTCAGTGGGGATGCCCCTGTGCCGCCGTCGTGCCCGGAGATGAGGACCACGTCGGCATGCGCCTTCGACACCCCTGCCGCGACCGTGCCGACGCCGACCGAGCTGACCAGCTTCACGTGCACGCGGGCCTGCTCGTTCGCGTTCTTCAGGTCGTGGATCAGCTGGGCCAGATCCTCGATCGAGTAGATGTCGTGATGCGGCGGCGGGGAGATCAGTCCGACGCCCGGCGTCGAGTGCCTGGTCTTGGCCACCCACGGGTACACCTTGAAGGGGGGCAACTGCCCGCCCTCCCCCGGCTTCGCGCCCTGCGCCATCTTGATCTGGATGTCGGTGCCGTTCACCAGGTAGTCGCTGGTGACGCCGAACCGGCCGCTGGCGACCTGCTTGACCGCGCTGCGCCTGCGCAGATCGTAGAGCCGGTCGGTGTCCTCGCCGCCCTCCCCCGAGTTCGACCGTCCGCCGAGGTTGTTCATCGCGATCGCCATCGTCTCGTGCGCCTCGGCCGAGATCGACCCGTAGCTCATCGCGCCGGTGTTGAAGCGCGTGACGATGGACTCCACGGACTCCACCTCGTCGAGCGGGACCGGCTCGCGCAGTCCCTCGCGGAACCGGAACAGCCCGCGCAGCGCGCCTCCCGCCGCGGCCAGCCGGTTGACTTCCTCGCTGTACCGGGCGAACACCTCCCGCTGGCGCGACCGGGTCGCGTGCTGGAGCAGGAACACCGTCTCCGGGGTGAACAGGTGCAGCTCGCCCTCGCGGCGGAACTGGTACTCGCCGCCCACCTCCAGCCTGCGGTGCGCCCGGTCGGTCGGGTTGTCGGGATACGCGATCCGCTGCCTGATCCGGACCTCCTCGGCGAGCACGTCGAGCCCGACCCCGCCGAGCTTGCTGACGGTGCCGGTGAAGTACTCGTCGACCAGTTCACGGTCGAGTCCGATGGCCTCGAAAACCTGTGCCGCCGTGTAGGACCCGACGGTCGAGATGCCCATCTTGGACATCACCTTCAGCACGCCCTTGCCCAGGCCGGTCAGGTAGTTGCGGACCGCGATCTGCGGCTCGACGCCGACCAACTCGCCCTCGCTGACGAGGTCCTCGATGGACTCCATCGCCAGGTACGGGTTCACCGCGGCTGCCCCGAAACCGATCAGCAGCGCCAGGTGGTGCACCTCGCGCGCATCACCGGTCTCGACGACAAGCGCCACCTTGGTGCGCTCCTTCGTCCGCACCAGGTGGTGGTGCACGGCGGAGACCGCGAGCAGGGACGGGATCGGCGCGCGGGCATGGTCTGAATCGCGGTCCGAGATGATCAGTGTCCGGTACCCCGCCGCGATCGCCTCACTCGCCGCCGACCGCAACTCCTCGATCGCCTCGGCCATACCCGCGCCGCCCCGCTCGACGTCGTAGAGCGCGCGCAGCACCGTGGCCGCCAGGCCCTGGTTGTCGCCGTCGTCGTTGATGTGGATGATCTTGCTGAGCTCGTCGTTGTCGAGTACCGGCCAGGGCAGCACGATCTGCCTGCACGAGGCGGCGGTCGGGTCGAGCAGGTTCTGCTCCGGTCCCATCACCCGAGAGAGGGACGTGACGACCTCCTCCCGGATCGCGTCCAGCGGCGGGTTGGTCACCTGCGCGAACAGTTCGATGAAGTAGTCGTAGAGCAACCGCGAACGCTGCGACATGACCGCAACCGGGGTGTCGGTGCCCATCGAGCCCAGCGGCTCACCGGGCGCGGAGGCCATGGGAGCGAGCAGGATCCGGAGGTCCTCCTCGGTGTATCCGAAGACCACCTGCCTGAGCACCACCGACTCGTGCGGATGCTGCATGTGCGCGCGTTCCGGCAGCTCCCTCAGCTCGAGCAGCCCGCTGTGCAGCCACTCCGAGTACGGACGCTCCCTGGCCAGCCGCAGCTTGGCCTCCTCGTCCGGCACGATCCGGCCTGCCGCGGTGTCGACGAGGAACATCTGACCCGGCTCGAGCCTGCCCTTGGCCACCACCTCGGACGGCGGCACGTCGAGGACGCCGCTCTCGCTGGCGAGGATCACTCGCCCGTCCGCCGTCTGCCACCACCGGCCGGGACGCAGTCCGTTGCGGTCGAGCACCGCCCCGACCTCGGTGCCGTCGGTGAAGGTCACGCAGGCGGGGCCGTCCCACGGCTCCATCAGCGAGGCGTGAAAGCGGTAGAAGTCGCGCCGCTCGGCGTTCATCTGGGCATCGTTCTCCCACGCCTCCGGGACCATCATCATCACGGCGTGCGCCACGCTGCGCCCGCCGAGATGCAGCAGCTCGAGCACCTCGTCGAAGGACGCGGAATCCGAGGCCTCGGGCGTGCAGATCGGGAAGAGCCGTTTGAGGTCACCGGGGATCAGCGCGCTGGCGAGCAACGCCTCCCTTGCGTGCATCCGGTTCCGATTCCCGCGCACGGTGTTGATCTCGCCGTTGTGGGCGACGAATCGGAACGGGTGGGCGAGCGGCCAGGACGGGAAGGTGTTGGTGGAGAACCTGCTGTGCACGATCGCGATCGCGCTGTGGCAGCGGTCGTCGCGCAGGTCGGGGAAGAACGTGGGCAGCTGTGCGGTGGTCAGCATCCCCTTGTAGACCATCGTCCGGCTCGACAGCGACGGGAAGTACACGCCGGTGCCGTCCGCCTCGACCTGCGGGGTGACCTGCTCGGCGCGCTTGCGCAACCCGTAGACCAGGCGGTCCAGGTCAAGGCCAGCGGGACGGCCGTCGGGACCAGCCGGTCCCGCGACGAACAGCTGGCTCATGTGCGGCATGCAGTCGCGCGCGGACCGGCCGATGTCCGCGCCGTCGGGGTCGACCGGCACCTCGCGCCAGCCGAGAACCTCGAGTCCCTCGTCCTCGGCGATCGCCCGGATCCGCTCGACCGCGGCGGCGCGTGGATCCGGCGGCTGCGGGAGGAAGCAGATCCCGGCGGCGTAGGTGTTGGCGCCTTCCTGGTTCGGCTCGGGCAGCGCGAACCCGGCGACCTCGGCGAGCAGGGCGGTCGGCAGCTGCAGCAGGATGCCTGCGCCGTCTCCGCTGTTCGGTTCGGCGCCCGCGGCGCCGCGATGTTCGAGATTCGCCAGAGCGAGGAGCCCGTCCGCGACGATCGAGTGCGAGCGCCTGCCGAGGATGTCGGCCACCATCGCGACACCGCAGGAATCGGCCTCCTGGGCCGGGTCGTACAGACCTTGCGGCGCGGGCGAGCGAGAAAACAGCAACGGGCACCTCCACATCGGCCGAGAAGGCTGCCGGGTGTGGCGCGCGGGGGCCATCGCACGGAGCCTCGGCTGGCGGGTCCCACCGGGTCGGGTGGAGATCACACCAGTTCGGGGTTCCGGGACGACTGTGGCCCGAAAAGAAACTCCGAGCGTCACACTCGGGCGTGCTCAGTTTAGCAGTGGGCACCCCGCACCAATAGGACGAGGATTGTGGCCTTGGCGCTGGTCGCGGGCCCCCAACCGGACCCAGAACCTGCCTTCAGGCCACAGCACACATCGCCGTTCCGCGATCGTCGGTGACGTCAGCTCCGGAGCTTGCGCCCCTGCCCCGGGTAGAACCGTCCGACGCCGAACGCGCCGAGAAAGATCTACAGCAGACCCGCGGCGAGCTCGGACTCGTCCGAGAGCGGCTCGCCGGTGAACGGGTCGCGGCCATAGGGCGCCGCGGCGTGCTGCGACCCGGTCGCGCCGGCATCCACCGGCGTGAGCTAGCTGTCGGTCTTTTTCGCGTCGGCGCCGCCGGAATCCGCGGCGCTCGCATCGGGTTCGGCCGGCGAGTCGACGGTCGCCGAGGAACCTGTCGCCGAGACGCCTGCGGCCACGGGCTCGCGAGGATGCTTCGGCTGCAGTTCCTCCGGGGCCTCCCTGCCCTTCTTCGCCGCGAGGAAGTAGATCACCGCTCCGATGAAAACGATCACCGACGTGAACACGTTGATCCGGACCCCGGCGATGTGGGTCGCGTAGTCGTCGCGCAGGAGCTCGACGAAGAAGCGGCCCATGCAATACCCGGCGACGTAGAGCGCGAACAGCCTGCCGTGGCCGATCTGGTAGCGGCGGTCCGCCCAGACCAGCAGCACGACGATCAGCAGGTTCCAGACGAGCTCGTACAGGAAGGTGGGGTGCACGACCTTCTCCACCACGCCGGTGGAGGTGCCGGCCAGCTGGTCGAGGCGACCGGCGGCGTTCACCCGCTCGTAGATCTCCAGGCCCCACGGCACGGTCGTCTCGCGCCCGTACAGCTCCTGGTTGAAGTAGTTGCCGATCCGTCCGATCGCCTGCGCGAGCAGGATTCCGGGCGCAATGGCGTCACCGAGCGCGGGCAGCGGCACCCCGCGTTGCCGACAGCCGATCCAGGCGCCGATGCCGCCGAACAACACAGCACCCCAGATGCCGAGGCCGCCCTGCCAGATCTTCAGCGCATCGACCGGGTCGCCCCCCTCGCCGAAGTAGGTGCTCCAGTCGGTGGCCACGTGGTAGAGCCGACCACCGATCAGCCCGAACGGGACGGCCCAGATCGCGACGTCGAGGACCGTGCCCTTCTCGCCACCGCGGGCGACCCAGCGCCGATCGCCCCACACCGCGGCGACGACGATGCCGAGGATGATGAACAGCGCGTAGGCGCGCAGCGGCAGCGGTCCGATCGTCCACACGCCCTGGGGCGGGCTCGGGATGTACGCCAGGATGTCGGCAGTCGTGGTCACGACGCCACGGTAGCCGAGCGGACTCCGGCGGCGAGTTCCTCGGTGATCGCCCGCAGCGCCGCAGGACCCTCGGCGGTGGCCGTCACCAGCGCGGAGCCGACGATGACCGCGTCCGCGTAGGCGGCGATCTCGGCGGCCTGCGCGCCGGACCGGACGCCGAGCCCGACCCCGACGGGGATGTCGGAGTGCGCACGCACCCGGGCCACCAGGTCCGGCGCCATGTTGGACACCGCATCGCGGGCGCCGGTGACGCCCATCGTTGAGGTCGCGTACACGAAGCCGCGGCAGGAGTCGACTGTCTGCGCCAGCCGCTCGTTGGTCGAGGACGGCGCGACCAGGAAGGTCCGGTCCAGACCGTGCCGGTCCGAGGCCGCGATCCAGTCGGCCGCCTCGTCCGGGATGAGATCCGGGGTGATGATCCCGAGCCCGCCGGCTGCCGCGAGGTCGCGGGCGAAGTTGTCGACGCCGTACTTGAGCACGAGGTTCCAGTACGTCATGACGACGGCCTTGCCGCCCGCCTTCGAGATGGCCTCGACGACGGTGAACACGTCCCGGACCCGGAAGCCGGCGGTGAGCGCCTCGTCGGCGGCGGCCTGGATGGTCGGGCCGTCCATCACAGGGTCGCTGTACGGGATGCCGACCTCGATCAGGTCGCAGCCCGAGGCCACGAGCGTCTCGAAGGCCTCGATCGACCGGGGCAGGTCGGGGTAGCCGGCGGGCAGGTACCCGACCAGAGCGGCCCTGTTCTCCGCCCGACACTGCGCGAAGAGCTCACCAAGG
The DNA here is from genome assembly GCF_000686785.1 of Rhodococcus sp. UNC363MFTsu5.1. Classification (NCBI taxonomy): domain Bacteria; kingdom Bacillati; phylum Actinomycetota; class Actinomycetes; order Mycobacteriales; family Nocardiaceae; genus Rhodococcus; species Rhodococcus sp. UNC363MFTsu5.1. The sequence continues at coordinate 47,803 of NZ_JMLO01000021.1, forward strand.
CGGGACGGTGCTGCGGCGTGCGGCTGCGGTGCGGTCACTTCGCCTGGCCTTCCTCGTTGGAGTGTTCGGTGTCGGTGTCCGGCATCAGGCCGAACCACTTCGCGGCGGTGTCCATGTCCTTGTCACCGCGGCCGGAGATGTTGACCAGCACGATCGCGCCCTCGCCGAGCTCCTTGCCGAGCTTGAGCGCGCCCGCGATCGCGTGCGCGGACTCGATGGCGGGGATGATGCCCTCGCGGCGGCTGAGCAGCGCGAGCGCGTCCATCGCCTCGGTGTCGGTGATCGCCCGGTACTCGGCGCGGCCGATGTCGTGCAGGTGCGAGTGCTCGGGACCGACGCCCGGGTAGTCCAGGCCCGCGGAGATCGAGTGCGACTCGATGGTCTGGCCGTCCTCGTCCTGCAGCAGGTACGAGTAGGCGCCGTGCAGCGCACCGGGGGTGCCGCCCCCGATCGTCGCGGCGTGCCGTCCGGTCTCGACGCCGTCGCCGCCTGCCTCGAAGCCCACCAACCGCACCGACGGGTCGTCGATGAACGCATGGAAGATGCCGATGGCGTTGGAACCGCCGCCGACGCAGGCCGCGACCGCGTCCGGCAGCCGGCCGGTGTGCGCCTGCACCTGCGCCCGCGCCTCGAGGCCGATGATCCGCTGGAAGTCGCGCACCATCACCGGGAACGGGTGCGGGCCCGCGGCGGTGCCGAAGCAGTAGTAGGTGTTGTGCGCGTTGGTGACCCAGTCGCGCAGCGCCTCGTTGATGGCGTCCTTGAGCGTCGCCGAGCCGGTGGTCGCGGGGATCACCTCGGCGCCGAGCAGCCGCATCCGCGCGACGTTGAGCGCCTGCCGCTTGGTGTCGACCTCGCCCATGTACACGACGCACTCGAGGCCGAGCAGCGCGCAGGCGGTGGCGGTGGCGACGCCGTGCTGGCCGGCACCGGTCTCCGCGATGACGCGGGTTTTGCCCATCCGCTTGGCGAGCAGCGCCTGCCCGAGCACATTGTTGATCTTGTGAGAACCGGTGTGGTTCAGGTCTTCCCGCTTGAGCAGCAGACGCGCGCCGCCCGCGAACTCGCTGAGCCGGGTGGCCTCGTACACCGGCGACGGACGACCGGTGTAGTCACGCTGCAGCCGATCCAGCTCGGCCAGGAACGAGTCGTCCCCGCGGGCCTTGTCGTACTCGGCGGTGACCTCCTCGATCACCGCCATCAGCGCCTCGGGGACGTAGCGTCCGCCGAAGGCACCGAAATGGCCGCCCTGATCGGGTTCGTGGGCGCTGCGCTCGGTCACACCGGCACTCATGCGGGGAAGGCCGCGGCCCTTGGCGGAAAGTACGGGATCGTCTGTGCTCACCCGTCCAGTCTGCCTTGTCGGTGCGACCGAACTCACGTCGGGTCCGACCGGCAGGGGTCGGTCAGCGAGCAGGCTTGGGGCAGGACGGGTGCGCCCCTGCGGCCACCAGATCCTTGACGGCCGTGCGCGGATCGCCGCTGGTGACCAGGCCCTCGCCGACGAGGACGGCATCCGCGCCCGCACCCGCGTAGGCCAGCAGGTCCGCGGTCCCACGGACCCCCGACTCGGCGATCTTGACGACCTCGGTCGGCAACCCGGGTGCGATCCGGGCGAAGGTGTCGCGGTCGACCTCGAGGGTCTTGAGGTTGCGCGCGTTGATGCCGATGACGCTCGCGCCCGCCTCGAGGGCCCGGTCGGCCTCCTCCTCGGTGTGCACCTCCACGAGGGCGGTCATGCCGAGGGATTCGGTGCGGTCGAGCAGCGATGCGAGCGCGTCCTGCTCGAGGGCGGCGACGATCAGCAGGATCACATCGGCGCCGTGCGCCCTGGCCTCGTGGATCTGGTACGGACCGACGATGAAGTCCTTGCGCAGCACCGGGATGGTGACGGCCGCGCGCACGGCGTCGAGATCCGCGAGCGAGCCGTTGAAGCGGCGCTCCTCGGTCAGCACGCTGATCACCCGGGCACCGCCCTGCTGGTACGCCACCGCGAGCTCGGCGGGATCGGTGATGTCCGAGAGCACACCCTTGGACGGGCTGGCCCGCTTCACCTCGGCGATGACCCCGATCCCCGACGCCCGCAGCGCGGCGGCGGCGTCGAGTGCCGCGGGAGCGGCGGCCGCGGCCGCCTTCACTGCTGCGAAGTCCAGAACGGATTCACGGGCTGCGACGTCTGCACGCACCCCATCGAGAATCGAATCGAGAACCGTCATCGTGTCCCGAGTCCTTTCTGGGCCGTTGCCGTGTGAGCAACCTCATCGGATTGGGCAAGCCTAGAGGGCGCCGCCATATTGACTAACGGCGGGTGCCTGTGCCTCCGGTCGGCTCGGGTCCGTCCTGGCCGTTTGGCCCGGAGGCGTCTGCATCGGTGGGGTCCTCCCCCGCGTCCAGTGCGTCCCAGAGCATTCGCTCGCTGAGCGGCTCCTTCGAGGTCGCCGCGCGGTTGCCCGCCTCCTCCCTGCGGGCAGCGGGGGCCGCGTACTTCGACGACAGCCCTGCGCTCACGCCCGCCTTGCGGATCAGCGCGACAGCGGCGACCAGGGCGGTGACCCCGCCGAACAGGACGAGGACCGCGGACAGGGCGAAGGCCTCGGTGGCGGTGACCTCCGCGCGGTCGGGCAGCTCGGCGAGCCGTCCGGCCTTGTCGTCGTCGACCCCGCCGATCAGCAGCGACGCGGCGGGCACGATCGCCGCGACCGCCACGAGCGCGACCAGCAGCCCGACCACCCGCAGGGCCCAGCCGCGCACGGCGAAGGAGGCGGCGATGGCCGCGACCAGGGTCAGGGCCAGCGGTGTCGTCGCGGCCGCCCAGGTGCCGCCGATCAGTTCGCTGGTGCGGGCGCCGCCGAGGCCGTCGAACGACTCGACGCGGACCCAGGTCATCCGCGAGGACGCCCACAGGCACAGCGCCGCGACCGCGAGCAGCAGCACCGGCACGGCGGCCGCGGAGGTGCGCCCCCTCGCAGGCGCGGCGGCCGGGTCCCGGTCCGGTCCCTGCTCAGTCATCGGTACCGCCGACCGCCCGGAGTGTGCCCGCCGCCGCGATCGCGCTGAGCACCGCCATCGCCTTGTTCTTCGCCTCGGTGTCCTCGTAGACCGGATCGGAGTCGGCCACGACGCCCGCACCGGCCTGCACGTAGGCCGTGCCGTCCTTGATCAGCGCGGTGCGGATCGCGATCGCGGTGTCGGCGTCGCCCGCGAAGTCGAGGTATCCGACGATCCCGCCGTAGATGCCGCGGCGGGTCGGCTCGAGTTCGTCGATCAGCTCCATCGCGCGCACCTTCGGCGCCCCGGAGAGGGTGCCCGCCGGGAAGCAGGCGGTGACCGCGTCCAGCGCGTTCTTGCCCTCGGCCAGCCGGCCGGTGACCGTCGAGACCAAGTGCATGACGTGGCTGTAGCGCTCGATGTGCCGGTAGTCGTGCACCTTGACGGTGCCCGGCTCGCACACCCGGCCGAGGTCGTTGCGGCCCAGGTCCACGAGCATCAGGTGCTCGGAGTTCTCCTTCTCGTCCGCGAGCAGGTCCTTCTCGAGGAGGATGTCGTCCTCCTCGGTGGCGCCGCGCCAGCGGGTGCCGGCGATCGGGTGAGTGGTCGCCACCCCCTCGCTCACCGTGACCAGCGCCTCGGGGCTCGAGCCGACGATGGAGAACGCGGTCTCGCCGTCGGTGCCGGGGACGTGCACCAGGTACATGTACGGGCTCGGGTTGGACGCGCGCAGCATCCGGTACACGTCGAAGGGGTCGGCGTCGGTGTCCATCTCGAAGCGCTGCGAGAGCACCACCTGGAACGCCTCGCCCGCCTCGATCTCCGAGATCAGGCGCTTCACGTCGGCACCGAAGCCCTCGGTGGTGCGCTGACGGCGGTAGTCGGGGACGGTCTTGGCGTAGGTGGACACGGTGGACGGCGCGGGCGCGGTCAGCGCGTGGGTCATCGCGTCGAGCCGGGCGACGGCGTCGTCGTACGCCTCGTCGACGTGCTCGTCGGTGCCGTTCCAGTTGACAGCATTGGCGATGAGCGTGATGGCGCCCTCGTGGTGGTCGACGGCGGCCAGGTCGGTGGCCAGCAGCATCACCATCTCGGGGATCTGCAGGTCGTCGATCGCGTGGCTGGGCAACCGTTCCAGCCTGCGGATGATGTCGTAGCCGAGGAAGCCGACCATGCCGCCGGTGAGCGGCGGCAGGCCGGGCAGTCGCTCGGTGCGCAGCAGTTCCAGGGTCTGGCCGAGCGCGGCGATCGGGTCGCCTCCCGAGGGTGCGCCTGCCGGGACGTTGCCGAGCCAACCGGCCTGCCCGTCGACGACGGTCAGCGCGGCGGGGCTGCCCGCGCCGATGAACGACCACCGCGACCACGAGCGGCCGTTCTCCGCGGACTCCAGCAGGAAGGTGCCGGGCCGGTCGCCCGCGAGTTTGCGGTACGCGGACAGCGGGGTTTCGGAGTCCGCCAGCACCTTTCGCGTCACCGGGACCACGCGATGGTCGGCCGCGAGGGCACGGAACTGCGCCCTGGTGGTGGTGTGATCGCCCGCATCGGCGACGCCGACTGCGGGCTGGACGGTGGTTGACTCGCCGGACATGCCGTCCATCATCGCAGGTAGCCTCAGCCCAATGCAGACCGGACAGCAGGCCCCCGACTTCTCGCTCCCCGACCAGGACGGCACCGTCCGGACCCTGAGCGAACTGGTCGCGGACGGCCCCCTCGTGCTCTTCTTCTACCCCGCCGCCTCCACCCCCGTGTGCACCGCCGAGGCCTGCCACTTCCGCGATCTGGCTGGAGAGTTCGCGGCGGTTGGCGCGACGCGGGCCGGGATCAGCACCGACACCGTGGACAAGCAGGCCTCGTTCGCGGCGGCGCAGTCCTTCGACTACCCGCTGCTCGCCGACGTCGGCGGCGTGGTGGCCGAGCAGTTCGGGGTGCGCCGCGGACTGCTCGCGAAGCTGTCGCCGGTAAAGCGCACCACCTTCGTCATCGACTCTGATCGGACCGTGCTCAAGGTGATCGCCAGCGAGCTCCGTGCGAACACCCACGGCGACCAGGCCCTGGAGTTCCTGCGCAGCCGTGACACCGCGCTGGACAACTGAGACCCGGCTAGGCGACCTGGATGGAGCGCTTGGCCAGGCCCATCCAGAACCCGTCGATCACCTGCGATGGCACCTGCTCGGGGTCACCGGACGCACCGAGCGTGACGAACAGCGGCGCGAAGTGCTCGATGGTCGGGTGCGCGTAGGGCATCCCTGGCGCCTTCGCGCGGAAGTCGATCAGCGCGTCCACGTCGGCGGCCGCGAAGCGCTCCCCCGCCCAGGCGTCGAACTCGGCGGACCAGCCGGGCGCCTGCGCGGTGGGCGACGGATCGCGCAGGAACGGCAATCCGTGGGTGGTGAAACCGGATCCGACGATGAGCACGCCCTGCTCGCGCAGTGGACGCAGCCGTTCGCCCAGGTGCAGCAGCCGCTCCGGATCCAGGGTCGGCAACGAGATCTGCAGCACCGGGATGTCGGCTTCCGGGTACATGACGCTGAGCGGCACGTACGCGCCGTGGTCGAGACCGCGGTTCTCCTGGTGCGCGACCGGCTCGTTATCCGGCATCAGCGCGGCGACCTGCCTGGCGAGCTCAGGGGCGCCGGGCGAGCGGTAGGTCACCTCGTAGTACTTGCGCGCGAATCCGCCGAAGTCGTAGGTCAGCGGCGTGCCGGTGGCGGTGGCTCCGATGGTGAGCGGAGCCGACTCCCAGTGCGCGGAGACCACCAGGATCGCGGTCGGCCGCGGCAACTCGCTCGACCAGGCGCCGAGCTGGGAGACCCACAGGTCGTCGTCGACCAGCGGAGGGGCGCCGTGGCTGAGGTAGAGCGCTGGCATAGCGTGATCGCTCATAGCGACTCCTTAGATTGAAGCTTCAAGTATCCTAGGAGTCAACGTAGCAGCAGCACGAATATTCCGATCGGAGGCCGCGATGACGCGGTGGTTGAGCACGGAGCAGCAGCAGGCCTGGCGCGGGCTGGTCAACGTGATGACCCGTATGCCCGCGGCGCTGGACACCCAGCTGCAGCGCGACTCCGGGCTGACGCACTTCGAGTACTTCGTCCTCTCGGCGCTCTCCGAGGAGCCGAACCGGCGATTGCAGCTGAGCGCGCTTGCGAATGCGGCGAACGCCTCGCTCTCCCGGCTCTCGCATGTGGTGACCAAGCTGGAGAAGGTCGGCTGGGTGCGCCGCGAGAGCATCGTCGGCGCGCGCGGATCGCTGGCCGTTCTCACCGACACCGGCTATCAGAAGGTCGTCGAAGCGGCGCCCGGCCACGCCGAGACTGTGCAGGCCCTGCTGTTCGACGGCCTGGACGAGCGGCAGGTGCGCGAGCTCGTCACCCTCGGCACGGCGATGGTCGCGCAGCTCGACCGAGGCCTCGCCGCGGGTAACGGCAAGGCGTAGCCGCCCGCCGCTGAGGTCAACCCAGCGGCACCCCGCCGACACCCCAGTTCTCCCTCGGCACGTCGGTGAGCGTGACCCACACCTGCGCAGGGTTCTTCCCGGTGGCCTCCGCATACGCCTTGGTGACGGCCTCGATGGTGGCCTTCTTCTGTTCGGTGGTGAGTCCGGGCGTCTGGCTGATCTGGATGAGTGGCATGGGAACCACTGTGCCATCCGCCAATCCGGCCAACTGGGACAGCCATGATGATCCGGCCGCCGGACCGCTCCCCGGCCTTCTCGGCCCCGCCAGTGCGTCCATTCTCGATCTCCTCCGTCTGATCTGGTGCCCATCCCTACGGATCAAGGAGTCACCATGACCAATCCCAACGTGTTCGAGTCCCCGGCGAGCGATCGAGCGGACGCACCATCCCAGGCTGCAGCGCCCACGTGTTGCAGCACCGAACGGCAGGCCACTTGCTGCGACCACAGTGAGAAGGCGACGTGCTGCGGTCCGGCGGCGACCGCCGGCGGAGGATGCGGCTGCCGGTAGTCCACAGGGTAAGACGGCAGCGCGGTGCGAGCGATTGCTCGCACCGCGCCGCTGTGTTCTCGGGTGACCTCGTGGCGGTCCGTCCGCCGCTCCCGAGCGGGCGTGCTGGTCTACTGGTCCGCGGGTGAGGTGGCTCCGCAGGCGCACGAACCGCTGCGGGGCTGGTAATCGTGCACGTGACCGGTTCGGTCCTGGCTGACCTGACAACAGGCGTGCAATTGGGCCTGCAGTGCGGCGCGGCCGCGTTGGACTCGAGACTTCATCCCGGACACCGAGATTCCCGCCTCACCGGCGGCCGCGGCGTTGGTTCGGGCGTCGAGGTCGACCATCTTCACCGCCGCGGCCTGCTCCGCGGGCAGCCGCGAGAGCATCGGCACCAGGCAGGAGGCGAGTTCTTTCTCCGCTGCCTCGTCGCCGTCCGGCTCGCCTTCGGGAGGATTGTCGGGGACGGTGTCGACGGCCAGTTCGCGGCGATGGGGCGCGGACCGGTAGTAGTCGGTGATCGCGTTGCGGGTGATCGCATACATCCAGCCCAGGATGCGGTCCTGCTCGCGCAGGTTGTCGAGGCTCTTTGCCATCCGCAGGAACACGATCGACAAAATGTCGTCGGCGTCCTCGGGACGTGAGACCCGGCGGGCGATGAAGGCCCGCAGGTCGCTCGAGAAGTTGCGCCAGAGCTGGTCGAGATCAGCTGACTTCGGGTGGGGTGTCGTCGTGGTGGCGGTGTCCTCGCTCATGATTCTGGCTCCTCTCCGTTTCCAGCATCCCCGCCCGGCGGCGCGGTCGCGACCCCTCAATTCGGGTTGCTCGCAGAGGTACCGACGGCGGTGACCGCGATCGGACGCACGCTGCGTCCGAATCCGGGGTGCCTCGTCTGTATGGGTGTCGATGTCGATTCCGGATTCTCCGGTTCGACGAACCAGCAGAAGCGTGATGAGGAGGTGAGAGCGATGCTCACCACACACCTGTTGTCGGATCTGACCAGCGAAGAGGTCGATCTGATCGTGGCGGAGGAACTGCATCTGCTCGAAACCGCCGCATGAGCGCCGCCGACGCCCGCACCGGGCGCATCCGCTGACCGCAGCGACTTCTGGCCCCTACCCCTCACCGGGGTGGGGGCCAGTGCAGTTACCGCCTCCGGACGGACATCGCACACGAAGAACCGCCCCGTCCTTTCCCTGCGTAGGTGGAAGGACGGGGCGGGTGTGTCGTTGTTCAGCGGGCGCGTGCCGACCGAACCAGTCGGGTGAGAGCGGGGACCGCGGTCACTGCGGCCCACAGCCCGATCGCCGCGACCAGGGCGGTTGCGGTGTCCCCGACGGTGGCGGTGCCGAGCACGTGCGCACGCAGTGCGTCGGTGGCGTGCGCGACCGGATTCACCGTCGCCATGGCCTGCATCCAGCCGGGCATGGTCTCAAGCGGCGCGAACGCACTCGAGATGAACATCAGCGGCATCATCACCATCATCCCGGCGAACTGGACCACGTCCGGGCGGCGCAGCCGGTCCCCGATCAACCCGAACAGGGCGCTCATCGCCCCGGCCAGCGTCACCAGCACCACGACCGCGGCGACAGCATCGACCGCGGTGCCGTAGAACTCGAAACCCAATGCCACGGCAGCGATCCCGAGCAGCGCAGCCCGGGCGAGGGTGAAGACGGCCTCGTTGATGGTGCGAGCCAGCCCCGGCAGCGCCGCACGCATGGGCAGGGCCGCGAAGCGGTCGTGGAGGCCGTTGGTGTGATCGATCGCGGCGGACACTCCGGCGTTGGTGCCGGCCATCACGGTGGAGACGGCGAGCATGGCCGGCGTGAGGAAGACGATGTAGCTGACCCCGGCCGGGAAACCGGGTCCGGCGGCGACGCTGCGGAAGACCTGGCTGAACAGGACCAGCATCGCCATCGGCATGGTCAGCGAGAACATCAGCAACTGCGGGACGCGGGCACTGGTGCGCAGGTTGCGGACGGTGAGGGCAACGAGCTGGTTCCCGATCGGGGAACGCTCGATCGAGGGCGTGGTGGTGGTCATCGGTTTGCTCCTGTGGTGTGGGCGAGGTGGGTGAAGACGTCGTCGAGGCTTGGAGAGGTCACGTCGAGGTCGGTGATCTCGATGCCGCCGCGGTGCAGGTCTGCGACCAGCGCGGTCGCGGCGGTGGCATCGTCGACGGTGACCGACACCCGAGCCCGGTCGCCGTCGACCCGATCGGTATCCGGGATGAACGGCAGATCGGCGATCTGGCCGGTGGGGATGGTGGCGCTGAGGACCTTGCCGCCGACAATTCGCTTCAGCTCCGTAGGGGTGCCGCGGGCGGCGACCCTGCCGTGGCTGAGGACCACGATGTGGTCGGCGAGCCGGTCGGCTTCCTCGAGATACTGCGTGGTGAGCACGACCGTGGTGCCCGCGGCGGTGAGCTCGTCGACGACGTCCCACAGTCCGGCGCGGGCAAGGGGGTCCAGGCCCGTGGTCGGCTCGTCCAGGAACAGCACTGACGGGGATCCGACGAGGCTGGCGGCGAGATCGATCCGGCGTCGGGAGCCCCCGGAGAGTTCTCCGACCCGCCGGGTCGCGTATTCGTGCAGCCCGAGTCGTTCGATCAGCGCGTCGGCCTGGGCGCGGGCGGTGCGCCGCAGCCCGGTTAGGCGGCCGATCAGCTCCAGGTTCTCCCTGGCGGTGAGGAATTCGTCGAGTCCGGCGTATTGGCCGGTGACCCCGATCCGGCGGCGCACCGCGGCGGCGTCACCGACCACGTCGAGGCCCTCGATCTGCACGCGGCCGATGGTGGGGCGCACCAGGGTGGTCAACGTGCGGATCAGGGTCGTCTTACCTGCTCCGTTGTGGCCGAGCACCCCGAGCGTTGTCCCCGCGACAGCTTCGAGGTCGACGCCGTCGAGGGCCCATGTTTTGCCGTAGGCGACATGCAGATCTTCGACCACGACGGCCGGGGCGCTCATCGCACACCCCCACGGTGGTCTCCGGCGGATTGGGTGGACAGGTGGGTGGTCATCGGAGGTTCCTCTCGGAAGGTGTGCTCCCACCCGGTGGTGGATAGGAGTTCGCTTCCTCAGACGAACCAGCCGCGAATTGGACGCACCCGCCGCCGAATCAGGTGGTCCGGCGCGGCACGCTGGCGGCGGCGAACACTGCGGCGAGGAGGGCGATCCCGCCGAGGACGAGGTAAGTGCGGGCGTAACTTCCGGTCCACGAAGAAAGTGCGGTGCCTGCCCAGGGTGCGAGGGCCATCACGATGACGATCGGGGCCGACATCAGCCCGTTGAGGCGTCCGTAATGGGTTGCGCCCCAGCGGTCGGTGATGGCGGTGGCCTGGACGAGCGTGAAGACGCCGCGAACCAGACCGGCGCCGATCGCCACGGAGACCAATGCGGTCACGCCGTCGACGACACCGAGCAGTGCCGTCGTCGCCGCGGTCGCGGCGATGATCGCGACGGTGCGGCCACGGGGGCCGGTGTGGGCGGCGATGGGGAGGTAGCCGATGCGTCCGAGAACCTGTCCGGCTCCGCCGAGGCCGAGGGTCAGCGCGGCGAGGCCGGGGCTGAAGCCCTGTTCGATGAGCAGTGGGACGAGGTTGAACACTGCGGCGAACGCGGCGAACGCGGCCAGACTCAGCGCGATCACCAGCGCGGCGAAGGTCCGGCTGCGGGACGCGTCGCGGTGATCGACCGCGGAGGTACCTGGATGTCGGGGTGGGTCCGGCCACCGGCCGCGCAAACCGAGAAAGTGTCCGGGGATGGTGACAGCGGCAAGGATCGCTGCGAGGACGACATAGGTTGCGCGCCAGTCGTATCGCTCGACGAGCGCCGCGGCCAGCGGCGCGAAGACGGTGCTCGCCAGTCCCGCGGCGAGGGTGAGGATCATCAGCGCCTTGACGTAGTCGGCGCCGTACCAGCGGGTCAGCGCTGCGAACGCGGGCGGATAGAGCACCGCGCCCATCGCCACCCCGGCCAGGGCCCAGCCTGCGTAGAAGACGGGCAGGTTCGGCGACCAGGCCACGACCAGCAGCGCGGGGACGGCGAGCACCGATCCGGCGGTCATCACCGTTCGAGGTCCGCCGGCATCGAGGAGTCGTCCGACGGGGATCCCGACGACGGCGGCGACTAGCTGGCTGATCGAGAACGCGGCCACGATCACCGACGGCGACCACCCACTCTCGCGTGAGATCGCCACCGACAGCACGGGAAAGGCGTAGTAGAGGATCCCCCAGCTGGTGATCTCGGTCAGACACAGCGTGGCCAGCACCCGCCGCAGGCCGGCCTTGTCGAGGGTCTCGGTCTGCGGCGGGGTTGTCGTCGTCGCGGTCACGATGCCCTACCGACCAGCGACCGGCGAGAGGGTCACCAGCTCCGGCTCGGGCGCGACGCCGCAGCCGCCACCCTCCGACGCCGCGGCGTCGGGCTCGTCGAACACGCCCGCTCCGCCGCATACCCCGGTCTCGGGCAGGGTCAGCTCGACTCGGTGTGCGGCCTCCGCGTCGCCGGCGAGGTGCGCGGCGATGCTGCGGACCTGCTCGTAGCCGGTCATCGCGAGGAACGTCGGTGCGCGACCGTAGCTCTTCATCCCCACCAGGTAGAGACCCGGTTCGGGGTGGCTGAGCTCGCGGACGCCGTGCGGGTAGACGGTGCCACAGGAGTGCACGTTCGGGTCGATCAGCGGCGCCAACTCGACCGGGGCCTGCAGGACCGGATCGAGCCCGAGGCGGATCTCCGACAGCCAGGACAGATCGGGGCGGAACCCGGTCAGCGCGACCACGCGGTCGACATCCTCGATTCGCCGGCCGGAGTCGGCGACCAGCGCCACCGGTCCGGCGCCGTCGAATTCGACTGCGGCGGTCCGGAACCCGGTCACCACCTGGAGCACCCCGTCGTCGACGGCCTTCTTCGCACGGAGGCCGAGGGCTCCGCGGGCCGGGAGCTGGTCGGCCTCTCCGCCTCCGAATGTGGATCCGACGTCGCCGCGACGCAGCGCCCACGTGATCCGAGTACCTGGCGCCTCGGCAGCGAGCCTCGAGAGGGCCACGATCGCGGTCAGAGCCGAGTGGCCTGCGCCTGCGATGACGGTGTGCTTGCCCGCGTAGTCGGCGCGGACTCGCGGATCCTCGAGGTCGGGAACGCGGTAATCGATATGGGCCGCGGCCGCGCGCTCGCCGAGGGCGGGTAGGCCCTCACCGCCGAGCGGGTTCGGCGATCCCCAGGTGCCGGTGGCGTCGATCACCGCGCCGGCGAGGACCCGGTCCTCGGATCCGTCGGCGCGGCGGATGTGCACAGACAGGGGCTCGGTGTCGCGGCCGGCGTCGACCACCCGGTCGCGGCCGGCGCGCGCCACCCCGATCACCTCCGTGTCGAACTGCACTGCGTCACCTAGAGCGGCGGCGAGCGGGACGAGGTAGTCGCTCGCCCATTGCCTGCCGGATGGGTAGGTCTCGGCCTCGGGGGCGGTCCATCCGGTCTGTTCGAGGAGTCGCCGCGCCGCCGGGTCCACCAACTCCGACCACTGGGAGAACAGTCGGACGTGATTCCATTCGGCGACCGCCGAACCGGCGCGCGCGCCGCGCTCGAACACGAGCGGCGCGAGGCCGCGTTCACGCAACTCTGCGGCAGCAGCCAGGCCGATCGGGCCGGCGCCTACGACGACAACGGGCAGGTCCTTCATCACAACTTCCTTTCATCGACGCTCATCGATCAATTCCAAAAAGAACTATATCGATGCTCATCGATATAGGCAACCATCGATGAAGATCGATATAGTCGTGGGTATGACCTCCCTGGACATGCCCGTCATCCGGCCCGCCAACCCAGCCGGAGTAGACGCGCTGGCCCCCGAGGATGCGACGACCTACGCGGGCTGGTTCGCCTGCTTGGCCGACCCGACGCGGGTGCGGCTGCTGCATCAGGTCGCCAGCCACCCGGCCGGCATCTCGGTGGGCGAGCTGGCCGAAGCGTTGAGGGTTGGCCAGCCGACCGTCTCGCACCACGTCCGCAAGCTCGCCGACGTCGGGTTCGTGAGCGTCCATAAGGACGGCACCAGCACCATCGTCGTGGTGAACCCCTCCTGCTGCACCGGACTGCCGCAGGCCGCGGACGTCGTGATGGGTGTGCTCGCCCCGCGTCCGTGCTGCCCAGAAGACCTGCCCGCCGACGTCAACGTCCGCCCGATGCACGACGACGACTGGGAGGCCGTGCGCCGTATCTACGGCGAGGGCATCGCCACTCGTACGGCGACCTTCGCCACCGAAGTCCCCTCTCGCAAGGCGCTCGACGCGCAGTGGCTGCCCGGGCACCGCTGGGTCGCCGAGATCGACGGCACCGTGGTCGGCTGGGCCGCCCTCAGCCCGGCCTCGAGCCGCGAGTGCTACCGCGGGGTCGCCGAGAACTCCGTGTACGTCGCGGAGGACATGCGCGGCCGAGGGGTCGGAAAGACGCTCCTGACCACCCAGGTCGTCGCCGCCGACCAGGACGGCCTGTGGACCCTGCAGACCTCGATCTTCCCCGAGAACCGGGCTTCGATCGCGCTCCACCATTCCGCAGGATTCCGGACCGTCGGCGTCCGCGAACGCATCGCCCAACTCGACGGCCGGTGGCGCGACACCGTCTTCCTCGAACGCCGAACGAAGGCAGAAACCCTCGACCAGTAGCACCGCCCATCCCCTGGCTGGCGTCGCCCGGCCGTGGGGTCTGGTCGTCCGGCCGCGCATCTTCAGACCGCGCGACCGATACCGGACCGACGGGGTTCGAGGCGTTGCCGGACAATGGGAGCGAGAACGGCCTACGACGGAGCTCAGATGGTCGATCAGAAGTGGGTGGATCGCGCGGCGATCGCCGCCGACCTCGAACGCGCTCGGGTTGCACTGCACGAGCTCGTCGATGACGCGAGCGCCGGCGACCTTGCTCGGTTCTCGGAGGGCACCCGCTGGACGAACGAGCAGCTGCTGTTTCACATGGTCTTCGGATACATGGTCGTTGTTCGACTTCTCGTGCTCGTGAGGGTGTTCTCGCGACTGCCCGATAGCGCGAGCCGACTGTTCGCGAGAGCACTTGATGCCGCGACCCCGGTGTTCGACGAGATCAACTATCGCGGGTCGTGCCTGGCGGCGCGAGTGTTCGATCGCAGGCGAATGGGGCGAAAGTGCGACCGGGTCATCGCCACCCTCCAGCGGCACCTCGCCGGCGAATCCGAGGCGGGGCTGAACCGCGGCATGCATTTCCCGACACGGTGGGACCCGTTCTTCGCCGAGTACATGACCCTCGAGCAGATTTACCGATACCCCGGTCGCCACTTCGACTTCCACCGGGACCAGCTCACGCTCGACTGAAGTGCCTGAGCCTCCCAACCCATGGGAGCCGACCCCGTGCCGGAAGCCGGTGACAGTTGACCAGGCGGCTCAGTGCCGGCCATGGATCGTCCGAGTCGGCTACAGCAGGCCGGACCAGTACGAGTAGAAGCGATGGACCACCAGCGCGGCGACGGCGAGGAACCAGAAGGTCACCGGGATCAGGTGGTTCCCGGCGGCGGTCACGACATCCGCGCGGATGGGCCGGGCGAAGGTGCCGTGGTGCAGGTTCCGGAGGGTGACGTACCAGAAGACCGGGATGACCGCGGCCCACACGACCATGCAGTACGGGCACAGCGCGCCGATGACGTAGAGGCTCTGCGCGATCAGCCAGTGCACGAACACCACCGCCGCGGTCACACCGAGTTGCAGGCCCAGCCAGTACCAGCGGGCGAAGCGCGCACCGGCGAGGAGTCCGGCGCCGGTGGCCGCCACGCACGCGAACCCGGCGATGCCGAGCAGTGAGTTGGGGAACCCGAACACCGACGCCTGCGTCGTGGACATCACCGAGCCACAGTTGAGGACCGGATTCAGGCTGCAGGACGGGATGTAGCCCGAATCCGCTGCGAGGGAGAACTTCTCCACGGTGAGCACGAATGAGGCCGTCAGGCCGACGAGCCCGCCGATCAGCAGCAGCCAGGGCAGCGATCGATCGAACGGCGCACTGCCGCGGGGCTCCGCCACCGCAGGCGTGGCAGCGGTGTCAGCGGAGGGCGGCGTCGAGCGCATCGGTCAGGTCCTGGTAGGTGGCGGGTGAGAACCGCTGGCCGTCGAGGAAGAACGTCGGGGTGCCCTGCACTCCGAGGGCTTTGCCGTCGGCGACGTCCGCCGTAACTCGCGCCGCCGTCGCCGGGTCGGCGTACGCGGCGTCGAACGCCGCCATGTCGAGTCCGAGGTCGGCGGCGTAGCCGCGGAAGACATCGTCCTTGGGCACCCGTTGCTCGCCCCACTCGGCTTGGGTCTCGTACATCTTCTGGTACATCTGCTCGAATTTGCCCTGCTGCGCGGCGGCTTCCACCGCTCGGGCCGCTCGTTCGGCGTTGAAGTGCCCGGGCATCGGGAAGTAGCGCACAACGAAGCTGACCCGGTCGCCGTACCCGGCCCGCAGCTCCTCGATCGCGGGATACACCGACCGGCAGGCCTCGCACTCGAAGTCGAGGAACTCCACGAACGTCGGACTGCCCTCCGGCGCCGACGAGATCCGGTGACTGTCCGGCCGCACCACCGCACTGGCACCACCACCGGAGACGGACGCATCGGAATCGCCACCCGATCGACCGACCAGCAGAATCGCCGCCACGGCGACGACGAACACGGCCACCAGGGCCAGCGAGATCTTCACTCCCCGACTCACGCGACGACCGCCGGCCAAGCAGGATCTTCGGGCGAACAGAACAAATGAGACATGGCGACACGCTAACGGATGTTGATATGGCCACGTCGGCACGGGTTCCGGTTCATATCAACACCCGTTAGTGTATTGATATGACTGATGGCACGGTGGACACCTGCGACCTGCTCTGTCTGGATCTCCCGCACGCGGAGCGGATACGGGCCGGGCTCCCGGCGGCGGCACTCGTCGAGCCGGCCGCTGCCGCTGCCCGCGCGCTCGGTGACCCCACGCGTCTGACGATCGCCACCGCGCTGCGCTCCGGCGACGAGTTGTGCGTGTGCGACATGGCATGGGTCGTCGGGCAGGCGCAGAACCTCGTGTCGCATCACCTGCGGCAGCTCAAGATCGCCGGCCTGGTGACCTCCCGCCGACAGGGCCGGCTGGCGATGTACGCACTGACCGCCCGCGGGCGCGCCCTCGTCGACGCCGTCGTCGGCGGTTCTTCCGCCGACACCCGAGCCGCCACCGTGGAGACCGAGCATGTCTGATGCCTGCTGCGGGCCGACGCACGCCGACACCGCCGAACCCGACCACGGTCCCGCACGGTTGTGGCACGTCCGCGAGCTACAGTGCGCGGCAACGGCCGCGGTCCTGCTCGCCGCCGGGTGGGTCCTCGGACGAGCCGGAATCGGCCCTGCCGCAACGGCGCTCGAACTCGTCGCGGTCGTGGTCGCCGCGTCCACATTCGCGCCCGGCGCCCTGAGGAATCTTCGGCACCGCCGGGTCGGGGTCGGGACCTTGATGACGATCGCCGCTGTCGGTGCGGTCGCCCTGGGTCAGTATCCCGAGGCGGCGATGCTCGGCATCCTCTTCTCCATCGCCGAGGGTCTCGAGCACTACGCCGTCACCCGCACCCGCCGCGGTCTGCGGGCACTGCTGTCGCTGGTCCCTCCCACCGCGACCGTTCTGCGCGACGGCAGGGAAACGATGGTGGCGCCGGACGACCTCGCCCTCGGCGATCGGATGCTGCTGCGCCCGGGCGAACGCGCGGCAACCGACGGGGTGATCCGTGTCGGTCGCACCAGCCTCGACCTGTCCGCGATCACCGGCGAGTCGGTCCCGGTGGAGGCCGGGCCAGGTGACGAGCTGTACGCCGGGGCGATCAACGGTGGCGGTGCGATCGAGGTCGAGGTCACCGCCGTCGCGGCCGACAGCTCCCTCGCCCGGATCGTCCACATCGTCGAGGAGGCCCAGGACCGCAAGGGTGCCGGGCAGCGCCTCGCCGACACCATCGCCAAGCCACTGGTCCCGGCAATCATGATCCTCGCGGCACTCGTCGCCGGCATCGGATCCGTGTTCGGGGACCCGATGCTGTGGATCGAACGCGCCCTCGTCGTGCTCGTCGCGGCCTCCCCCTGCGCGCTGGCGATCTCCGTCCCACTCACAGTGGTCGCCGCGATCGGGGCATCGAGCCGGCACGGCGCCCTGATCAAGGGCGGCGCCGCACTCGAGGAACTCGGCCGCATCCGCGTCGTCGCCCTCGACAAGACCGGCACCCTGACCCGCAACACCCCACAGGTCGTCGCCATCGTCACCGCCTCCGGCACCTCCGAAGCCGAGATCCTCTCCGCCGCGGCTGCGCTCGAGGCGCGCAGCGAGCACCCCCTGGCCGCCGCGATCCTCGCCGCCGCCACGCTGCCCGTGACCCCCGCCTCCGATGTCACCGCGGTGCCCGGCCACGGGCTGACCGGAACCCTCGACGGCAGCGCGCTGCGTCTGGGCAAGCCCGGATGGATCGACGCCGGCGCACTGGCCGCGGACGTCGCCGGGCTGCAGGAGGCGGGCGCCACGGTGGTGATCGTCGAACGCGACGGATCGGCGCTCGGGGCAATCGCCGTCCGCGACGAGCTGCGCCCCGAAGCCCCCGAGGCCGTCGACCGGCTGCGCCACCTCGGCGTCGACGTCGCCATGCTCACCGGCGACAACCAGCGCACCGCCCACGCCCTGGCCGCCGACGCAGGCATCATCACCGTTCACGCCGAACTACTCCCCGAGGACAAGGCGAACCTGCTGCCGGTCCTCGCGGATGGCCGCCGGGTCGCGATGGTCGGCGACGGCATCAACGACGCTCCGGCCCTCGCCACCGCCGACGTCGGGATCGCGATGGGGGCGATGGGCACCGATGTCGCGATCGAGACCGCCGACGTCGCATTGATGGGTGAGGATCTGCGTCACCTGCCTCAGGTCCTCGCCCACGCCCGCCGCGCCCGCCGAATCATGGTGCAGAACATCGGATTCTCGCTCGCGATCATCACCGTGCTGATACCCCTGGCCGCCACCGGTGTGCTCGGTCTCGCCACGGTGGTGTTCATCCACGAGTTCGCCGAGGTCCTCGTGATCGCCAACGCCATCCGCGCCGCCCGCTCCTCCACCCTGCCCGGACTCACCAGCGCACCCGCCACCGCAGGGCCGGTCCACGTGAGCGTCGCCCCCGCGGTGCACGCCCTCAGCGATGCCTGCTGCCCACCCGCGCAGCCGGCGTCATCGAGGTCCGCCAACAGTCGATCCGAAGCAGCCGGTGTGGTGACCGACCTACCGATTGCGATGCCGCGCCCGCAGGCGCCGACCGAATCCAACGGATGCGATTGCTGCCCCGAGGAGGAGCTCTCCCCGCCGTCCGCAGCGCACCGGAAACCCGGCGAACGTATTTCGGGTCCTTCACAGCTATCAGGATTTCGGTGATTGAATCCCGACCATGGAATTGATCGATACCGGACGAATCCAGCTCGGGGTAGATCGCCGAGGCGAAGGCCCACCGGTCATCCTGGTCGGCGGGACAGGGATGCCTCCCATCGCCTGGGACGTTGCAGGGATGACTGCTGCCCTCGCCGACGGTGGTTTCGATGTCATCGCCTACGCATCTCGAGGCGTTGCCCCAAGCGACGCTCCGTCAGCCCATTGCACCATCGCAGACCTGGCCGAGGACCTCACGTCCCTCATCGACATCCTGGATCTCGATCGGCCACCAGCGTTGGTCGGCTACTCCCTGGGCAGCTTCACCATCGAGCACCTGCTGTCGACAAGTCCGCATCAGTTCTCAGCCGGAGTCCTCATCGCAGGTCCTGGACCGACGACATCGCTGCTTCACTCCGTCGTGAACTGCGAAGCCGCGCTGATAGATCGCCTCGGCACACTCCCCACTGAGGTCATGACGATGCAAACCCTCCTCACCGCGCTGCCACCGACGGCCTTGGCCACGGCAGATCCACTGGTCGACCAGTGGGCAACCATGTCCGCATACCAGAGTGCCCAATGGACATCGAGCGACGGCGAGGTGGCCCAAGCGCGTGCATCCCATGCCTGGCTCCGCGATGAGGGGCGCATGGATCGGCTCCAACACATCGACGTGCCGGTCCTGGCAGTCGCGTTCGAGTTCGATCCGCTCGTCGGGCCAACCCAAGCGCAATCGGCAGTGGATCAGATTCCGGGCGCCGAGCTCTGCGTGATCCCCGACGCTGGGCATGGCGGCGTGATGACGCATGCTCAGCATGTCGTTCCCCGAGTTGTCGAGTTCCTCAACAAGCACCACAGCTGACCAGCATCGAAACTGTGCCACAGCCTCATTCAGCGCTTCCGACTTGTATGGCGGGGCGGCTCGTGTTCGAACCGGCGGGTTCGTAGCGTGCCGCAGGAGACCGTGGTGACTGGCTCGTGGGCTTCCTGCCACTCGACCGGCCGGAGGGTTGGCTCCAAGAGGGTTCTGCCTCACCACGGTCTCCGTCCGCAGCCTGGCTCAACACAGGAACACCGCCGAACCCGGTGACTGAAAGTCGGAATGCCGGCCGCGGATACCCCATCCACTCGACGCGGAGGTTCGCATCGGTGATCGTGATCGGAATCGACCCACACAAGTCCACCCACACCGCGACCGCGGTCGACGCGGCGACGAACACCGATCTCGGCTCAATCCGGATCAACGCCTCGTTCGACGACTACGCCCAGCTGATGACATGGTCGAAACAATGGCCGGACCGGATCTGGGCGGTGGAGAACGCCTCCGGACTCGGCCATCACCTGACCCAGTGGCTCATCAGTCGGGGCGAGGCCGTGGTGGATCTTCCGTCGACCGCGACGGCGCGGGTGCGGGAACTCTCGCGCGGCGGCCGGCGCAAGAAACGATCGCATCGACGCGGCCGCCGCCGCGTGTGTCGCGTTCAGCCAGGGCGACTTCCGGCCGGTCGCCCCGGAAGGACACACCGACGTGTTGCGGATACTCGACGAACGCCGCACCGACCTGGTCAAACAGAACGGCCGACTCGTCAACCAACTCCACGCCGTCTTGCGGGAACTGTTCCCGGGCGGGATCGAGCGGAACTTCGCCACCGAGGACGCCGCCACACAGTTCAAAGGGCTAAGACCAGAGACCTCAGCAGACGCGATGCGCACGAGAATCGCACTCGAGATCGTCGGCGACCTGCGACGAATCCGCTTCCAGATCGACGACCTCACCACCCGCATCAAGACCGAACGCGCCGCCTGCGGCACCCAGCTACCGAAGATCCCCGGCGTCGGAACCGTGACCGCGGCCCGGATCCTCGCCCGCACCGGGCAACCCCACCCGATTCGTCAACGAGGCCGCCTACGCCAGCTACACCGGGACTGCGCCCGTCGAGGTCGCCAGCGCAGACAAGCAACGCCATCGGCTCTCGCGCAGCGGCGACCGCTCCCTGAACGCCGCCATCCACATCGTGGCCGTCACCCAGGCCCGAATACCCAGCAGCGACGGAAACACCTACCACCAGCGGAAAATGGCCGAAGGAAAGACGACTCGTGAGGCCATCCGCTGCCTCAAACGACAAGTCGCCAAACGCCTCTGGCGGACCATGCGCTGCGACGCCGAGCAGCGGCTTCAGGTAGCAATAGCCTGATCAGGAGGCCGAGTTCCTCCGATCCGCACGGCCGATGTTCGATTCGCTCGAATGATCGTTGTTCTGAATGAACTGCAGGATCCGGGGAATCACTCGGTCAGGAATCTGTCCGAGGATGCCGTGCCCGGTGCCCGGGTAGACCTGGATCTCCGCTCGAGGCAGGAGCTCGGCGACACGTGCGGCAGCGAGCTCGGGTGTGGCGACGATGGTCTCGGCGCCGTAGATCACCAGCACGGGAACCGCGATGGATCGCACCTCAGCATCCTTGAGCACCCTCGCCCAGCCGATCCCGGGCCGGTAGTTCAATGCTTCTTTCGCGCAAACGAATTGCGACTCGGGAATGTCGTAGCCCGGCGTCATCCATTCATTCATCTTCCGCATGTTCTCGTCGGTGCGGCGCATACCGAAGCGAATCATCTTGAACAGCACACCCCACGACGGCTTGTCGAACACGCCGCCGGGCTCGATGAGCGTCACACTTTCCAACCGCTCCGGCGCGTGGAGAGCCATGAGAACGGCGTGCCACGCCCCGTGTGAGTAGCCGACCAGGTGAACGCGGTCGAGGCCGAGTTCGTTCAGCACGTCGCCGATCCAGGTGGCGAAGTCCGATTCGCTGGTCAGCGGAGCGGTTTGCACGCTCCGGCCTGCGGTCCCGATCGTGTCCAGCGCGTACACGACCCGGTCTCGGCTGAGGTCCTCGACGACGAAGTGCCATTGGAGACTGTTCGCCCCAACTGAGTGCAGCAGGACTATCGGTGTCTTGTCGCCGGAACCGGACCGCCGGACGTGCGTGGACCCGAACGATGTCGGGACGTCCAACTGTGTCGATGGAATCGGCCACAGCGCTTCCATCGCCTGGTACGCACGATCGTGGGCCTCGTGTGACGCGTCGTTCTTGAACCGCCCGATCTTCGGCATGTGCCTCCCTCTCGTTGGTTTGATGGTATGAACGTATCACTTTTAAGGTACGTGCGTACCATCAAGGCTGGGAAGTTCGGCGCGACAGAGAGGTAACGGTTCTCGTGCCACGATTGGTCGACCATGAAGTGAGGCGTCGTGAGATCACCAGCGCTGTGCGACGGGTCATCGTTGACGGCGGTCTGGAAGCGGTGACTTTTCAGTCCGTTGCCGCCCAAGCCGGGATCTCGGTCAGGCTCGTCCAGTACTACTTCGGCACCAAGAGGGAATTTCTCCTCGCGACCCATCGCTCGGTCATGGAAAGTGCCGCCGCCCGATTCATGCAGCGGTGGGACGCGCTCGGCGATGCCGCGACGCCGCGAGAGGCCATCAGTGCCCTGCTGAACGAACTGCTTCCCCTAGACGAACCTCGCCGTGAAGAAGCGATTGTCCTCGGCGCCTTCAATACGGCGTCGATCTCCGGAAATGGCATCACTGCGGAAGAGACGTTGGCAGCGCCGCGCGCCCTGGTGGCGGTCGTAGCCGAACAGCTCCGGCGCGCTCAGCACCTCACGTCGGCAGTGGATCCAGATCTCGACGCCGAACTCATCCTGGCAGCCATCGGCGGAATCGCCCAAGGAATGCTCCCGGGTCACTACACCCCACAGTTGGCGGCAGACCTCCTGGACCGCCTCCTCGACCGCGTACTAGGCGCGAAGGGATTGTCGGTTCATCCAGTGAAGAACTAGCCGCCGTGGTGCGGGACGGTACTTCCCTGACCGGCCCGCACCACGGCAGCTAGGCATGTTCGAACGGCGCCCCAACTTGACGAACGCGGAGCAACCGCGCCAAGTCTCGAAGACCAGTGTTCGAACGGTTCCCGCTTGACAGCACACACAGGAACCCTCGTTGCTCACGTTCGATTTCGCGCGGCGATGCCGGTCCCGACGTCCGGCTCGAGATCTGGTGGGTGTCCGGTCACAGTCCGGTTGTCAGGACCACGCGGAATCGCGCCTTGCCGCTGAGGGCGTGGCGGTACGCGGTTGGCGCGTCGGTCAGCGGCACCTGTTCGACCATCGGGCGGATGCCGGTGAGTGCCGCGAAGTCGAGCGTCCGCTCGACGTCGCGGGCGGTGCCTGCCGGGTGCCCGCGCACGGAGCGGGACTGGAAGATCAGTTGGAAGGGGCTGACCGGGATCGGTGTCGGCACGGCCCCGATGACGATCAGTTCACCGTCCGTGGAGAGTCCGTCGATCGTGGCGGCCATGGCCTCGGAGTTCGCCGCTGTGGCTTGGACTATGCGGGCGCCGCCAAGACGGCGTAGTTCGGCGGCGACATCCTGCGCGGTGGAATCGATGTAATGCCGCGCACCCAGTTCTTTGGCAAGCGGCTCCTTGTCCGCGCCGCGGGCGATCGCGACGGTGTCGAAACCCATCTTCGCCGCGAACTGGACGCCGAGGTGCCCGAGACCGCCGAGGCCGAGGACCGCGACCAGGTCACCAGGGCGCGCCGAACTCCGGCGCAGCGAGTTGTAGGTGGTCACGCCGGCGCAGGCCATCGGTCCTGCGTCCACCGCAGTGAACTCGTCGGGTATGCGTGCGATCGCGCTGGCGGGCACGACCACGGCATCGGCGAAACCGCCCGGGTAGTGCCAGCCTGGCACCTGCAGGTTCTCGCAGTGCATGAAGTCCCCGTCGCGACAGTGGTCGCAGTACAGGCACGCGCCGCCGAACCAGCCGACGGCCACACGGTCGCCCGGGCGCCAACGGGCGACGCCATCGCCGACCGTGTCGATGCGACCGGCGATCTCATGACCCGGTGTCACGGGGAACGTCACGCCCGGTAGGGCATTGGTGACGAACGCGTCGTCGGAGTGGCAGATGCCGCAGGCTTCGACGGTGACCCGCACCTGACCCGGGCCGGGGTCGGGTATCTCGCGGGTGGTCAGGCGCAGTTCGCCATCGGGTTGATCCACCTGGACTGATCGGATAGTGGGCATGAGCATGTCTCCCCTATGACTGGCGGCCGGTGATCAGACGTGGCCCGGCAGTGGCACTCCGGTCGCGACCGTGGCGAGGGAGCGTGGACGATGCGCTCGATCGAGCGGCGCACGGTGGCAATCGCACCCGCGCGGTCGCGCTGCTGGCATCCGTGTGTTCGAGCAGAACTCCCATGGTGCAGTCCTGTCGTGGCGGGCCCACCGGCAGACGGCGGCGGACCCTTCGAGGGTAGTGCTGATTCGCCCTGTGTGGCGACTGCCCATGTCCTTTGGACCGCTAGCGGTTGTGGACTTTCGACGTTGCGCGGTGCGAGTGTTGATGGCGGACTCACCTCAGTGGCAGTGACACGCGACCGACATCAATCGGGAGGAGCGAGGCCGTGGACATGAAGCTCGAGATCGTGGTGTTGCCAGTGTCCGATGTGGACAGGGCCAAGGAGTTCTACGAGACGCTCGGGTGGCGGGTGGATGCCGACTTCGCCGCCAGCACCGACTTCCGTGTGGTGCAGGTGACGCCTCCGGGGTCGGCGTGCTCGGTGATCTTCGGCGTCGGCGTCACCTCGGCCGCTCCCGGCTCGGCGGACGGCCCGCATCTCGTGGTGACCGACATCGAGGCAGCCCGGGCGGAACTGGCTGATCGTGGCGTTCAGGTCAGCGAGGTCTTCCACGACGCGGGCGGGGCCTTCCACCACGCCGGGGCCACCGAACGGGTACCCGGCCCGGACCCGGACCGCGGCAGTTACCGCTCGTGGCTGTCGTTCGCCGATCCGGACGGCAACAACTGGTTCGTGCAGGAGGTCACCACCCGCGCGCCGGGCCGAGTGACACCCGGACCGGTGGCGTATACCTCTGCCCCAGACCTGGCCGGGGCGCTGCGACGCGCGGCCGCCGCGCACGGCAAGCACGAGGAGCAGCTCGGGCATTACGACCAAGACTGGCCGGACTGGTACGCGCAGTACATGGTCGACGAGGCGAACGCTCGATCCACCCGCTGAAAACACTTGCAGCGTTCAGCCCTCGTGCGTCTGCGGGTTCTCTCCACTCGCGCCGTCGCTGCGAGCCTCGATGGCCTCGATGGACTTCTTGAACTGCTTTCCCAGGACGCGGGTGCCGAAGAGTCCGAGCACCATCGCGAGCAGCCGTCCCCTGAGGTTCTTGCCATCGCGGACCACGACGGCGTCCACGTCGGTCACACCCGTTGGCTCCTGCGTGAGGGTGTAGGTGTGGCCCGAGGCACCACCCCACAGATTGGAGTCGGTGGTCGTCATCACCACGCGATGTGGGTCGGTCCAGTCGTAGTGCAGGGTTTCCCAGATGCCGCTCGAACCCTCCGTGACATCAGCGTCATGGGGACCTTCGTGATGCACCTTGAGGTAGCTGTCTGCGCTGTTTCCGAAGATCTCCTCGCGGCCCGGCCCGAAGTCGGTCAGGCCGGCAAGGACCTCCTCGGGCGTCGCGGTTGTCGTCTGGTGGAGATGGATCGTGGTCATGGCGCCTTCCTCGATACTTGGATGGTCGGCTCCGGTTCTGAACCGGTGGCGGTGACACTCCCAGCACACCACTCGCGCGAGCATCGCGGAAGAGGGCTGATCGAGGGTCAGCCCATCTCGGCGTGCCGGTAGCACCAACGCCACGCCTCGCCGGGCTCGTGCGATCGCATGACGGGGTGCCCCGTCTGCTCGAAATGCGCGGTCGCGTGCCGGTGCGGGCTCGAGTCGCAGCATCCGACGTGCCCGCAGGTGAGGCAGATCCGCAGATGCGCCCAGTTCTGTTCGCCGAGCGCCGTGCATTCCTCGCAGAGTCCGGGGGTGCGCGGCTCGGGGTCCGGTCCGGCGGCGGCCGCGAGCTCGTCGCAGGCCTGAGCTGTGGCCGGACCCGGGGATCCGACTCGAATGCGGTCGGCTGCGCGTCGGAGAACCTTCTTCATCGCCTCCCATCCTGCATGCTGCAAGGTGCGATATCCACACCCCCGACCGCTGGACGGAGAACCGCCGTGAACGTGGCCCTGCTCGCCGTCGCGGTGGTGGCGCTGCTCACCGCCGCCGTCGCACGGCGATTCAACTGGTCGGCCCCGCTGCTGCTGGTCCTCGTCGGACTGGCCGGGTCGCAGATCCCCGGGGTTCCCGACACCGCACTCGATCCAGATCTCGTGCTGTTCGCGGTGCTGCCGCCGCTGCTCTACTCGGCCGCGCTCGACAGCTCCTCGCTGGCGCTGCGCCGCAACGCGCGCCCGATCGGACTGCTCGCGGTCGGCCTGCCGCTGGCCACCACCGCCGTCGTCGGGGCGGTCGCATATCTCACCGTTCCCGAACTGCCCCTCGCCGCCGCGCTGGTCCTCGGCGCGGTCGTGGCGCCGCCGGATGCGGTGTCCGCCAGCGCGATCGGACGACGCCTCGGCCTGCCCCGGCGGATCATGACACTGCTCGGTGGCGAGAGCCTGCTCAACGACGCGACCGCGCTGACCGCGTACCGTGTCGCACTCGCCGCAGCGGTCGGCACCGGCGTGACCCTGATGGAGGGGGTGCGCACCTTCCTCGGTGCGGCGATCGGCGGCGCGCTGATCGGCATCGGGGTGGGGATCGTCGTCGCCGCGATTCGTTCGCGGCTCTCGGATCCGGTGATGGAGAGCGGAATCGGGCTCCTCGTCCCCTTCGTCGCGTACCTGGTGGCCGAGGAGGTGCACAGTTCCGGGGTGATCGCGGTCGTCGTCGCCGGCCTGTATCTGGGTCAGCGCGCGACCCGTGCCGGATACGCGACCCGCCTGCAGGACACCGCGGTCTGGAAGGCCGTCGACGTCGTCCTGGAATCGTTCGTCTTCCTGCTGATCGGACTGCAGCTGCCGGGCGTCGTGCAGGGGCTCCACGGCCGCAGTGTGGCCGAAGTCTTCGGCGCCTCGGCTGCCGTGCTCGTCGCTGTGATCGCCGTCCGGCTCCTGTGGGTCTTCCCCGCGGCCTTCCTCCCGCGTTTGTTGTCCAAGCGAATCCGCGAGCGGGAGCCTGCGCCGACGCTCCGGGCGGTGTTCGTCCTCGCCTGGTCCGGCATGCGCGGTGTGGTCTCGCTCGCCGCCGCCTTCGCTATCCCGCTGACCGTCAGCTCGGGCGCCCCCTTCCCCGAGCGGGAGATGATCCTGTTCATCACCTTCGTCGTCGTGGTCGGCACCCTTCTCCTGCACGGACTGACCCTGCCCTGGCTGATCACCCGTCTCGGGGTCGGCGACGAGGAGGAACGCCGCAAGGACGCGATCGCGCTCGCTGCCGCGCAGGACAAGGCCGCACGGGCCGCAACGGAGGTGCTCGACAGCCTGGTCGCAAACGCCGACGGGGACCCCGCTGCCGTCCGTCGGCGGGCCGCGGAGATCCTGCGTACCTGGAGCGAGCACCGCGCCCACGCGGCATGGGAGCGGCTCGGTCGCAGTGAGGCCGAACTGGGCGAGAGCCCGTCCGCCGCGTTCCGCGCGCTGCGCCTGCAGATGCTGGACACAGAACGAGGCGTCTTCATCGCAGAGCGTGACAACGGACGAATCGACGACGAGGTACTGCGACAGGTGCTGCGCGAACTCGACCTCGAGGAGGCAACCCTGAACAGGGAGTAGAACCCCGTCGCCCGCCCCGGGCGGCATACTGGAAGGCGGCTTGGCGAACGGCAGCCGCGAATGGGAGACCGATGGTACAGCCGGCAATTCTGAGCGTCGATGACGATCCGAGCGTGTCCCGCGCCATCGTCAGGGACCTACGCCGCAACTACGGCGAGAAGTACAGGATCATCCGGGCACAGTCCGGCGACGACGCCCTGGCCGCGCTCAAGGAGATGAAGCTGCGCGGCGACCCGGTCGCGGTCCTGCTCGCCGACTACCGGATGCCCGGCATGAGCGGCATCGAGTTCCTCGAACAGGGCATGGACCTGTATCCCGCGGCGAAGCGGGTGCTGCTCACCGCATACGCCGACACCGATGCCGCGATCGACGCGATCAACGTCGTCGATCTCGACCATTACCTGCTCAAGCCGTGGGATCCGCCCGAGGAGAAGCTGTACCCGGTGCTCGACGCCCTGCTCGACGCCTGGGTGACCTCCGATCGCAAGCCGGTGACCGAGACGAAGGTGGTCGGGCACCGGTGGTCGGCGCGGTCCTCGGAGGTGCGTGAGTTCCTGGCGCGCAACCAGCTCCCGTACCGGTGGTACATGTCCGACGAACCGGAGGGGCAGCGTCTGCTCGAGGCCGCGGGGGCCGACGGCATGCGGCTGCCGGTGGTGATCACCTGCGACGGACACGCCCTGGTGGAGCCGAACGACTCGGAGTTGGCGCACCACGTCGGACTCGCCACCACCCCCGCATCGGACTTCTACGACCTCGTCGTCATCGGCGGCGGGCCTGCCGGGCTCGGTGCGGCCGTGTACGGGGCGTCCGAAGGGCTACGCACCGTCCTCGTCGAACGCACCGCCACCGGCGGGCAGGCCGGACAGAGCTCCCGGATCGAGAACTACCTGGGATTCCCGGATGGACTGTCCGGGGCTCAACTGGCCGACCGGGCCCGCAGGCAGGCGGCCAAGTTCGGCGCGGAGGTCATCACCACGCGGGACGTCGTCGCGTTGGAGGTGAACGGGTCCGCGCGCACGGTCCGCTTCGCCGACGGCGCCTCGCTCGACGCGCACACCGTCATCCTGGCGACCGGGGTCTCCTACCAGCAGCTGTCGGCCCCCGGGCTGGACGAGTTCACCGGCCGCGGAGTGTATTACGGATCCGCGGTGACGGAGGCCGCGCGGTGCAGCGACCAGGACGTGTACATCGTCGGCGGCGCGAACTCGGCCGGGCAGGCCGCGGTCTACCTCGCGAGGGGTGCGCGTTCGGTGACCATCGTGGTGCGGGCCCGCTCGCTGGACGATTCCATGTCGCACTACCTGATCCAGCAGATCAGACAGAACCCGAAGATCGTGGTCCTGGCGTGCTCCGAGGTGGTCGGCGTCGAGGGGGACGATCATCTGGAGCGGATCACGTTGCGCGACAACACAACGGGTCGTACGTCGACCGTCGACGCGCACTGGCTCTTCCTGTTCATCGGTGCGGCGCCACGCACCGACTGGCTCGACGGTGTCGTGGTGCGCGACGACCACGGGTACGTCGTCTCGGGTCCGGACCTGGTGGTCGACGGCAAACGGCCGCGCGGCTGGGAGCTCGAGCGCATGCCCCAGCATCTGGAGACCAGTGTCCCCGGGGTCTTCGCGGCCGGGGACGTGCGCTCGGACTCCGCGAAACGGGTCGCGTCCGCGGTGGGAGAGGGAGCAATGGCCGTGATGCTCGTGCACAGATACCTGGCCAAGCCGTGAATCCCGGACCGACCCTCACGCCGAGCGAACTGCGGACGCTGTTCCTGTTCGAGAAGCTCGACGACGCTCAACTCGAGCAGCTGAGCAGCGCCGGGCGAATCGAGGTGATCGAGCCGGGCCCGGTGTACCGGGAGGGCGACCCGGCCACCTGCTTCTACGTGCTCGTCGAGGGCACGGTGGTGCTCACGAAACTCTCGGGCGGCACCGAGGTGGAACTGGTGCGCACCTCGCACCGCGGGTCGTATGCGGGCGCGTGGACCGCATACATGGGCGACCGGGTGCCGCAGCTCTACAACGGATCGATGACGGTGCCCGAGCGCTCCACCTTCTTCGTCCTGGACGCCGGCGACTTCGCCCGCTTCATGGCGGACTGGTTCCCGATGGCCCTCCATCTGCTGGAGGGGCTGTTCTTCGGCAACCAGAACTCCCGCGAGATCCTCGACCAACGGGAGCGGCTGCTCGCGCTCGGATCCCTGTCCGCCGGACTCACGCACGAGCTCAACAACCCCGCCGCCGCCGCGGTCCGGGCCACGGCCTCGCTGCGGAGCCGGGTCGCAGGCATGCGGCACAAACTCGGGATGATCGCCTCGGGGGCCTACGAACCCGCCACTCTCCACGCGCTCATCGAGATCCAGGAGGAGGCAGTGGGACTGGTCACGGAGGCGCCGACGCTGAGCCCGCTCGAGGAATCGGATCGCGAAGAGGCGATCGGCGACTGGCTCGAGGACCACGGCATCGCCGGCGGATGGAACCTGGCGCCGAACTTCGTGCAGGCCGGTCTCGACGTCGCCTGGCTCGAGCGGGTGGCGGCCGCGACCTCGCCGTCCATCCTCACTGGCGCCGTCGCCTGGCTGAACTACACCATCGAGACCGAGCTGTTGATGAACGAGATCTCGGACTCCACCAGGAGGATCTCCTCGCTCGTCGGCGCCGCCAAACAGTACTCGCAGATGGACCGCGCGCCCTTCCAGATCTCGGACGTGCACGAACTGCTCGACAGCACACTGGTGATGCTCAGCAGGAAGATCGGGCCCGACATCGACGTGGTCAAGGACTACGACCGCGCACTGCCCCGCATCTCCGTGCACGCGGCCGAGCTCAATCAGGTCTGGACCAACCTCATCGACAACGCGGTCGGCGCCATGGACGGCCGCGGCACCCTCACCATTCGCACCTACCGGGACGGCGGCTGCCTGGCCGTGGCCATCGGGGACACCGGATCGGGCATTTCGGACGAGGTCCGTGACCGCATCTTCGAGCCGTTCTTCACGACGAAACCGGTCGGGGAAGGCACCGGGCTCGGCCTCGACATCTCGTGGCGGATCGTCGACAAGCACCGGGGCGACATCCGCGTGGAGTCACGGCCCGGACACACCGAGTTCGTGGTCCGCATTCCGCTGGCCGGCCAGGAGGGCGATCACGATGAGTGAGACCATCGTTCGATTGATGGAGGAGAACCTCCTGGCGGTGTTCAACGAACGTGACCCGCAGCGGCGCCTCACGGTTGTCCGCCGAAACTATGCCCCCGACGTGCGCTGGTCGGACCCCGAGGAGACGGTCGTCGGCCGAGACCGACTGCACGAGAAGGCGCAGGAACTGCTCGACGGTCCGCTGTCGGGCTTGACGTTCACCCAGTCCGGTTCGGTCCACCAGACCGCCAACCTGGGCCTTCTGGCCTTTGACGTTGTCCCGCTCGATCGAGCGGGCGCCGGATCGCGTGAGCCACTGATCTCGGGGTATGACGTCGCGATCGTCGAGGACGACGTGATCGCGCAGCTGTTCACAGTGATAACCAAGTCACCCCGCTGAGCCGACACTCGGGAGCGCTCGCCCCGCGGCGAGGCAGACCGGGCCACCGAGACAACTATGTGCTCGACCTGCCGGTCGGGTTGGTCGACAGTAGATACATGCGAGGAATCGACTTCGACGAACCGGGGCCTCCCGGTGTGCTGACGTGGAGGGAGACGACACTCGCCGAGCCGTCGCCGTCCGACGTCGTGATCGACGTCCGCGCCGCCGGGATCAACAACGCCGACCTCCTCCAACGCGAAGGCCGATATCCGGTCCCGACCGGGGCACCCCACGTTCTCGGCCTCGAGTGCGCCGGAACGATCAGCTGGGTCGGTGACCGGGTGATCGGCTGGTCGAAGGGCGACCGTGTCTGCGCACTACTGGGCGGCGGAGGGTACGCCGAGCAGGCCGTGGTGCCGGCACGCCAGCTGCTTCCCATCCCTCGCGGCCTGGACTTTCCGCAGGCGGCGGCCCTGCCCGAGGCGTGCTGCACGGTGTACGCCAACCTCACGCTCAAGGCCCACCTGCGCGCCGGCCAATGGGTACTCGTGCACGGCGGAGGCAGCGGCATCGGGACAATGGCCGTCCAATGGGCCAAGGTGTCCGGCGCCCGTGTGATCACCACCGTCGGAACCCACGCCAAGCTCGACCGAGTCATGCGCCTCGGCGCCGACGTCGCCGTCGACTACCGAACCGACGATTTCGTGACCCGGGCCCTCGACGCCACCGGCGGCCGCGGCGTCGATGCGATCCTCGACATCGCCGGCGCGCCGTTTCTGCGCGAGAACATCGAATGTCTCGGACCTGACGGACATCTCGTCATCATCGGCGGCACCCTCGCACCCACCGAACTCGACCTCGGGCTGCTGTTCAGCAAGCGTGCCAGCGTCGCGACAACCTCATTGCGGTCCCGACCGCCCGACCAAAAGGCCGCCATCGTCGCCCGGGTCCTCGAGTACATGTGGCCGCTGATCGAGCAGGGCGTGATCGCCCCGGTGATCGACACCGTCCTCCCCATGCCACTGGCCGCCGAGGCGCACGAATTCCTTCACAGCGGACGAGCCTTCGGCAAGGTCGTCCTCGTCACCCCGTGACCATCCGCGCCAGATCAGGAGAGCGAGAACAACGGCCCGGTGATGGTCAACCCGAGATCGCCGGTGTGGGCGAAGAAGGCGAACAGCATCAGCGCCGCACCGGCCAACGCGATGTCCTTGTTGAACTGGACCATCTCCATCTGCCGGGCCTGCGGGTCGGATTCGGTCCAGAAGTTGTGCATGAGCGCCGCGGTCGGGACGAGGAAGGCCACCAGAAGGAGGGAGCCGAGATCGGCCCAGACGCCGAGGAGCACGCTCAGCGCGCCAACGACCAGGAGCACACCAGAGGCCAGGACGGAGAGCTGCGCCATGGGCACGCCCTTGCTCGCGGCGTATTGCGCCATGGCCTTGGACTGGGTCAGGTGGCCAACAGCGGATGAGAGGAACAACACGGAGAAGAGAATCCGACCGATGAGAACGACGATGTCCATTGCCTACCTCCAAGTGGTGATTGCCGGGCATCACCTTGGTGCCGTGGAACTCGATGCTGTCCAGTATCTCGCCTTGCGACACCGCGTCCGTGCCGAATGCGAGGTCGAACTGGTCGGCGAACCGTCACTCACCGGTCGAGGACCGGCGCTATGAGGACGCCATCGACGTCGCCCAGCGGTAGTCCGCCTTCCCGGCTGGGGTTCGCTTGACCTCCTCGACCAGCACGATCGAACGCGGGATCTTGTAGCCGGCCAAGGTCTTGCGGCAGTGCTCCTGGACGTCGGCGAGGGTCAACTCGGGTGAGTCGGGGTAGGTCGCGATCACCGCTGCGACCTGCTGGCCCATGCGCTGGTCGGGTGCGGGCACGACGAGCGCATCGACGATCGACGGGTGTGCGTGGAGGGCGGCCTCGACCTCCTCGGCGAAGACCTTCTCACCGCCGGTGTTGATGCACTGCGAGCCGCGGCCCAGGAAGACGATGGTGCCGTCCGCTTCCACCCTGCCCATGTCGCCGAGCACCGACAGACGGGTGCCGTCGCCGCGCGTCGGGAACGTCCGGGCGGTCTTCTCCTCGTCCTTGTAGTAGCCGAGGGGGACGTTGCCGATACGCGCGATGTAACCGATCTCCTCCGAGCCCGGCTCGATCTCGTTCAGCCTCTCGTCGACCAGGATCATGTTGGGCGAGGGAGGCATGCGCAGATTGCCGGCCTCGTCGATGGTGAATGCGCCGTCGTTGCCCGATTCCGACGCGCCGAAGTTGTCCCGCAGCAGCAGGTCCGGCTTGACCGCGAGCATGCGATCCCGAACGCTGGTCGACCAGATCGCGCCGCCTGAGGTGATCGAGAAGAGCGAACTGAGATCGACCTCGCCCTGCCTGCGCTCCATCTCGTCGACCAACGGCAGGCCCATGCCGTCGCCGACGATCAGGATCACCTGCACCGAGTCCTTCTCGATCGCTTCGACGACCTGCTTCGGGTCGAAATCACGCCGCAGGACGACACGGGCGCCGAGGGTGAAGAAGGTGAACAGCGAGTACAGCGCGGCACCGTGCATCAGGGGCGCCGCGATCAGGAAGGAGAGCTCGGGGAACTCCTTTGCCGCAGCGGCGACTTCGGCGAGATCCCGTCTCGTCTCTTCGCCGTACGGGTTTCCGCCGGAGAGCGGCTTGCGGAAGAAGTCGTCGTGCCGCCACATGACGCCCTTGGGGTATCCGGTGGTTCCACCCGTGTAGAGCACGTAGAGGTCGTCCCCCGTGCGCGGGGCGAATTCCGCGACGGGTGGCAGCTCACCAGCCCCGGAGAACGCGATCACGGACACCGCGCGTGCTTCGGCGGCGGCGCGCAGCTCGTCGACGGTCTCCCCCACCACGAACACCGTTCGAACCATCGGGCAACTGTCGAGGAGCGACGCGAGAACCCGCTGATGCTCGGGGAGTTCGACGATCACCGCAACCGAGTCCGAGTTGACGAAGATGTACTCGAGTTCGGCCGGTGTGTACCGGTAGTTGACATTGATCGGCACCGCACGGATCTTGATCAGCCCCAGGATGCTGGTGACGTGCTCGATGCTGTTCTTCAGGAACAGCGCCACGTGGTCGCCTGGAGTAATGCCTGCCTGCGCGAGCAGGCCCGCGGTCCTGTTGGCCTCGGCGTCCAACTGGGCGTAGGTGAGGTTCTCGTCCTCGTAGGTCAGCGCGATGCGATCGGGTACCGCGGAGGCGACCGTCTCGAAAATGTCCGCGAGGTTGAACTGCATCGTCATTCCTTCCTGGCCGGGCCGCGAGGTCGAGGCCGATGACCTGAACCTAGAACACGTTCCAGCAGGGCGGGCCAAAACGGGCCAAAGCACCGTGAGCCGTGCTCAGCGACGCTCCGCCTGCATGATGTTCGCGCGACTGAGAACCACCGGGACCCACAGCGCGGTGAGGGCAGCCATCCCCGCCCACGTGAGGATCAGCCCGTATTCGACTCCGGTTGGGCGGATTCCGGGCGGCAGGCTCTGTTGTGACCAGTAGCCGAGCAGCCCGATCACCGTCCCCACCCCCGTTCCCATCACCGCTATCTGGGCGACCGCCCACCGGCGCGACCAGGTGCCCAGCATCGAGGCGACGATCCCGAAGATCACGACGAACACGATGAACAGCCGCAGTGGTGCAGGCGTCGCCGTGTGATCCGGGTTCGGCCCTCCCACGAGTACGGCCCACGCAGGCAGCGACCCCGCGTGCGGTAGCGCGAGGCCGACCGTCAGAACGAGAACCACCGCAGTGATCGCCGGGCGGCGCCACCCGGCGACGAACTCCCGGGTGACTCGGTTCTCGATCTCGAGGAAGTCGGCACGGTAGTCGGACAGATCGTCGGTCACGACGTCCTCCTTGGATCGAAACGGGCGAGGCGACCCACCAGCGATGGTGGGCCGCCCCGACTCATCGGATCAGCCGATGCTGAACGGCTGGCCCCACAAGGTGACGGTGCTGCTGACATTCTTGGTGCTGGCGGTGACCTTCACATAGGAGCGGGCCTGCGCGTAGCCGGCGCAGCCCTCGACACCGATGGTGGAGTCGGCCCACGTCACGCTGCCGCTCTTGCCCTTGAAGCTGTTGGCACCGGAGTGCGACTCGCCACCGAAGTCGTCGGCCTTCTCGAGATCGAGGAGCTTGACGTTCTTGGCCTGGCCGGGAGCGATGGACAGGTTGCCCGCGCTCTTGGCGGTCTGCTTGACACTCTCGCCCTCCCAGTTGGAGGACATCCCGGTGTCGGCGCCACCCTTGCCGCCGAGGGTCAGCTGGCAGGCCACCACGTAGCCGGGCTCGATCTTGCCGCCGTCCGCGTTGGCGCCGGACAGTTCGACC
>NZ_JMLO01000021.1:82747-96421 GCF_000686785.1 Rhodococcus sp. UNC363MFTsu5.1
CTCCGTCGAAGTCGGCCAGTACCACGCGCATTCCGAGCCCGGCGGCCCGTCGGGCGATCGCCGCGCCGATGCCGGAGGCCGCCCCCGTGACGACCGCGGTGGTGCCCGCCAGGTCCCGCAAGTCGAATGCAGTCATGAGCGCACCGTAGGGGAGTGGGGGCGCGGTAGGACAGCACCTGTTCCCTGTCAGCGGGAGTCGGCCACGGGGACGGGCTTGCGCTGGCGGTAGCGTCGGTGGGCGAAGGAGAGAGACTTGACGCAGCCGCACACACCCTGGCGCCAGCACGCCCTGATCCAGGCGGTGTTCTTCCTGATGGGCGCAGAGCTGTTCCTGGCGTCCCCGCTGCTGCCGACCATCTCCGACGACTTCGGCACCAGCATCGCCGCCACGGCCTGGGTGGTCACGGTGTTCGGCCTGTCCTATGCGATAGCCAGCCCCCTGGTCGGGGCGCTCACCGAACACCTGCCGCGTCGACGGGTGATCCTGTCCGGGATCGCGGTTTTCGCGACCGGTGAGTTGCTCTGCGCGCTGGCACCCGGACTCGGCTGGTTGCTCGCCGCTCGCGCGATCGGCGGTATCGGCGGTGCCCTGGTGGGTCCGGCGATGTGGGCCTACCTGGCGGAGACCGCGGCGCCGCACGAACGTGGTCGCGCGATCGCCAGGGGGTCGGCCGCCTACGCGGGCGGTCAGATCGTCGGGGTTCCCCTGGCGACGTTTGCCGCGGCCGGGTCGAGCTGGCGGTTGGCCTTTGCGGCGGTCGCGCTCGGACTGGTGGCGGCGGGCACGCTCATCGGGTTGCGGCTGCGCGAATCGGTGCGGGCATCCGCATCGCGCGGTCGGCCGCTGTCCGCGCTGAGGTCCTCGTTCGGGCTGTGGAAGGTCGGGGTGTTCCGGACCATCATGGCTGGCAACTTCTTTGTGCAGGCCGCTCGCCTCGGCACCTACGCATACGCGGGAGCGCTGTTCGCCACGAAGTTCGGTTTCGAGACCGGGGTGCTCGGGCTGGTGGGCATGGTGGTCGGGATCGGTTCGCTGATCGGCTCGATGGTTGCCGGGCCGCTGATCGATCGGTGGAGCTCTGCGGGCAGGCACGTCTCGGAGCTGAGCGTCGGGTGGGGCCTGGTGCTCGCGGTGGCGCTGGGGGTCGCGGCGACCGCGGACACCTGGCAGGTGTGCCTCGCCGGGTTCGTGCTCGCGTTCTTCTGCGGCACTGCGTTCTTCAGCACCGCGCAGGTCTACCTGACCACCGTGATGGCGGAACGTCGCGCGCCCGCGGTGTCCTGGAACAACTCGGTGCTCTACATCGGCACGGGCGCGGGCACCACCGCGCTCGGCCTCACGACGCTCGGCGGCACCGCCTTCGCGGTGTGCTCGGTGGCGTTCGCGTTGCTGGCCGCCGGGTTCAGCGCGCTGCTGGCGCTGCGTCGGCCCGAGTCGGCCGCCTAAGAATCAGCGTGAGCCGAACCCTGGTCGGACCGTCGGCGAGTCGGCAGAGTGTCCTATCGATGCGGGTGTGGCTGAGTGGTTAGGTACCGGCCTGCAAAGCCGTTCACACGGGTTCGATTCCCGTCATCCGCTCGAAGTCGGGGCCGGTCTGCAGGGGCCGGCCCCGACCCGTGTTCGCAGCTGTCGGACGCGTGCGGGTCCCGATGTCGTCGAGCGGCGCGACAGAAGAGACCATCTGGAACGTTTCTGCCGGATAGCATCGATCGTCGTGACCGTTAGCGCCGTAGACGAACGACCACAGTCCAGCCGACCGGACCCGGCACAGGCGGCCCGCGTGGGGGCCGGCCGTATTCGCCTCGTTGCCGTGGTGTCCTCTGTCCTCGGGATCCTGGCCGCGCTGTCGGTGCCGTTCCTGCCGGTGCAGCAGGAGAGCGCGAGCCTGTCCTGGCCCCAGGCGGACTCGATCGCCGGAGTCGAGGCGCCGCTGGTGTCGTACGCGCCCCTCGAATTCGAGGCGACGATTCCAGCCGCCGCGGCGGCGCAGCTGTCCGCTTCCGGTGGGGTCGTGGTCTCGACCGCCCCGGTCGGCGCGGCGGACGCGGCCCGATACGGCGTTGTCGCCCGGGTCAGCCCGGGTGCGGACGGCGGGCCCGCGCAGTTCGAGATCGTCCAGCGTGACCACACCCTGCTTGCGATCCCGGTCGACGAGCTCGCCGGGCGGTCGGTCACTGTCAGCTCGAACGCGGAGCGGACCGTCACCACGCTCGCGGGCGGCGACCCGACCACCCTCGCGGGCGACTTCCGGCCGCAGCTGGTGGGCGTGTTCAGCGACCTCGAGGGCGCCGTGCCCGCTGGTCTGGCGGTGCACGCGGATCTCGATACCCGGTTCACGTCGACGCCGTCCGCGATCAAGCTCGTCGCGATGATCGTCGCGGTGCTCGCGACCGCCGTCGCCCTGGTCGGGCTGCACCGCATCGACGGCCTCGACGGACGACGTTCCCGGCGGTTCCTGCCCGCGCGCTGGTGGAAGTTCACCCCGATCGACGCGGTGGTGACCGGAACGCTGCTGCTGTGGCACTTCATCGGCGCCACCACCTCGGACGACGGCTACCAGTTCACCATGGCCAGGTCGTCGCTCGAGTCGGGCTACATGGCCAACTACTTCCGCTGGTTCGGTGTGCCCGAGGCGCCGTTCG
This sequence comes from Rhodococcus sp. UNC363MFTsu5.1, assembly GCF_000686785.1. Taxonomy (NCBI): domain Bacteria; kingdom Bacillati; phylum Actinomycetota; class Actinomycetes; order Mycobacteriales; family Nocardiaceae; genus Rhodococcus; species Rhodococcus sp. UNC363MFTsu5.1. Next base: position 85,391 of record NZ_JMLO01000021.1, read on the forward strand.
GCACCCCGTACTACGACCTGCTCGCGCTGATGACGAAGGTGTCCACCGCCAGCCCGTGGATGCGGCTCCCCGCGCTGATCGCGGGCATCGTGTGCTGGCTGGTGATCAGCCGCGAGGTGGCCCCGCGCCTCGGCGCCGCGGTCCGCAGGAACCGGGTCGCGATGTGGACCGGCGGGCTGGTGTTCCTCGCGTTCTGGCTGCCGTACAACAACGGCCTGCGCCCCGAGCCGATCGTCGCCGCCGGTGTGCTGCTGACGTGGTGCTCGGTCGAGCGCGCCATCGCGACCCGACGCCTGCTGCCCGCCGCCGTCGCCGTGCTGATCGGCGCGCTCACGGTGACCGTCGGGCCCTCCGGCATCATCTGCTTCGGCGCGTTGATCGCGGGCGCCAGGCCGGTGCTGGCGATCGTCGCCGCGCGCGCCAAGACCGTCGGCTATCTCGCCGTGCTCGGACCGATCGCCGCCGCGGGTCTGGTCATCCTGGTCGCGGTGTTCGCAGACCAGACCCTCGCCGCCGTGATCGAGATGCAGCACGTGCACACGATTCCCCCGACGAATGCCTGGTTCGAGGAGTACAAGCGCTACGAGTGGCTGTTCATCATCAACGCCGACGGGTCCCTGGCCCGACGGTTCGGGGTGTTCGTGATGGTCCTCTCGATCGTCGCCAGCCTGCTGGTGATGCTGCGTCGCGGGGGCCGGATCCCAGGGACCGCGGCTGGGCCGTCGCGCCGGATCATCGGCATCACGATCGCGGCGATGGTGCTGATGATGTTCACGCCCACCAAGTGGACGCATCACTTCGGGATCTACGCAGGCCTGGCCGGGTCGCTGGCCGTGCTGACCGCAGTCGCGGTTGGCCCGACCGTGCTCCGGTCGCGCCGCAACAGGGCCTTGTTCGCTGCCGCCGTGCTGTTCGTGCTCGCGCTCGCGTTCACCAGCAGCAACAGTTGGTGGTACGTGTCGGCTTGGGGTATCCCCTGGTGGGACAAGCCGGTGACGATCGCCGGGCTCGGCGCGGGCACGATCCTGCTCGGGCTCACCGTGGTGATGCTGCTGGTCGCCGCGTGGTGTTTCCTCCGGGAACCTCACGAAGACAGGGCCGCTCGGCCGGGCCGACTGTGGTCGATTCCCCCGCTGACGGTCGCGGCCGGGGCCATGGTCTTGGTCTTCGTGCTCTCGATGACCAAGGGGGCGATCGCTCAGTACCCCTCGTTCTCGCTGGCGAAGTCGAATTTTGGCGCCCTCGCCGGCCACTCCTGCGGCCTTGCCGAGGACGTGCTCGTCGAGACCGATCCGAATGCCTCTGTCCTGCAACCGCTCACGGCCGCGCCGGCGAACGCGCTCGGCGTGCAGAGCGCCGGATTCACCCCGAACGGGGTGGCGGGTGACCTGACTTCCGACGAGAATGCCGCCTCCGAGGGCATGGCCAAGTCACTCGACAACGAGGACGCCAAGTCCAGCAACGCGGCGGGCACCGCCGGCGGCCAGGGCGCCTCCGGCATCAACGGCAGCAGCGTCGCCCTGCCGTTCGGTCTCGATCCCGGGGCCACTCCCGTCCTCGGCACCTTCGGGACGAGCGGACCCGCGTCGTTGACCTCGGACTGGTATGTCCTGCCCGCCGAGGGTGACCTGGTCTCGATGTCCGTCGCGGGCCGCGTCTACTCGGTCGACAGCGACGGCATCGCCACTCCAGGAGCCCGCGTCGAACTCGAGTACGGCGTCCGCGGTGGGGACGGAACCGTCCGGAAACTGGGCAGTGCCCTGCCCATCGACATCGGACCCGCACCCTCGTGGCGGAACCTCCGGGTGCCGCTCGACCAGGTTCCCGCGGAATCGAACGCCGTCCGGATCGTCGTCGACGACAGCGACACCGACCCCGACCAGTGGGTCGCCGTGACACCGCCGAGGGTCCCGAGGACGACCACCCTCAACGATCTGGTCGGCTCGTCCACACCGACCATGATCGACTGGGAAGTGGCGCTGCAGTTCCCGTGCCAGCAGCCGTTCAATCATCGACTCGGCGTCGCCGAGATCCCGGAATACCGGATCCTCCCGGACCGCCCCGGCGCGGTGATGACGAGCCTGTGGCAGGACCACTTCGGTGGCGGCCCCCTCGGTTGGATCGACATGACGGCCACCGGCAGGACGCTGCCGACCTACCTCGACGGGGACTGGGACCGGGACTGGGGCAGCCTCGAGCAGTACGCACGCATCGACCCGAACGCCGAACCGGCACAGCTGGATGCCGAGACCGTGCGGCGCTCGGGTACATGGGATCCCGGCCCGATCAACATCGCGTGGTGAGCCGGCCCGGTGCCGGACAGGCACCGGTGGGGGATTCCGCCGGCGTCCCCCTGGGTCAGCCGGCAGTCGGCGGCTGATCCACGGTCTGCGCGAGGTAGAGCTGCTCGCCGAGCTTGTCGATCAGCTCGAGCTGGGTCTCGAGGTAGTCGACGTGGTCCTCCTCCTCGGCGAGGATCTTCTCGAAGAGACCGGCGCTGGTGTGATCGCCCTTCTCGCGGCACATCGTGATGCCGGGGCGGAGGCGCTGCACCACCTCGACCTCGATGGCCAGATCGGATTCGAACTGCTCCCGGATGGTCTGTCCGATGCGAAGCGGCAGCAGCCGCTGGTAGTTCGGCAGGGCCTCGAGCATGAGAATCCGGTCGGTGAGCAACTCCGCGTGCTGCATCTCCTCGAAGGATTCCTCCCGCGTCTTTTCCGCGAGCTTGGTCAGACCCCAATTGGCCTGCATCTTTGAGTGCAGAAAGTACTGATTGATCGCTGTGAGTTCACTGGTCAACTGCTCATTGAGAAGAGCAATGACCTCGTCGTCGCCGCGCATGACACCTCCGGTGGGGGTGGGCTGGACACTAGAGTCAGCCTAACCCTCACCGAGTGAATTCACTCGGTGTAGTTGTGCGCGAATCGCGACTAGGCGCTGATCGGCTCTGCCTCACATTCGACGACGGTGGCGTAGTGCTGTTCGATCATCGACTTGATCCGGTCGCGGCACATGCCGCAGCCGCGCCCGCGCCCCGCGCCGCAGCCCAGCGCGACGTGCTTGGCGGTGCGCGCCCCCGCAGAGATGCATTGCTGCACGTGTTCTTCGGTGGCTGCTTCGCAAACGCAGACGTACATGTCGAGATCCTCCAGCCCGGCTTCCTCAGCGAAGGCTACACTAAGAATCAGCCAATGAAAAGGGTAGGCTAACCCAACTTTTTGATCTTGATCGTGGGTCGATCGCGGCCCGCGCGCGCACCCACGGGTGTACGTTGCTGAGGCAATCCTCATCGGGGATTCCCCGATGGTCACAGCGGCCGAAGGGCACCGTCATGGCAGCAGGATGGAAGACGATCGCGGGCGCGGCGTTTCTGGCATCGACCCTGGTGGGCGCGACCGCCTGCTCCAACGACTCGGACACCGGAACCCCGGCGAACACGCCCGAGGCGATCACCGTGTACAACGCCCAGCACGAATCGCTGACCCAGGAATGGGTCGACGAGTTCACCGCCGAGTCCGGGATCGAGGTGAACCTGCGGAACGGCGGCGACACCGAGCTCGGCAATCAGATCGTCGCCGAGGGCGGAGCCTCCCCGGCCGACGTGTTCCTCACCGAGAACTCGCCGGCGATGACGCTCGTCGAGAACGCGGGGTTGTTCACCGACGTCGATCCCGACACCCTCGCGCAGGTGCCCCAGCAGTATCGGCCGTCCACCGGGAAGTGGACGGGGATCGCGGCGCGTTCGACGGTCTTCGTCTACAACAAGGACAAGCTGCCGCAGGACCAGCTGCCGAAGTCGCTGCTCGACCTGCAGGACCCGAGCTGGAAGGGGCGCTGGGCCGCCTCGCCGTCGGGTGCCGACTTTCAGGCGATCGTCAGCGCACTGCTCGAACTCAAGGGGGAGGACGTGACCCGGGCATGGCTGGCGGGCATGAAGGAGAACGCCGTCCCCTACAAGGGCAACAGCGCCGTGATGAAGGCCGTCAACGCGGGTGAGGTGCCCGGCGGGGTCATCTACCACTACTACTGGTTCGGCGACCAGGCCAAGACGGGCGAGAACAGCTCCAACACCGCGCTGCACTACTTCAAGAACGAGGACCCGGGTGCGTTCGTCAGTGTTTCCGGCGGCGGCGTGCTCGAGTCGAGCAACAAGGCCGTTGCCGCGCAGCAGTTCCTGAGGTTCCTGACCGGCAAGTCCGGTCAGGAGATCCTGCAGACGGGCGACTCGTTCGAGTATGCGATCGGCAGCGGCGTGCCGTCGAATCCGGCGCTGGTGCCGCTCGCGGATCTGCAGGCGCCGACCGTCGATCCGTCGAAACTCAACAGCCAGAAGGTCACCCAGTTCATGACCGAGGCCGGCCTTCTCTAGTGAGATGATCGCGCCAACGCTCACGCGCCCCCGATCCGGGCGGTCGGAGCGACGGCGGGTGCCGCCTGCCGTCGGGGCGGTGGTCGCGGCGCTGGTGGCGATCACGCTCATCCCGCTCGGGTATGTGGTCGCCACCACGATCGCCACCGGCTGGGCGACGGCATCCGCGTTGATCTTCCGCCCCCGGGTCGGGGAGCTGTTGCGCAACACCGTCGCGCTCGTGGTCATCACCGTGCCCGTCTGCATGACCCTCGGGGTCGGCGCCGCATGGATCGCCCTGCGCACCACGGTGATCGGGCACCGGTACTGGGCGCCGATCCTTGCCGCGCCGCTGGCGGTGCCCGCCTTCGTCAACAGCTACGCGTGGGTGAGCGCGATCCCGTCGCTGCACGGACTGTGGTCCGGGGTGCAGGTCGCGACGCTGTCCTACTTCCCGCTGGTCGCGCTGCCCGTCGCCGCGACGCTGCGGCGGCTCGACCCGGGCATCGAGGAGTCGGCGAGCGCGCTCGGGGCCGGTCCGTATCGGGTGTTCTTCCGGATCGTCGTGCCGCAGCTGCGGCTGCCGGTCCTCGGCGGGGGACTGCTGATCGGGCTGCACCTGCTCGCGGAGTACGGGGCGTTCGCGCTGCTCCGGTTCGACACCTTCACCACGGCGATCTTCGAGCAGTACCAGTCCACCTTCAATGGTGCGGCTGGCAGCATGCTCGCGAGCGTGCTGGTGCTGTGCTGCCTCGTCCTGCTCGTCGCCGAGGCCGCGGCCAGGGGTTCGGCCCGGTACGCGCGGGTTGGCTCGGGCGCGCCACGTCAGCCGGACCGGATTCGGTTGCGGTGGAGCGCGGTTCCCGCCGCGCTCGGGCTGGTGGCGCTGACCGTCGCGGCCCTCGGCGTCCCGCTGTGGACCATCGCGCGCTGGTTGCGGATCGGCGGCACGGGCGTCTGGCGGACGGGCACGCTGTGGCCCGCACTCACGCAGACCCTCGTCTTCGGGCTGCTCGGCGCCGCGGTGACCACCGCGCTGGCGTTCCCCGTCGCCTGGATCGCGGTGCGGCGCCCCGGGGTGTTCAGCAGGATCGTGGAGGGCTGCAACTATGTGACGAGTTCGCTGCCGGGGATCGTCACCGCGCTGGCGCTGATCACCGTCACCATCCGCTACGCGAACCCGCTCTACCAGACGGTCGTCGTGGTGATCACCGCCTACGTGCTGATGTTCCTGCCACGGGCCCTTGTGTCGCTGCGCTCGGGCCTGGCGCAGGTCCCGGTCGGGCTCGAGGAGGCGTCGGCAGCGCTCGGGCGGTCCCAGGCGAGCACCTTCGTGCGGGTGACGCTGCGCCTGACCGCGCCCGCGGCCGCGGCGGGTGCCGCGCTGGTGTTCATGGCGATCGTGACGGAACTGACCGCCACGCTGCTGCTCGCGCCGAGCGGGACGAGGACGCTCTCGACCCGATTCTGGTCGCTGACCAGCGAACTCGACTACGCCGCCGCCGCGCCCTTCGCGCTGACGATGATCCTGCTGGCGTTGCCCATGACCTACCTGCTGCTGCGACAGTCCCAGAAGGCGGCCGGGCTGTGAGCGAGGTGGAGATCGAATCCGTGTCGAAGTCCTACGGCCCGACCGCGGTCCTGGACGGGGTGAGCCTGCGTGTCGAGCGCGGCACCACCACCGCGGTGGTCGGCTCGTCGGGCTGCGGGAAGACCACCCTGCTGCGGGTCGTCGCGGGGTTCGACAGCCCCGATGCCGGGACGGTGTCCATTGCAGGGGTCCTCGTCGCGCGACCCGGCCGGGTGGTGCCCGCGCACCGACGGCGGGTCGGTTACGTGGCCCAGGACGGCGCGCTGTTCCCGCATCTCACCGTCGCGGGGAACATCGGGTTCGGCCTGCGCGGCGCGGTCGTGCGGGGCCGGGGCGGATCCGGCAGGCGGGTCGCACAGTTGCTCGAGATGGTCTCGCTCGACGAGTCCTACGCGCGGCGGCGACCGCACGAGCTGTCCGGCGGGCAGCAGCAGCGGGTGGCGCTGGCCCGCGCGCTCGCCCGCGAGCCCGAGGTGATGCTGCTCGACGAGCCGTTCAGCGCCCTTGACGCGGGCCTGCGTGCCTCGACCAGGAAGTCGGTGGCGCAGACGCTCGGCGCGGCGGGGGTGACGACGATCCTGGTGACCCACGACCAGGAGGAGGCCCTCTCCTTCGCGGGGCAGGTCGCGGTGATGCGGGCGGGCCGGTTCACCCAGGTCGGCGCGCCGGAGCAGCTGTACCACCGTCCGGTGGACATCTTCACCGCCGAGTTCCTCGGCGAGTGCGTCCTGCTGCCCGCGGTCGTGGCCGGCGGCGTCGCGGAGTGTGCCCTCGGTCGTATCCCGGTGCGGGCGAGCGCGTTCGAGGGGCCAGGACGGATGATGCTGCGCCCGGAACAGATCGTGGCCTCGGACCCGGGGGCGGCGCCCGACGGGCGCAAGAAGGGGACGGTGACGGCGACCGAGTTCCTCGGCTCGCAGGCGCTGCTCGACATCACCCTCAACTCCTCGCCGACGCACATCAGGGTCCGGCAGGCAGGCACCCGCACCCCGGCGGTCGGGTCGCTGGTGGCCATCGAGGTGCTGGGTGAGGCCGAGGTGTTCCCGATGGAGGGCCACACCGGTTAGGGCGCCGCGGTATTCGGCTCCGCCGCGGCCAGCGCGCGGACGATCTGCTCGGCGTCGAGGCCCGCGGCCGGCAGCAGGTGATAGAAGGCCCGCTCGCACAGGTCGATCACCTCGACGCGCGCCATGGTGGGCTCGTCCAGCCAGGACAGGACGATCTCCTCCATAAAGGCCTGCCAGCCCTGCACGGCGGCGTCGACGGCGGGGGTGGTCGGCAGGCCGAGTTCGGTCAGCGCGTGCACGATCCAGTCGGTGAAGGTGCGACGCATCCCGCGATAGATCCGGCGCATGCCCTCGTCGCCGCTGCCCGCCAACCGCATCACGGCCAGGTAGCTCGTCGGGTGCGCGACCACCGCGTCGAAGAAGGTCTCGACACCCCCGCGCAGCTGGGCGGACGTCGGCAGCGTCGGGTCGGGCGTCATCCGCTGCTGCAGGGTCTCCGCGCTGGCCTGGAGCACCGCATTCCGGAAGCCCTGCTTGTTCTTGAAGTAGTGGAACAGCAGCGGCGGCGACACCCCGGCCTCCGCGGCCACCCGGTCCATCGACAGGTCGTCGAAGGACTCGGATTCGAGCATCCGCACCGCGACTTCGAGGATCTGGGCGCGCCGATCGGCGGGGGAGCGAGGGGCAGCGGCCATGCCCCGCACTCTATTGAGAAATCCTCAACCGGTCCATTGACTTCAACTCAACGAGATATGTAACCTCGGGTAACACTTACTTGAGGTGAGGAGCGCGACAATGCCCGAGTTCGACATCGTGGTCAACGGCGGCCTGTGGTTCGACGGCACGGGGGCGGCCGGTCAGCGGCGCAATCTCGGGATCCGGGACGGCGTCGTCGCGGCGGTCTCCTCCGCCGCGCTGCCGGTCGGGCCGGACACCGAGGTCATCGATGCGGCAGGCAAGTGGGTGCTCCCGGGTTTCGTCGACGTGCACACCCACTACGACGCGGAGGCGCTGGTCAGCCCCGGGCTGCCCGAGTCGGTCCGGCACGGCGTCACCACCGTGGTGCTGGGCAACTGCTCGCTCTCGACCGTCTACTCCACCCCGCGCGAGTGCGCGGATCTGTTCAGCCGGGTCGAGGCCGTGCCGCGCGAGTCGGTGCTGCGGATCCTGGAGGAGAACAAGACCTGGCGCGGGCCGGCGGAGTACGTCGACGCGCTCGACGCGCTGCCCCTCGGCCCCAACGTGGCCGGCTTCATCGGCCACTCGGACATCCGCACCCACGTGCTCGGCCTCGGCCGCGGCACGGACAAGAAGACCAGGCCCACCGCCGCCGAGCTCGACCGCATGGGCTCGATGCTCACCGAGGCCATCGACACCGGGTTCCTCGGCCTGTCCTCGATGACCAACGCCCTCGACAAGATCGACGGCGACGAATACCGTTCGCGCTCACTGCCGTCGACGTACGCGCGCTGGCGCGAGTTCCGCTTCCTCAACCGGATCCTGCGCGACCGCGGCAAGATCCTGCAGAGCGCGCCGACGATCAACCTGCACCCCAACGTGGCCGCGTTCTTCGTCGAGAGCTCCGCGATCGGTCGGAAGAAGCCGCTCAAGACGTCGCTGCTCTCCGGCGCCGACTCCAAGGCCTACCCCGCGATCGTGTACTTCATGCTGACCGCGGCGCCGCTGCTGAACCGCTTCGCCAAGACGAACTTCCGCTGGCAGCACCTGCCGGTGCCGTTCACCGTGTACGCGGACGGCATCGACCTGGTGGTGTTCGAGGAATTCGGCGCGGGCGCCGCCGCGCTGCACCTGAAGAACGAGGTGGAACGCAACGCGCTGCTGCAGGACGAGGAGTACCGCCGCTGGTTCCGCAGGGACTACGACAACAAGTTCTCGCCGCGCATCTGGCACCGCAATTTCTACGACGCGGTCATCGTCGGGTGCCCCGACGAGACCCTGATCGGCAAGACCTTCGGCCGGGTGGGCGACGAGAGGGGGGTCCACCCGGTCGATGCGTACCTGGACCTGGTGGTGGAGTACGGCACGTCGCTGCGGTGGCGGACCACGGTCGCGAACCACCGGCCGAAGTTCGCCGACAGGCTGGCCGCCAGCCCTGGCGTGCAGATGGGGTTCGGCGACGCGGGCGCGCACCTGCGCAACATGGCCTTCTACAACTATCCGATCCGACTCCTCAAGCGCGTCAACGACGCCCAGTCCGCGCGCAAGCCCTTTCTCTCCATCGAGCGGGCGATCCACCGCCTCACCGGCGAGCTCGCCGACTGGTACGGCATCGATGCGGGCCACCTGCGCGAGGGCGACCGCGCCGACCTCGTGGTGGTCGATCCGGCGGGCCTGGACGCCTCGGTCGACGGGCTGTTCGAGGAAGCGGTGCCAGAGTACGGCGGCCTGCGCCGGATGGTGAACCGCAGCGACGCCGCGGCGGTGGCCACCGTCATCAACGGCCGGCTCGTCTACCGGGACGGCGAATTCGCCCCGGGCTTCGGCATCGAGAAGACCGGACAGTTCCTGCCCGCCGGCGCCAAGGCCCGTGGTGTGGGCAGGCAGGTCCGCGTAGGGTCGCGCGCATGAGCGATCGGATCACCACGTTCATCCGCGACGGCCTGACGTTCGACGTCCGCGACACCGGTCCGATCGACGGCGCCCCTGTCGTGCTGCTGCACGGCTTCCCGCAGGACTCGCGGTCCTGGGATCGGTTGGCGCCCTTGCTGCACCGGCGCGGTTTCCGGACCCTGGCGCCCGACCTGAGGGGAGCCTCGCCGCGTGCAAGGCCGCGATCTCGATGGGCCTATCGCAGCTCCCAGCTGAGCGCGGACGTGGTGGCGCTGATCGAGCAGGCCGGGCTCGGGCCTGTGCATCTGGTCGGGCACGACTGGGGTGCGGGTGCGGCGTGGACTGTCGCGGTGGACCGGCCCGACCTGATCCGCACCCTGACGACACTGTCGGTGCCGCACCCGGCCGCGTTCGTCCGGGCGGTGCTCACCAGCAGTCAGGTGCTCAAGTCCTGGTACATGCTCGCCTTCCAGATCCCGGTGCTGCCGGAATCGCTGCTGGCAGGCGACACCCTGCGCAAGCAACTGCTCGCCACCGGGATGTCACCAGCCGACGTGGCCCGTGACGCCGGCCCGATGCGCGAGCGCGCCAGGGCCCGCGGCGGGCTGAACTGGTACCGCGGGATGGCCTTCACGACGCCGGGTCGGGCGTCGGCCAAGGTACGCGTGCCCACCCTGCACGTGTGGAGCGACGGCGACACCGCGATCGGGCGGGTCGGCCCAGCACTGACGTCGCGATACGTCGACGCCCCGTACCGGTTCGAGGTCCTCGAGGGCGTCAGTCACTGGATCCCCGACGAGGCGCCCGAGCGGTTGGACGCGCTGCTCGGTGAACACCTGACGGCGCACTCGCGGTAGTCCTGCGGGCCCCCCGGTGCGCCGTTGTGCCCACAAATCGTGGGTTGCTGCGGGCATCCAGACCTGTGGGAGGGGTGTTTGAGACGGACTGTGCGCGAGGCCCCGAGGGGCCTCGCGCACAGTCGTGTTGCGGCCGCGTCGTGGTGCCGCGATTCGTGAGCCGGGGGGCAGGCCACGAGGCGCGGCGCCGGCGAGCACGGCGCCACCCGGGTTCGGTTGCGAGGGGGCGCTGCCGAGTGGTCCGGGTGCGTTCGGGGTGGATCAGCCGATGCTGAAGGGCTGGCCCCACAGGGTGATGGTGCTGCTGACGTTCTTGGTGTTGGCGGTGACCTTCACGTAGGAGCGGGCCTGCGCGTAGCCGGCGCAGCCCTCGACGCCGATGGTGGAGTCGGCCCACGTGACGCTGCCGCTCTTGCCCTTGAAGCTGTTGGCACCGGAGTGCGACTCGCCACCGAAGTCGTCGGCCTTCTCGAGGTCGAGGAGCTTGACGTTCTTGGCCTGGCCGGGAGCGATGGACAGGTTGCCCGCGCTCTTGGCGGTCTGCTTGACACCCTCGCCCTCCCAGTTGGAGGACATCCCGGTGTCGGCGCCACCCTTGCCGCCGAGGGTCAGCTGGCAGGCCACCACGTAGCCGGGCTCGATCTTGCCGCCGTC
>NZ_JMLO01000022.1:0-95928 GCF_000686785.1 Rhodococcus sp. UNC363MFTsu5.1
TCGATGCCGTCGAACTGCTGAGGTGCGGGCCGGAGTCCGTGTGCCACCGCGACGACCTCCGCAAGCGCGATGGCGGCCTCCGCCTCGTGCGACTCGAGGTACTCCTCGTCGGCATGCCTGCAAAAATCGTCGATGTCGAAGTCACCGGCCCGAAGCGCCGCGAGCAGGTCGAGCGCACCGTCGTTCTCGAACGGTCCCGAACCCCAGGTCCCCATAGCTCACTCCTTCCCATCCACGAAGCCACTCGGCCCGTCGTGCAGACCCTACGATCGAACACCGACAGCACCCCCGAACCCCGACTCGACGCCGAGGAAGTCGACGACCGCGCTGCCACCGCCGCTGGTGCCCATCTGCGCGACAACGGGTTTCAGGGTCAGCGGCGGTAGACCTCACCCGCCGCTGACGTCGGGTTGACCTCGGAGGCCGTTGATGAATGCCCGAACTCGGTGGTCTGTAGGGTCGTCAGCAACCGTCCCAAATCGGGCATAGTGCCCATCGAGCCCACCCGAGACCAGGAGCGCCCCGGTGATCAGCGAGCTGCAGAAAGAGTTCCACGGACTTCCGGTCGTGGAGTTCCCCATCGACACTGCCCCCATCATGCCCGCGGAGGGCCCGGTCGCCTGGCGAATCTCGGTTCCCACGTACGAACCGCCCATGGAGTGGCCGGAGGCTTTCGAGAAGTTCCGTGCCGCGGTCGATCCGTCGACCGTGCAGGCGATCGTCGTCGGCGGCTGGACCGATCCGTACGAGGAGAGCTCCTCCGACGTGGTGGAGGCTCTCGTCGCGGCCTCCGGCGAACTGCCCGCATTGCGGGCCCTGTTCATCGGGGACATGACCGTCGAGGACTGCGAGATCTCCTGGATCGTGCAGTCGGACGTCACCGCACTGCTGACGGCTTTTCCGCGGCTGGAGCACCTGGCGGTGCGCGGCGGCAACCAGCTGGAGCTGACCCCGGTCCGGCACGAGAACCTGCGCCGCCTGGTGTTCGAGTCGGGCGGCCTGCCGGCCGACGTGGTCCGGGCGGTGGCTGAATCAGATCTGCCGTCCCTCACCGATCTGGAATTGTGGTTGGGCACAGAGGAATACGGTGCCGATTCCACCGTCGAGGACCTCGCCCCGATCCTCGCCGGGGAGAAGCTCCCCAGCTTGACGCGCCTCGCGCTCTCGAACAGTGAGTACCAGGACGAGATCGCGGCCGCCGTCGCGACGGCGGCGATCGTTTTGCAGCTGCGCGTCCTGGATCTGTCCAAGGGCGTGCTGTTGGACGCCGGTGCCGAGGCGCTGCTCGCGGGGCAGTCGCTCACCCACCTCGAGACGCTGGACCTGCACCACAACTACCTGAGCGACGGCATGCGGGAGCGTTTGCGGGCGGCACTCGAACCGTCCGGAGTGCAACTGAGTCTCGACAGCGAGAATGCCGAGGAAGACGAGTACGACGGAACGATCTACCGGACGGTCGCGGTCGGCGAATGACCCGCCCGCGACTGGCGGTCGTGGGCAATCCGGAGAACCGCCGCGTCACGATGCTGCTCGACGCCGCGACCCGCTCCGGCATGCCCACCCCGCGGGTGGTGTCCTGGCGCGAGGTGCTCACTGGCCGAGGGGCCCGGTTCGACGCCGACGAGTGGGTACGCCTCGACTCGCCCGGCGAGGACGCCGACGTGGACGCGCTGCTGCGCGGAGCCGGGGACCCGACCCGGATCGCCGACGGCCCGCGGTGGTACGCGTCGCTGCTCGCCGCGGTCGACACGCTGCGCGGCGGGCGCCGGCTGACCGATCCGGACGATCTGGCCGTCCTGTTCGACAAGCGACGGTGTCACGCGATCCTCGCGAGCAATGCTGTGCCGGTGCCGATCTCGCCCACCTCGGGCGGCGACGCGCCGATGCCGCGGAGCTGGCCGGAGGTGCGCGCGTTGGCCACGGCTGCCGGGTTGCGGCGGTTCTTCGTCAAACCCGCGCACGGATCGTCCGCGGCCGGTGTGGTTGCCGTCGAGACCGCACCGGGTGGCCGGGTGCAGGCCCGCAGCAGCGTGGAGATCGCCGCGGACGGTCTCTACAACTCCCTGCGCGTGCGCCGGCTCACGGGCGAAACCGAGGTCGGCGCCCTGATCGACGCGCTGGCAGGCGAATGCCTGCACATCGAGGCGTGGTTGCCGAAGCCGTCGTGGCAGGGTCGCGCCGCCGATCTGCGGGTCGTGGTGATCGCCGGGCGGGCGACCCACGCGGTGCTGCGTACCAGCGCCCACCCCATGACCAACCTGCACCTGGGCGGGCAACGCGGCGACCTGGAGACCGCGCGGGTCGGCTTCGACGCCTCGGGATACGGCTGGGAGAGCGCGCTCGCCGTCGCGGAAGGTGCCGCCGCCTGCTTCCCGCGCACGCTGTGTGTCGGGGTGGACCTGCTGCCCGCCGCGAACTGGCGCGGTGCCGCGGTCGGTGAGGTGAATGCGTTCGGCGACCTACTCCCGGGCCTGAGCGGGCTCCCGGGCCGCGCCGACGGCCTCGACACCTATGCGGCGCAACTGGCCGCGGTCGCAGGAGGGTGGTCCGATCATGTCGCGGCCTGACATGACGGTCGGCGCGCAGCCGGAATCGGCTGCGGCACAGCCGGACATGAACACCGTCGTCGGCTCCGACGACATCCTGCTGATCACGCTCGACACCCTGCGCTACGACGTGGCCTGCGAACTCGCGGCCGCCGGTCGGATCCCGAACCTCGCGCGGCACCTGCCCGGTGGCAGGTGGGAGGAACGCCATGCCCCCGGCAGCTTCACCTACGCCTCGCACCAGGCGATGTTCGCCGGGTTCCTGCCCACGCCGGTCGGGCAGGGGCCGCACCCGCGACTGTTCGCCGCCGAGTTCGGTGGCAGCGAGTCGACCGCGGACGGGACGTTCGTGTTCGCGGAGCCGAATCTCGTTGCGGGCCTTGCCTCCGTCGGGTACCACACGGTGTGCATTGGCGGTGTCGGCTTCTTCAACCGTCGGGGCGCGTTGGGCTCGGTGCTGCCCGATCTGTTCGACGAGGCGCACTGGTCACCCGAGCTCGGGGTGACATCGCCGACGTCGTTCGAGGCGCAGGTGGACCTCGCCGCACGGGCGGTGGACCGACTCCCCGCCGAGCGCAGACTGTTCCTGTTCGTCAACGTCTCGGCCCTGCACCAACCGAACTGGTTCTTCGCCGAGGGAGCCACCGCGGACGCCGGGGACACCCGGGCGACGCACGCGGCCGCGCTGGAGTACGTGGATCGGCACATCGGACGACTGTTCGCCGCAATGTCGAGCCGGCGCCGGTGCTTCGCGATCGTGTGCTCCGACCACGGCACCACCTACGGCGAGGACGGCTACACCGGGCACCGGCTGGGCCACCCCCTGGTGTGGACGGTGCCCTATGCCCACTTCTTCCTCGAGGGACCGAGATGACCGCCGTCGACCTGCCCCTGCCGGTACCGCCGGACTCCGTTGCGGCGGATTACCTTCCGCCGTACCAGAACTACGTGTACGCGTACCCGCACAAAACCGCCTACCGGCCGCTGGACCCGCGTCCGGCCCTGACCGAGCTGTGGGCGGACGAACCGCAGGACGCGCTGTCGCTGTACCTGCACGTGCCGTTCTGCGAGGTGCGCTGCGGATTCTGCAATCTGTTCACCCGGGTCGGGGCGCCGGACGAACTCACCACCCGGTACCTCGACGCCCTGGAGCGGCAGTCCGAGGCGGTGCGCGAGGCCCTGGCACCGTCGGCCCGATTCGCGACGGCGGCGTTCGGCGGCGGGACCCCCACCTACCTGACCGCGGCGGAACTGGACCGGCTGTGCGACATCGCCGAGGGCATGGGCGCCGACCTGCGGGCGATCCCCCTGTCGGTGGAGGCGTCCCCGTCGACCGCCACCGCCGACCGGCTCGCGGTCCTGGCCCAGCGCGGGATCACCCGGCTCAGCCTCGGCGTGCAGAGCTTCGACGACACCGAGGCGCGGGCGGCGGTGCGGCCGCAGCGGCGTGCCGACGTCGACGCGGCCCTGCAGCGCATCCGGGACGCCGCGATCGAGGTGCTCAACATCGACCTGATCTACGGGATCGACGGCCAGACACCGCAGTCCTGGGCCGCCTCCCTCGACGCCGCGCTGGTCTGGCGTCCCGAGGAGCTGTACCTGTACCCGCTGTACGTGCGACCGCTGACCGGTCTGGCCCGGCGGGGTGCCGGACCCGACCCGGACTGGGACGCGCACCGGCTCGACCTCTACCGCCGCGGACGCGACCACCTGATCGCCGCGGGCTACGTCCAGGAGTCGATGCGCATGTTCCGCCGCGCCGACGCCCCCGACGTCGGTCCGGACGACTACGCCTGCCAGACCGACGGCATGATCGGACTCGGGTGCGGCGCACGGTCGTACACCCGAGGACTGCACTACTCCTTCGACTACGCGGTCGACGCGCGGGAGGTGCGCACCATCATCGACGACTACGTGGCAGGCACCGTCGACGACTTCCGCCGTGCCGTGGTCGGCCACGCGATGACCGAGGACGAGACCCGACGCCGGCACCTGCTGCAGTCCGTGCTGCAGGCCTCGGGAATGCCGTTGGCGGACTACCGGTCCCGGTTCGGAGCCGATCCCCACGAGCACTTCGGCGCCCAGCTGGACCGGTGGTCCGAGCGCGGATGGCTCCACTCCGACAGTGGCCGGCTGCGACTGACCGAACTGGGTCTGGCCTACTCCGACGCCCTCGGCCCGGAGCTGTTCTCGCCGCAGGTACGCGCCGCGATGGCCGAGTACGAGGGCCGCTGACGGTGCTGACCATCCTGTACCGAGGCCCGCTGGCGTCCTGCGACTACGACTGCCCGTACTGCCCGTTCGCCAAGCGCCGGGACACCCCCGAACAGTTGCGGGCCGACCTGGCCGCACTGGAGCGCTTCTGTGCATGGGTGGCGGGCCAGGACCGGGAGCTGTCGATCCTGTTCACACCGTGGGGGGAGGGCCTCGTCCGCTCCTGGTACCGGCGGGCCCTGGTGGACCTGTCCCTGCTGCCGCAGGTACGTCGGGTGGCGATCCAGACCAACCTCAGCTACCGCACCGGCTGGCTCGCCGACGCCGACCGCGACACGGTCGCCCTGTGGTGCACGTACCACCCCGGTCAGACGCCCCACGACCGGTTCCTCACCAAGACCGCCGAACTGACCGCGCTGGGCGTGCGCTTCAGCGTGGGGATCGTGGGACTGCCGGAGCACCTGGCCGCCGCCCGTCGGCTGCGTGCCGAGCTTCCCGATTCGGTGTACCTATGGGTCAACGCCGCCGAGGGACACGAGTACATCGACGCCGACGCGGCCGATTGGACTGAGATCGACCCCCTCTTCGAGTTCAGCAGGCACCCGCACCGGACGCGGGGGAGCGCATGCCGTACGGGTGACTCGGTGGTGTCCGTCGACGGGGCAGGCACCGTCCGGCGCTGCCATTTCGTTCCCGAGGTCCTGGGCAACCTGTACGACGGCTCCTTCCGGCATGCATTGCGGCCGCGCCCCTGCCCGCTGGACGTGTGTGACTGCCACATCGGCTATGTGCACGCAGAGCAGCTTCCGCTGTACGACGTCTTCGCAGACGGTGTGCTGGAGCGGATCCCTGCGGAGCCGGTGTGGCTGCCGCTCCCCGCCGCGACCACACCTCGCTGAGTCGGTGTGCCCGGGCCGGGCCACCCGTCCGCGGTCAGCCGGGCAGGGGTGCCCGCCGGTTCGGTACCGTTCTGTGTCGACCCGCTACCGCGTGTCGCTCGATCGGCTCTGCATTATCCGAACTGGGAGGTTCCCGTGGCTGGTGGTCTCGTCGCCCTGTTGGACGACGTCGCAGCGATCGCGAAAGTGGCCGCGGCGTCCATCGACGACATCGGTGCGGCGGCCGGCAAGGCCAGCATCAAGGCTGCGGGTGTGGTTGTCGACGACACCGCCGTGACGCCGCGGTACGTGCACGGCTTCTCTCCCAAGCGCGAACTGCCGATCATCCGGAAGATCGCGATCGGCTCGATCCGCAACAAGCTGCTGATCATCCTCCCGGTGGCGATGATCCTCAGCCAGTTCCTGCCGCAGGCCCTGCCCTACCTGCTGATCGCCGGCGGCTTGTTCCTCTGCTACGAGGGCGCCGAGAAGGTCTACGAGGCGCTGACCGGCGGTCATCACGAGGGCGAGGCGGAGACCGCGGCGCTGGGTGGGCCCGAACACGAGAAGACGATGGTCAGCGGCGCGATCCGCACCGACCTGATCCTCTCCGCCGAGATCATGGTGATCTCCCTGTCGTCGGTCGAGGACGAACCGTTCTTCACCCGGCTGATGGTGCTCATCGTCGTCGCGGTTCTCATCACCATCCTGGTGTACGGCGTGGTCGCGCTGATCGTGAAGATGGATGACGTGGGTCTCGCGCTCGCGGGGCGCAAGTCATCGTTCAGTCAGCGGATCGGCCGCGGCCTCGTGGCAGCGATGCCGAAGGTGATGGCGGTGCTCACCGTGGTCGGGATCGCCGCGATGCTGTGGGTCGGCGGTCACATCCTCATCGTCAACGTCGGCGAAGCAGGTTTCCACTGGCCGGCCGATCGCCTCC
This sequence comes from Rhodococcus sp. UNC363MFTsu5.1, assembly GCF_000686785.1. Taxonomy (NCBI): domain Bacteria; kingdom Bacillati; phylum Actinomycetota; class Actinomycetes; order Mycobacteriales; family Nocardiaceae; genus Rhodococcus; species Rhodococcus sp. UNC363MFTsu5.1. The sequence goes on from NZ_JMLO01000022.1 coordinate 6,579, forward strand.
ACGATCTCGAGCACTGGTTCGGTGAACTCGTGCACGGTGGCTTCGGCGGCGTGCTGTCCTGGACCGCGGGGACCGTGGCGTCGGCACTGGTCGGACTCGTCGTCGGCGCGATCGTCGTCCTGATCATGCACCTGATCCCGAAGCGGAAGAAGGCGGACGCGGCGCACTGACCGCGTCCCGAGATCGGTCCGGCGGGCGCGGCCTTCGTCGATCCCTCACCGGGGGCCCTGCCTGCGTGCGGCGATCGCGCCGTGAGGCCGGTAGCCGCTCCCCGTTCGGGTATGCGTCTCGATCACCTCGAAGCCGGCCGTGACCAACTCCTGACCGAGTTCGGCCACCGGCCACCAATAGGCAGTGGTGACGGCGTGGTCGAAAGGCCCTACGGCCGCACCTTCGAAGAAGCCCACCAACAACCCTCCGCCCGGCCGGATCACGCGCGCGAACTCGGCGAGCGGAGTCCGGATGTCCTGCGGACGGTGGTGGATGAGCGAGTACCAGGAGAGCACGCCGCCCAGTGATCCTGTCGCGGCATCCAGTGCCTCGAAGCCGCCGACTTCGAAGGTGAGGTCGGGGTACTCCGATCGAGCTCGTTCAACGAACTCAGGAACCAGGTCGATCCCGGTCACGGCCTGTCCGCACTCGGTGGCCAAGAAGTTTGTCCACTGCCCCGGACCGCACCCAGCGTCGAGCACGGGGCCCGTCAGGGTGGCGGCCCAGCTGCGCACCAGGGCTCGATCGGAGGGGTGTGTCGAGGTCATGGAGCCCAAGAGATCGACGTACTCCTGGGATCTGGCCGAGTATGACTCGCGGACGGTGTCGCGGGGTTGGGCGCTGGTGTTCTGCATGCCGTCGATGATCGTCGACGGGGTCGCCGGCGACGGTCACCTCGTACTCGTGTCGGCTGCAAGGGCCAGACCCGCACCGATCTTCGGTGGCGCGGGATAGTTCGCCGTACTCAGTCCGGATCGCGAGCTATGCGTGGATAGAGCAACGGAAGCAGGTATGTGCGTGCGAATTTGCTTGTGTTGTCGCCGTTCTCAGCGGGAATGATGCCACCCGGGGTCAGGATCAGCGATTGCGCGAGCCGCGCAAAGATCTCGGCCACCATGTCGGTGTCGAAGTCGGCGAGGACGCCGGATTCCTGCCATGGCCGGATCGTCCGCGCAATGAACGTGCGCCCCAGGTCGAGTATCGCCCGATCCGCAAGCAGCGTGACACCCGTTTCCGGATCACCCCGAACCACGGAGAGCATCACCGGCCGCTCAGACACACCTCGGACGAACGCGGCGAAGCCGACTGCCATCTGATCGTCGAGCGCCTCGATTCCGGCGACGCTGGCCTCCACGAAGGCAATGAAGCGGCTCACGTCCCGCAGGAGAGCGGCATGCACGAGCTGCCGCTTCTGCGGGAACCGCCGGTAGACGGTCGCGACACCGAGTTCGGCGGCCTCGGCGATCTGATTCATCGTCGTTTTCCGGATCCCCGAGGACGCGAAAAGCGTCAGGGCCGCATCCAGGATTCGGTCGGTTCCCTCATCCGAAGCGCCGGTTTCGGCAAAAAGGCTCGTCAGGAGCGGTTCCTCATCGGCGGGCATGGGTTCGGAGTCTACGTGCCCATGGCTCGAGCCTTGCGCACGTCGCGTCGCCGGTGATAGAAACGCAGTCAATATCTATCACGATAGATTCACGCATCGGTTCTATCATCTGGAGGATGGCATGACTTCCCTGATCGAGACGGACAACGATTCACCCCCTGCTACCAACCAGCGCGAGTTGGCTGAGACGGCCGCTGCGGCGCGGTTCGAGAAGTTCCGCTGGCACGGCGCCAGCGTGCTGATGGGGTTGTTCGGCGGAGCCCTCTTCGACCAGGTTGCATTGCCGTCAGTGGCCGCGGGCGTCGAGTCGACCGGCCGTATCCGGAATGCCACGTGGGCGAGGGCGATTCGGACGGCGGCGTCCGACCAGCTCGTGTTCTGGGGCACCGAGGCCGACCGAAGGGCCGAGTTCAGCCGCCTCAAGCTCCTACACCGCGACGTCAAGGGGGTCACAGACGACGGCGAGCGGTACAGCGCCCTCTCGCCCGAGTCGTGGAACTGGATCCTGACCAGCACCTTCTTCATGATGCACAACTCCTACACCCCAATGACCGGCGAACGGCTCACCGCCGACGACGACCAGGCATTCTGGGAGTACTTCAAGGCCGCCACTGTGGGCCTGCACCTGCCCGGCAAATCCGCGCTGCCCGAAACCTATTGCGAGCTGCGTGAGAACTACGACGAGATGGCGCGAACCAGACTGCGGGCCAACGACACACTCGACAATGCCGTCGATTCCCTGCTGTCTCCGCCGCGGCCCGACTTCATCCCGGCGGTCGCGTCGCCGCTGTGGCGGCTGATCGGCCCAGTGGCCGGACACGGTGTCTGCATCCTGTCTTTCGGGATCATGCACCCAGGCGTTCGAGCATTGACTCGGGTCCGCTGGACTCGCCGCCATGAGATCGAGTTCCGCGTCCTCACCGCGGGGGTGCGCTTCGCGTTCCGGCATCTGCCGAAACGGCTCCAGTACAGTCCGCTGGCCTACAACCGGTGGCGGTACGAGGAGCTTTCGCGCAGCTACCGCAGCCTCGGCCTCACCTCGTTCGCACCGGACACACGGTCGCGTGGATGCCCCATCTAGGCGCGCAGACGCGCCCACCTGACCAGGAAGGTTCACACCGATGCCCACCCCACAATCGGACCGGTTCGCGTGGCGAGACCGAATTGCATTGCTGGACAATAATTCTGACTGCCGCGAGATCGTCCGAATACTCCATCACCACGAGTTCCCCTGGGATCTGATCCAGGCCGAGAGCCTTGCGCAGTTCCGCACCTTTGCGGTCCCGAGCATCGGCCAATTGCTCTATGCGACCGGCGAGTACACCGAACGCGTGCAGAAACGGTTCGACGACACCGCCCTGATCCTCGGGACGTTCATCGAACACGACTTCGGCAGCGAAATCGGACGCCGCGCGATCCGCAGGCTCAACAACATGCACGGCGCCTACGACATCGCCAACGGCGACATGCTCTATACCCTCACGACGTTGGTTGTCGGCCCGGTGCGATGGATCTCCCGGTACGGCTGGCGGGACCTGACCGATCATGAGATCACCGCGCTGACCAACCATCTGCGAACCGTCGGCCACCACATGGGCATCAAGGAGATTCCGACCACCTACGCAGACTTCGTGACGTTCCACGACGACTACGAACGCACCCATTTCGCCTACTCGGCCGGCGGACGAGCGGTGGCAGACTCGACCCTGGACCTGATGGCGACATTTCCACCCAATGATCTGATCCCACCGTCGATGGCCAAGAGAATCGCCCGTGCGCTGATGGATGAACCCTTGGCCAACGCGCTCGGCTACCGCCGGCCCAGTGCAGTCGAGCGAGTCCTCGTGTCCACGGTGCTGAAGGCGCGCGGACGACTCATCCGACGCACAGCCCCACGAACTCGCCCACTGCCGACCTCCGCGCTTCCCTACATCCGCAGCTACCCAAACGGTTACAACGTCGAGGACCTCGGCACCTTCCCCAGAGGCTGCCCCGTCCCGCATTCGGAACCCAAGTCACCCGACACCCGGACCGGAGGCGAGCGCACAGTCTGACTGCTTGCAAAAGGCTGTGCGATCACGTGCACCACGTCGCGCGAACACCTCCAGGCTCCTCGCGTCCCCGTTGACGTCACCATGGCAGTCCACCAAAAGTGCCTCGGATCCAGCGAGATCCGCATGTCCCCTGAAGAACAGGGCCATGACCATGGCAACCACTTCGCCATCCGCGCGAAATCTGTCCTTTCCACTGCCCTGTTGATCTCACCGCCGACGGGCACCCGGCGCTGACCGGGTCGGCGTGCGCGACGGCTGGGTCGTCGCCGGCGAGTTCAACGACCCGGACGGATCGAAGGCCCGACGATCAACGGCTCCGGAAACTGGTAGAACAATCGTCGCGGCGAACCTCGCCCAGGCCGGAAAGGTGGCGCGACGTGAGTAGCTACGAGGAAGTCGAGAACTCCGTTCGTGAGTATGCAACGCACGCTACGGTCGAGGCGCAGGTCGAGTTCGGGATCGCGGTCACGCGGGAGCTCCTCACCGCGGATGGGGTGGCCGCGGCGGCGGCAGCCGAGCTGACGGAGGCCGGAGCACGCGCGGTCAGCGCGGCTGCCGACGGAGCGGGTACGGCGTCCGTCGAGCAGCTCCGGGCATGGATCGTGGAGATCGACGAGGGCGACCTGTCCGATGGCGACATGGATCCGGATCTCCTGCGCGCGATCACCGCGTTGGAGACGTGGGCCGACTTTCTGGAGGAACGATCCTCGGAGCGGATCGCCGCTCTCGGCATCGCGCTGCTCGAACAGACGGACTTCGAGGCGAGTGGGGCGCCGCTGGATGACTTCCTCGAACCTCCGGAGACTCGGCAGGCGTTCGAGCGGATTCGTGCGGCGCTCACCGGGCCGGCGAAACAGGGAAGCGAGTAGGCGGCCGTGTTCGAGAACAGCATCACAATCGATGCCGCGGACAGGTCAGCCGTCCGGCGGGCGTTCGTCGACGCGGCGGTGTCACGTCGCCTGCGGATCACGGGCATGATCGCCCTCCCGATCGCGCTGGTCGTCGGCATCGTGTTGGCGGTGTCGGGTCGCTCCACCGGGGTGTTCGCATTCGGGGTGATCGCAGCGCTCGCGCTGCTGCTCGTCGTCTTCGTGGTCGTCCTTCGTCGCGTTGCCGCGAAGGCGGTCGATGACGCCATGCGTGTCGGATCGCGACTCACGGTGCGGATAGCTCCGGACGGGCTGGGGTTGGATGGCAGTTTCGGCTCATCGCGCGCGCCGTGGAATTCGTTCTCCGGCGCGGTACGCATCAAGGGCGGCATCGTATTTCGGAACACGGCGGGGAAGGCGGCGTTCTTCGTGCCGGGTCGCGCGCTCGACGACGGTGCATTTGCACTGGCCGAGGAGTACATCGATCGGGTGCGGCGTGATGAACAGGACTACGTCGCGTGAGCGAGACCCACGACTGGGATCAACTCTTCCACGCCTATGCGGTGGCGACGGACACGCCGGCTCACCTGGAGGCGTTGGTGGGTGCCGACGAGACGGCGTTCTCGACGGCGATGGAGCATCTATACAGCGCGGTGCTGCATCAGGGCACCATCTACCCGGCAACGGCACCCGCGGTTGCCGCTGTTGCACAAGCCGTCTCGTTCTGGATCGGCGGCGCGGACCAGAAGACCGCGTCAGCGCGCCTGCCCGCGCTGGTGGACTTCCTTGGGGCGGCGGGCGACAGTCTTGCCCTGGTCGGGCAGCTGCGTGCGTCCGAAGACGAGGTCGGGCCGCCTTCCGACGAGGAGGAACGCGAGTTCTTCGAGGCCCTTGAGTCCGACGACGAAGAGGAAGCAGAAGAGGCGTGGGAGTCGCCGGTGGCAGAAGCGCTCATGGCTCACGCCATCTCGGCGCTCCGGCAGCAGGCGGACCCGGTCCTGGAGGGGCTTCTTCAGCTCATGAGATCGGATGCCCTCGCCAACAAGGCCGGGGCGGTGAGCGCGCTGGCGCGATGGAACGGCGATTCCACTCCGCCGTATCAGCACCGAGTCGCCGCAGCGCTGGGTTCCTTCGCGGACAACGCCACGGAGCGTGATGACCGAGCCACGGCTGTTCTCGCTCTCGGCACCGTCGGGGCCGACGTCAGCGGCTGGCTCGCCGACGCCGATCCCGCGATCCGCGCGTGTGCCGCCCTGTGCCTGCCGCGTTCCGGGGAGGCGGCGGAAGAACTCGTCCGTGCGCTGACTCAGCCGGAAGCAGTCGACCGGTGGTTCGAACGGCGACCGAGCAGTTTTCCCATGCACGTCCGGTTCACGCTGCTGAATTCGCTCCTGCAACGGGAAACGTCCTTCGCCGCGATCCTGCCGGCGGCAGTTGCGATAGTGCAGCTTTCGACCCCGTACACGGCCGACAACGACTGGGGACCGTTGCTTCGTGCCGCGTTCCCCGAGGTCGAGTTCGTTCCGGGTGAGTACCCACCGGTACCCGAGAACATCGGCGCGCCTCAGCGTCAGTTCCTCGCGGCTTTGGTGGCGAACGAGAGGTTGTGGGGAACGAACGTCGGCAACGCAGGTCTGGCGCTCATGCGCGTCGGCCTGCCGTATGACCGACAGGCGATCGCGGTGCTGCTGAAGGACGGGACCGGAGATGAGTGACGAGGGTCGCGATCGCCGAACGCTCGGCTGCTGGGCCCGCGAGGACGAGGAGTGGGAACCGATCCACGAGGCACTCGGCGGCACGAACGATGAGGGCTCGGCCGCCGGGCTCAACTTTCGTGGTGAACGGTGACGGTGTCGTTCCGATCCCACACGGCGACGAGCAGTTGGTCGGTGGCCTTGTCGGCGCCGATTGCGAAGTCGAGTGCGAGGGCACGTTCCGTGGCCGCGGGGCTGACCGCGATGCCGACGAGGTGTAGATGGTCGAGGAAGACCTCGTCGGTGACGACCTCACGGGCATCCACGTCGAACAGCTCGCACACCATCTCTTCCGGAATCTCCTCGACGTGAAACTCGCGAAACAACGACGTTGTCGACCGCGGATCGGTCAGCTCGGCTGCGAAGGCGACGAAGGCCGCAGCGACCAGAGCCCGCACATCGCCGAGCGCGGCTTCTGCCTTGTCGAGTTCGCTCTGGTTCAGAGTCTCGTCACCGTGAACCCAATACCAGGCACCCGGTCCGAATCCGTCTATCCCAGCGGGTAGCACGGCACCGGCCGCCGAGTCCTCGCCGAAGTCGAGCTGCCCCGCGAGCCGGCTGGTCAGTTGATTCATGGTCCGATCCTGCCATCGCAAACCGCAGTGCAATAAACGTGATCAGGAATTGCCCCACCGAATTGCCCCAGCTGTGCGAGCCGGACGGGACACCGCCGGGATAGTCCCCATCGGCCACGTCCGCCATCGTCTCCAGGAGCACTACGAATAGCAAGCTTCGTTAGCCTTGCAATTCACACCGACGCGTGCGCGAATAGCGTTAAACGCCAAGCGGCCCGGCCGAATCGAGAAGATCGGGGTAGCGAGGCCGACGTACGGGTTAATAATTCGACCAGTTATATTCCCCCGATGTTGAAAGTGCGCCTCGGGGTCCGAGCCCGGATCCTGGCTATCGCTTTGGTTCCAAGCCTGGCGTTGCTCGGAGTCGGTGTAGGCACAGCGGGATACCTGATACGTGAGGGCCGACAGTCCGAACAGTGGGCGGCAGCGAACGGCGATGCCATGAGCCACGCTCGCGACGTGGTTGCCGGGGTAGAACAGGAACGGATGCTGTCGCTGTGGCATCTGTCCGGTGAACAGAGCGATCCGGCCGCGCTCGCCGCAGCACGGACCAAGCTCGACACTGCGTTCGCAGAGCTGGCCCCCTACTCATCAAGGCTGCAGAGCGCGTCGCAGGGCACCATGGGTGCCGACACGGGTGGATTCGACACCTTGCTTGCTCGCCTGCCCCAGATTCGCGGCGCGATCGATGCAGGAAAGATGCCGATCGAGGACACATACGCCCTCTACAACACCATTCTCGATGCGGTCGCGCTCGGCACCAACCTCATCACCTCCAACGCGCCCAATGCCGAGGTCGGCGTCGCACTCATCAATGGCGTGCGCATCCTGCACGCGATGGAGGGAATGTCACGTTCCGCCGCGCTCACCGCTGCCGAACTACAGGGACAGCTCAGCAGCGGTCCACTGCGTAACGACTATCGAAATCTGGTCGGGTCCTACCGGAGCGCACTTCCGCAGCTGGCCGCCGACCTCGGCGCCGATCCAGCAGCCGAGAAGATCCGGGCGGCGCTGGCCTCTCCCAACTGGCAGCAGGTGGCCGCGATGGAGGACTACCTCATCAATCCGCCGAAAGCAGACAAAACCGGCGTCGTCCCGCCACCGCCCATGACCTTCGACGAGTGGAACACCGCGCAGGAGCCGCTGTCTGAAGGCGTGATCGGCGCATGGAAAGGCCTGAACGACCATGCGAACCAGATCGCTGCCGACGAGGGCAAGCGCACCGCGGCGAACTCACTGTGGGCGGGTGCCGCTGTGCTCGCGCTTGCGCTCGTGGCGTTCCTGCTGTCGCTGTGGCTGGCCAACCGACTGATCGGGCGACTCAAGCGCCTACGCAAGGAAACACTGGACCTGGCAGAGGTCGAACTGCCCGAAACCATGCGCAAGCTGGGCGCGGGCGAGCACATCGATCCCAAAGCCGCGCACCTGGACTTCGGTGACGACGAAATCGGTGCGGTGGCAAAGGCCTTCAACCGTGCACACACGGCGGCCGTCTCCGCCGCGGTCGCCGAGGCCCGCACCCGTGAGGGCGTGCGCGCGGTGTTCCTCAACATCGCCCACCGGAGCCAGATGGTGGTACACCGGCAACTCGAGGTCCTGGACGAGGCCGAACAAAGCCAAGAGGATCCCGCCATGCTGGAGACATTCTTCCGTCTCGACCACCTGGCTACCCGCGAGCGCCGCAACGCTGAGAACCTCATCATCCTCGGTGGCGGCGAACCCGGTCGCCAGTGGCGGAGTCCGGTGCCACTGGTCGATCTGGCGCGTAGCGCGGTCGGCGAAAGCCTCGACTACACGCGGGTGCACACCCGCCGCATGCCTCAGGTGTTCATCGTCGGAAACGTGGTCGCCGACCTCATCCACCTGCTCGCCGAACTGGTCGACAACGCGACGGCGTTCTCCCCGCCGCAGTCGCGCGTCGAAGTGAGCGGCAACGTGGTCGGCAAGGGGGTCGCGATCGAGATCACCGATCAGGGCATGGGAATGTCCGTCGAAGAAATCGACCGCGTAAACGAGATGCTGCGCAATCCACCGGATTTCGGAGTCGATACGCTCTCGGCGACTTCGCGCCTCGGCTTGTTCATCGTTTCACAGCTGGGTGCACGGCACGGAATCAGTGTGCAGCTAACCGAATCCGAGTACGGCGGCATCCGCGCCATCGTGCTGGTGCCGAACTCGGTGGTCGTCGCCGATGCGACACCTGTAGCCGGCGATCTGCCAGATCGGTTCGCCGGACGTCGGCCCGAGCTTCAGTTGGCCAGCGCGATGCCGGAACCCGATTTCGGCGAATCCGTCTCGGCCGCAGTGGGTGTCGCAACGCTGGCACCCCCCACTCCAGCGCCTCCCACCGAACAGCCAGCGGAGTCGGTGGCCCCGCCGCGAGCGTGGGCGCACCTCGAGCACATCGATGGCGCGCCACACAACGAGTACACGGAGCCTCCTGTGGAAACCACGTGGCACCAGCCGCCGACCCCTGCCGTCGAACCGGAGTCCCATACCCCGCAACCGTTGCCCGACAACGGCAGTGGCGTTCGCCCAAGCCTGCCTCGGCGTCGTCGGCAGGCCAGTCTGGCACCGGAGCTGGCGCACGACACTCAGCTCGAGGCGGAAGCGCAGCAGCCGCAACAATCGGCGGAGCAAGCGCGAGATCTGATGTCCGCCATCGCGTACGGTACCCAGCAGGCTCGGCATTCGGCATCCCCGACCGGGGATGCCACCAGGGACGAAATGGAAGGTGAGGGAAGGTGAAGGTGACGACTTCTAACTCAGGTGATCTGAACTGGCTTCTCGACGATCTAGTCAATCGTCTCGCCGGGGTGCGCTATGCAGTCGTGCTTTCCACCGATGGGCTGCTGCTGGGCCGATCCACCGCCATGAGCCGTGAGGACGCCGAGCACTTCGGCGCCATGTCCGCCACTCTGTACGGGCTCGCACGCAGTGCGGGACATCGCTTTCAAGGCGGCGGCGTTCGCCAGGCCGTCATCGAACTCGAGAAGGCAGTGCTGTTCGTGACGGCGGCCGGAAGCAACGCATGTCTCGCATTGCAGGCCGTCGACACCGCGAATCTGGGTATGGTCGCGTATGAAATGAACCTGACTGTGCAGCGTGTCGGTAGCTACCTGTCCGCCGATCCTCGTATCGGTGTGGCGGAGCAGGGAGCGTAGATCGCCGTGACACGTATAGGCGAACCGTGGTTCGACAATGCGGCCGGTCCCCTGGTCCGCCCGTACGCCGTCACGCGGGGCCGCACGATGGGCGCGGGACACGATCTCGACATGCTCACGCTCGTAGTGACCGTGTCCCCCGCTCCGCGGCTGCAGCACATCGAAACGGAGTACGCGGAGATCGTTCAGTTGTGCCGCACTGCGCAGTCGGTGGCCGAGGTCTCGGCGCACCTGAATCTGCCTCTGGCGGTGACCAAGATCCTGGTCGGTGATCTCATCGCCGAGGGAATGCTGAACTTCCGAGCTCCCGCCGCCAGCGACTCCTACAACGACATTTCCGGGATCGGCGACCTGCACATCCTGCAAGCAGTACTCGATGGAATCCGAAAGCTGTAGACCACTATGCCTGACAATGCGTCCGCAGCCGACCTGGCTGCTTCGGTCAAGATCCTCGTAGCCGGCGGCTTCGGAGTCGGCAAGACCACGATGGTGTCCTCCGTCAGCGAGATCACACCACTGCGCACCGAGGAAACGATTACCGAACTGTCCACCGGCGTCGACGATTTGTCGGGCGTGGAGAGTAAGACCACGACCACCGTGGCCCTGGATTTCGGTCGTATCACCCTCGATGAGAGCCTGGTTCTGTACCTGTTCGGCACGCCTGGACAGGACCGGTTCTGGTTCCTCTGGGACGAACTGGTGCGAGGGGCCCTCGGCGCCGTCGTTCTCGCAGACACCCGTCGGTTGGAGAACTCGTTCGCCGCCATCGACTTCTTCGAACGGCGCGGTGTCTCGTTCACGGTCGCGGTGAACTGCTTTGACAGCTCCCAGGCCTACACAACTGACGAGGTTCGCGAGGCACTCGACCTCGACACCGATACCCCCGTCATGCTTTGCGACGCTCGTGATCGCGAGTCGTGCAAGTCCGTACTGATCGCGCTCGTCGAACACCTCATCGCCCAGGCCAGCAACTCAGCGGCCTGAGCAACGCAGCGCTCGTCGTCGCGGCACCTCAGCGCGTCCGCCGATCCACCGGCTGCGGCCCCCTGGTGGTTCACGACGTAAGTCTCGAGATCGCGTTGGAGAGCCGCGCGGCACCATGCTGCGCGGCTCTCTGACGCGTATCGAACAGCTTCTGCGGCTATGAGTTTCAAATCCGGCAGGCAGCCATGCTGTTTGTGCTCATATGCCGACCAGGTGCGTGGCCCGGGCGGTCAGGATCCGAGGCTTCCCAGGCTGCCGAAGTTGAAGACGTCGAGGCTACCGCCGCCCCCGCACCCCGGGGTCTCCTGAACCGGCACCGGAGCACCGTCGGGCGCCGGATTGACCGTGACGGACTCCGACACCGTCGTTCCATACTGGGTGACACTGATCGTGTGGGCACCGGCTGTGGTCGGTGTCCACGGCCGGTAGCTGGGTCCGGAGGGAGCCTGGCCCGGGAGGAAGGAGTTGATGCAGGTTCCGTTGTCGCTGACGGTCACCCGTGACTGGGGGAGAGGGAACATCGAGCCACCGATCCCCTCCACGACGATGCTCGCTTGCACACCCACGACGTATCCGCCGGGCGGCGGGGACACCTCCAAGGACAGCATGCCATCGGGGGCCGTGGCCGCCGATGCCGAAGCCACGGTGCCGAAGGCGATGGTTGCTGCGCCGGCCAATGCAACGATGATTGAACGCTTCAAGTCGGATCCTCTGCGCTAATGATGTTTCGACGCCGAGCGACGTCCTGGTGATCACACCGCACACCGCTGCGGTTGTCCCGGTGAGAGTTACCGGGATCCGGCGGGCTTGTGCCCGGTGCTCTTCGACAACAACAAAGCACACTACTGTTCTTCTTCTCATCGAACGGTCGCTTCGAGATCATCATCAACAGATGGAATTTGCGCCGCCTCTGGTGCGGTTCGGGGCGGACGAGAACCGGAACCATCAATGCCCTTGGATCAGTCAGGGCCAGGGCAGAATCTGAGCTACGGCGATCAGGGTGCGCCCGACGACACCAAACCCATAGTCACACAACAAAAAGCCGGCACACTCGAACAAAGCGCCATCGGACACCGACATCGGTCGGCTATTCATACCCTTACGCCGCTTGTAGGTTTTCCGCAGCCCGGGTTGGGAGACAGGCGTTGGCGTTTCCGCGGCATTGAAGTGCGCAGGTCACGATGCGTCGGATCAGGCGGCGTTGTCCTAGACCGGACGCCTTTGCAGATCCAGTGTGGACCCGGACTGGCCGGCTTCCTACCCGCGATAGTCTTGAGCGATGTCGACCCCGGTCATCGTCGAACAGTCGCGCGCGATTCCGATCACGCTCCAGCGAGCCTTCGACCTGACCCTGCCGATCCCGCTGACTGCGATCTTCTCCCGGCGCTACGGCCTGCTCCCGCCGGTCAAGCGGGTCCGCGGACAGGACGGGATCTGGGGCCAAGTCGGACAGTCGCGCACAGTCGTCACCACCGACGGCGGAACGATGCGAGAGCTGCTGACCGAGGTCGATGCCCCGCACTCGTTCAGCTACCGGTTGAGCAACATCACCGGTCCGCTGAGACTGCTGGTCGACAGCATCGACGGATGCTGGGAGTTCACTCCAAAGGGCACCGGAACCCTCATCACCTGGCGATGGGTCCTGCACCCAAAGGGTGTCGGGGCGCCCGTGATGCCGCTGGTCACCTCGATGTGGCGCGGCTACGCCAGGCAGGCATTGGAGCTGCTGTCCGAGCAACTCCTCACGCCGGATTCCGCTGAGCGCGCGCCAGGCGTCTGAGCCACGGTCTGACAGCGCATCGCCCGAGGTGAGTAATCGCAGCACGGCTTTTGGTCGTCCAGCCATGCTGTGAGGCGCCTGTCGACGTGCGGCCAGGACTCGCCCGCTGCACATCTTGACGGTTGACGGGCGTGTCGTGCTCCTCCTGTGGTCCCTCACCGGGTGTGGCAGCGGGACAGTGGACCGAGCCATTTCTCAGAATCCTGATCCCCACGCGGCAGCGGCTGTAGGTTCCGGACCAACTTGTCCGTGACACCTGACGCTTCCACGATCTTCCATGACACTCGTCGCAAGAATCCCGCGCGAAGATGTCCGCTTCCACAGACGCTCCAGAGTCCACGCTCGACACAATCACAGGACGCGCAAGCCACACCAGTTGCTGTAACTCCTCTGCAGCTCAACCTGCTGAGAGCACCGACTGGCCGTGAAGTTGATCGACGTATGGCCCGACGGTCACGCACCGAGCGTCATCACGGCGTATCCCAGATACACACCGCCGGCCTGGTTCACGGGACGCGGAACCGCAAGGAGGGTTTAGATGGCGAACGCAGCTCTGCTGCAACAGCATCCACCCCGCAGACGACCCCTCGCAGGGGCGAGGTCACTGAGCAGTGGCAGGCGACCTGCGCGACTCCACGGCAGCGCCGTCCGTCGCGGGATAGACCGGGTACTCCACGCCCGAGAGGTACTGGACGGTACGCACTACCTGGCATGAGTAGCCGAACTCGTTGTCGTACCAGACGTACAGGATGGCGGTGTCGCCGTCGACGATCGCGGCGTTCGCGTCGACGATGCACGCCGCACGCGAGCCGATAAAGTCACTCGACACGGCGTCGGTTGCCGCGGTGTAGTCGAGGTTCCGGCTCAACGCTCCGGTGAGCGATTCCTGGCGAAGGTGCTCCAACACTTCATCTTTGGTGGTGTCGCGACCGAGCTGAAGGTTGAGGATCGCGACGGACACGTCCGGCGTGGGCACGCGGATCGAATTGCCGGTGATCTTGGCCTTCAGATCGGGAAGTGCCTTCGCAATCGCGGAGGCCGCACCCGTCTCGGTGAGAACGAGGTTGAACGGCGCCGATCGGCCCCGCCGATCGGCCTTGTGGTAGTTGTCCAGCAGGTTCTGGTCATTGGTGAACGAGTGGACAGTCTCGACGTGGCCCCGCACGACGCCGAACTCGTCGTCCATGGCCTTCAGCGGCGGGACGATGGCGTTCGTGGTGCAGGACGCACACGACACGATGTTCTCGGTCGGATCGACGTCGCGGTGATTGACGCCATGCACGATGTTGGGGAGGTCACCCTTGCCGGGCGCGGTCAACACCACCTTCGCCACACCAGGGCGGAGGTGCTGCGAGAGCCCGTCGCGGTCACGCCAGATCCCGGTGTTGTCGATCAGGATCGCATTGTCGATGCCGTACTCGGTGTAGTCGACACTCGTCGGATCGTTGCTGTAGATGAACTTGATGACGTTGCCGTTGGCGATGAGCGCGTTGTTCTCGTCGTCGACCTTGATTGTGCCTTTGAACTGACCGTGGACGGAATCGCGGCGCAGCAGTGACGCACGCTTGACCAGGTCGTCTGCTCCACCCTTTCGGACGACCACGGCACGCAGGTTCAAGCCATTGCCCGAACCGGCCTTCTCGATGAGGAGTCGCGCCACGAGTCGACCGATACGCCCGAATCCGTAGAGGACGACATCCTGGGGCCGCGCGGGGCTCGTCTGGGCACCACCGACCAGGTCGGCGAGGCTCTCCGCGACGAACTCGGGGATCGGCGCTCCACCACCGTGGGCGTGGTAAGCGGTCACCAACAGGCCGAGGTCGATCTTCGAGGGCCGCAGATCGAGGTCGGTCAGCGCCTCGAGGAAAGGGAACGTCTCCTCGACGGACAGCTCGTCACCACGGATCTGTCGGGCGAAGCGATGGGTCCGCAGGATCTTGATGACCGACTTGTTCACCAGCGAGCGACTGTGCAGCAGAATGGTCACCGAATGCCTGCGGTGCAGGCCGCCGATGATCGGGATCATCGCCTCCGCAAGTGCCTCTTCGGAGTTCCACTGTGCCAATTCCGCTGTGCTCACTGCGCTCCTCTGCCTTGTCGGCTCGTGTGGCACGTCCGGTGGGTGGATGCCGGCCCGGACGAGACGCATGTCACTCGCCGGTCAGCCTCTGGATCGGTGGATCAGTTCGCGAACCGGCGCCGATTACGACGTGCGCAACACTCAGCATATGGAAGCGCTCCCTCGGATCAACAAGCCGGTCGCCGGAACCGTCCCGCGGGCGTGGACCTGCCGCCTCGCGAGAGCGGGGGGATAGCCCATGTGCGCTCAGGCTGCGGAGGCTCCCGAGCAGCTGACTCCAGGGGAGTCGTTCGACTACGACGCCTTCATCTCCTATGCCCACAACGATCGGCCGGTCGCCGCGGGGATTCAAAAAGACCTGCACCACATCGGCCGGCGAATGGGCCACCTGTACGCGCTGCGGGCATTTCGCGACGCCACCGACGGCACCAGATGGCGGCGGGATACCAGATGCCGAGAGCCGCAGACGGAGTGAACCAGTCTGGGATATCACGAAAGGCCCGCCACATTCGGGGTCTACCTGCCCATGTCCATCCG
Source organism: Rhodococcus sp. UNC363MFTsu5.1 (assembly GCF_000686785.1). Lineage (NCBI taxonomy): Bacteria > Bacillati > Actinomycetota > Actinomycetes > Mycobacteriales > Nocardiaceae > Rhodococcus > Rhodococcus sp. UNC363MFTsu5.1. The sequence continues at coordinate 21,970 of NZ_JMLO01000022.1, forward strand.
TAGGTCCGAGCATCGTCCCGGAACCTACACCGCGGCGGCTGCTGTTGTAGGTTCCGGTTCTACTTGTCCGATCGGCCTGCGGTTTTCAAGATCTTCCACGGTAAATGCCCTAGAAATTCCGGCTGTAGATGTCCTATTCCGCAGGCCCTCGGGTACTGAGCATCCAAGGATCACACTCTCGGGCACCTGAGCAGCGATCGTTGCCGTCCCTCCACCCGCATGGTTCTGGGGAGGAGTGGCGCCGGCACTCGATGCCGAGGCACACGGTCGGTATGGGCTCCCGGATAGGTCCCGTTGTCACGGCGCGTGCTACTCGCCGTCGGCCCGCCCGTCCGCGTAATGCGCGACCACGCGGTCACGCCATTCGCGAAAGTCGTCGAACTTGCCGGCGAGCGCGTGCCGCAGCTCGGCAGCGCTGTTCACCCGGTCCATGTCCTCCGGGTCCGGCACATCTTCCGGGGCATGGTTGGCGCCGGCGACGACATAGGTCGGGTTGCCCTGCGGATTGACGATGAGGAATCCCGCCGCGACGCACAGCTCATAGATGAATGTCGTCTCCTCCTCCGACAGCGAGGCGTGATCGATCCCACCGCTCAGCGGCTCCTCCTGATCAAGCGGGTCGAGGTACAGGTCGGTCCAGTGGCCGTCGAACGAGAGCGCCTGCCCGTCCGCATCGACGAGAAGCGAACCTTGGCCGTCGCTGTCCATCGCGCGCAGGCCGCGCGCCTCGAGGAAGGCGGCGACGGCATCGCGATCCGCGTCGCGCTGCTCGTCTCCCTGGACGCGGACGAAGATCAGCGAGAATCCCATGCCCGGAATACTGTGTCGTCGCGTGCCCCTCCGCAAGGAAGACAATGACGGTCGCGGACGATGCCCTGTCCGCACAGTGCGAGCTACCGAGACGGCTCCACGCAACATCCCCATCGGCCGGCGAGTTCGGCCGAGGCTAGGCCGATAACTTCGGCGGTCGTCGATTACCCCAGACGGCACCTCGCTGCGGATCCCATAGCATCAGGCCATTGCTCAGTGCCACCCGTACGCAATTGACGGAAAGGAAGAAGGGAATCAGAACTGATGACCACGAGCTCCACCATCGCCATCCGTGAGCTGAAACTCGAGGGGCCGCGGTAGTAGTGGCACACAAGACGACGAAGTTCACGTGGCGCCTGGTCGGGCGGGGCGGGTCAGGCATGGTCTGGACAGACAAATCCCGGTTGGGTGCGCCATCCGGTGTCAGCGAGCCACTGCAGCACTGATGCGGGCAGGTGGTCGGTGTTGGCTTCGTCGGCGAGGATGGTGCCCTCACGGCACACGGTTCAGGCGACATCGAACGCCTCGTATCGGTTTGGGAGAGAGCGCCGTCAGAAGCTGAGGTCCCAGAACCCTCCGACATCTCCTACGCCGGCCGCCCACATCGGTGCCGATATCCGCGGCACCGGCGTAGGAGATGCCGGTTGTGATTGCGTAGGTGGCGATCGTGTCGAAGATGGTCATTCCGACCCGCCTGCTCGGGTCGATTCCGACGTAGCCGGCTGTCCTGGGGTAGAGGAGTCACCGCGATGAGTGTTCGGCGGATGGCGCCGGGCTTGCGTGTCTCAGCGCGGGCGGCGGACGTCGACAGACTCGCCAGCTGCGCATCCCTCGGCCTGTCAGTGCTGTCTTCAGCTTCTCGAGTGAAGAGGAAATCGCGTGAAGGCATCGCAATTTCGCGCTCGACACCGTGACGCAGTCACCACATCAGATACCTCGGTGTAGGTGGTTGCGGCGACTTCGGGGAGCGGTTCTCACTAGCGCTATCCTTGGGACCGTGCTGATCCCTGAAATCGACAGAGCCTAGCCACCGACTTATCGGTGGCGGTCCCGCAACGAACCCGGTACCTCGTTCTTCGAGGAGATTCCGGTCCTTTGCGATGCCGCCGAACCGCCATCCGGCGGCAGGTTTCCGTTCATATTGCACCGCTCCCGTGACACAGCTTCACCGCGAACCGGTCGAGTGCACAACCCCTTGGGATCTCATGTCTTCATTCAACGCATCCATCGTCCTGTCCAACCTTTCCTTCGCCTGGCCGGACGGTGAGCCAGCCGTCACCGGAATCACCGGCGCCTTCACCACAGGAAGAACCGGCCTCGTAGGCGAAAACGGCGCCGGCAAATCGACGCTGCTCCGTCTCATCGCCGGCGAGCTCACTCCGGCCTCCGGCAACGTCAGTGCCACCGGAGAGGTCGGCTACCTCACGCAGTCGCTAACCTGGCGGGACTCCACCACAATGGCGGATCTGCTCGGTATCGCTCCGATCGTCGAGGCCATCCGCGCCGTCGAGGGCGGCGACGCCTCCGAGGGCCACTTCGACACCATCGGTGACGATTGGGACATCGAGGCCCGGGCGGACGAACAGCTTCGGCGTATCGGCTTCTCCGCGACCGACCTCAACCGCAGTGTCGGCCAGCTGTCGGGCGGCGAGGTGATGCTCATCGCCATCACAGGACTCCATGTGCGGCGCCTGCCGATCACTCTGCTCGACGAGCCGAGCAACAATCTCGACCGCGACGGCAAGAGGATGCTGGCGCAACTGGTCGACACCTGGCCGGGGACACTCGTCGTCGTCAGCCACGACCTCGACCTGCTCGACCGGATGGACGAGACCGCCGAACTCTACGACGGTCGTCTCACCGTGTTCGGCGGACCGTATTCACAGTGGCGGGAGAACCTCGACCGCCAGCAGGCAGCGGCCGTACAAGCGGCACAGGCCGCGGAGCACGCGGTCAACGCCGAACGGCGCCAGCGCGTTGAAGCCGAAATCAAACTCGCCCGACGCGCACGCACAGCCAAGACTGCGAACGAGAACAAGCGCGGGTCCAAGATCCTGATGAACGGGCTCGCCTCCCGGGCGGAGGTCTCGGCGGGGAAACTGAGGGCGGGGATTGACGACCGGCTCGACGCAGCCAAGGCCACAAGCGAGGCGGCGGCGGCGCGCATCCGCCCGGACCAGAAGATCAGCCTGCAACTTCCCGACCCCGATGTCGCGACCGGCAGGCGCATCGGGGAGCTGCGCGGAACGAACCGCACAATCATCGTGCAAGGCCCCGAACGGATCGCGATCGTCGGTGCGAACGGGGTCGGGAAGACGACCTTACTGGAGAACCTGGTCTACGCCCGCCCTGCCCAATTGGGCCGGGCGCACGGCGAGCTCCACACCGACCGGGTCGGCTATCTCGGTCAGCGACTGAACGGCGTCGACGACAACCTCACCGCTCTGGAGAACATCCGCGCGGTCGCCTCCGACGTTCCGGATGCGCAGATTCGCAACCAACTCGGCCGTCTGCTCATCAGAGGGAGCGACGTCAACCGCGCTGTATCGACTCTGTCGGGCGGTGAGAGGTTCCGGGTGTCGCTCGCCCGGCTGCTGTTCGCCGACCCGCCGTCGCAGTTGCTCGTGCTCGACGAACCCACGAACAACCTCGACCTGGCGAGTGTCGACCAGCTGGTCGCGGCGCTAAACAGCTACCGCGGCGCCATCGTGCTCGTCAGCCACGACGATCGCTTCCTCGCCAGGCTCGGGCTCACGGCTGTAATCGAACTCGACCGGAACGGGCACTTGACGGACACAGCTCTGCCAGCGCTCGATTGATCAGACCCCGACTCTTGCGCGGGCGGGGACGTCTCTTGATGAGCCACGAAAGTGTTCGGCCTCCGACGTCGTCGCCTCCGCCGGGTTGGTGCCGAGACCACTAGACGCGCTGGGGTCCGGCCATCTTCTTGATCGGGGGAGGTGGCGTGTGGGAGTGACTCAGAAGCGGTCGCCTTTGAGACCGGCGGGCATCGCGCTAAACCGCCCGTCACTCATCCTCACTGTCAACCTCGAGCCGGTCCTTCGCTCGCCTCTATCTGGACCGACCAGGGCAAATGAGGTCCTCGTCCCCCAGGATCACGCCGTATGCCGGCCAGTTCTCAGGCGCGCTGGTACCCGGCGCTGGAGAGGGAACACAGGATCGGGTCCCAACAACACTTATTAGCTGTTTTTGTCGAGATGCAGCGAGGATTCGCAGGACACGCTGCTCCACTTTGACGGATTCCGGGCGTGTCGCGCTTTGTCGCTGATGTGGGTCGTGCGATGCCGTCCGGTGCAGTGTGGGACAGCGGCGTTTTCCTGTTGTGCTGTCGGCGCGAAGGACAGTGGCCGCCCACCTCGGTCGGGGTGAGCGGCCACTGCGCGTTGGGCGTCCGGTCAGTCGCGCGACACCCTAAGCGTCGTCGTGGATGCTGACGACGCGGTAGGGAAGTCAGACACGCTCGCACCGCGCAGGTGAACCGCAAACAATAGTCGGCGACGAAGAAGGGCGGTTTAATTATGGGAATCTTCTTGAAGATCACTTATGATTCACAAGGCGGGAAAACGGCAGAAAAGGCCACTACAAACCAGAACATCCTGGATGGCGTTCTCAACAGCCTGAATGACTACGCCTGGCAGGATCGAATTGCTCCCCAATTGCGGAACCTTGATTCCCAGTTCAGTCACATTGCACTCGGCCTGATCCTGCGGTTCTATCACAAGATCAATGTCGAGAAGGGCAACCTGAGGTCGCTTGCTCGGTATATCAAGAAGGACGACAAGCTTCTGGTCGATCAGATACTCGTCGTAGACGAGTATGAGAATCTATCGGAGAGGGAGACGAGGACACAGCTTTGCGACGATATCGTGAATCATCTCGAGCAAGCCCTCATGAGGTACAAAGACCGCTTCCAAGACTTTGATGCCGTTGCGTTCATTCCGTTGCTCAGAGAAAGATTTGAAGAGATCAAGCAGCAAGGAAATCGCTAGCCGCCGTGACCAACACCGCCCGTGGCGTGATGATCGAAGCCGCCGCCCGAGAAACGTACGAGGACGCCGCCGTCGACGCCTTGACCTAGCTCGACTGGGAAGGACTGGGGCAGGGCAGGAAGTGTGGCGCGAGGCTGTGATCACTGTCGTCGACGCGATCCTCGCCGCGCTCCCAATCGAGTACCGGTGCATCCTGATAGTCGGCCATTGATCCCGAGTCTGGGCGCTGAACGGAGCGCAGCGTAGGACGTGGCCCCTTCGCGTCCTGCCTAGTTAATCCAGCGTCGCGCTTCGCTAATCTTCGCTGCATCTCGACATTTGGCTAACCCCGCGCCATGTCCACGAACCGCGAGTAGTGCAGCTGGTGCGCGACGGTGATGGTGGCCGTCGGACCGCCACGGTGCTTGCCGAGGATGATGTCCGCTTCGCCGCCGCGCGGGTCGTCTCGCTCGAAGGCGTCAGGCCGGTGCAGCAGCATGACCATGTCCGCGTCCTGCTCGAGCGAGCCGGACTCGCGGAGGTCGGACACCATGGGGCGCTTGTCGGTTCGCTGCTCGGGACCACGGTTGAGCTGACAGATCGCGACCACCGGGACCTCGAGCTCCTTGGCCAGCAGCTTGAGGCTTCGGGAGAACTCGGAGACCTCCTGCTGACGCGATTCGACCTTCTTGCCGGACGACATCAGCTGCAGGTAGTCGAGCACGATCAGCTTGATGTCGTGCTTCTGCTTGAGCCGGCGCGCCTTGGCCCGGATCTCCATCATGGTCAGGTTGGGGGAGTCGTCGATGAACAGCGGGGCCTCGCTGATCTCGCTCATCCGCCGTGCCAGCCGGGTCCAGTCGTCGTCGTTCATCTTGCCGGACTTCATGTCGGAGAGCTTGATCTTCGCCTCCGCCGACAGCAGGCGCATGACGATCTCGGTCTTTCCCATCTCGAGGGAGAAGATGACGCTGGCCATGCCGTGCTTGATCGAGCACGACCGCATGAAGTCCATGCCGATGGTCGATTTACCGACGCCGGGACGGGCCGCGACGATGATCATCTGCCCCGGGTGCAGGCCGTTGGTGACCTCGTCGAGCTCGGTGAATCCGGTGGGCACGCCGAGCGAGAGGCCGCCGCGGCTGGCGATGGAGTCGATCTCGTCCATCGTCGGCTGCAGCAGCTCCTCGAGCGGCACGAAGTCGTCGTTGGTCCGGCGCTCGGTGACGTCGTAGACCTCGGCCTGGGCGCGGTCGACCACCTCGGCCACGTCCTGGCCCTCGGACCCGGCGTAGCCGTACTGCACGATCCGGGTGCCTGCCTCGACCAGGCGGCGCAGGATCGACTTCTCCGCGACGATCTCGGCGTAATAGCCGGCGTTCGCGGCGGTCGGCACCGTCTGGGTGAGCGTCACCAGGTACGGCGCGCCGCCCACCCGGCGCAGGTCGCCGCGACGCTCCAGCTCCGCCGACACGGTCACGGGGTCGGCGGGCTCGCCGCGGGCGTACAGGTCCAGGATCGCGTCGTAGACGTTCTGATGCGCCGGCCGGTAGAAGTCGCCTGGCCGCAGCCGCTCGAGCACGTCCGCGATCGCGTCCTTGCTCAGCAGCATGCCGCCGAGCACCGACTGCTCGGCCGCCATGTCCTGCGGGGGCTGGCGCCCGAAATCCTCGCGGGGCGGCTCAGCCGGCTCCGAGTAGTCCGAGTGACCACGATCGTCGACAACCGCCACGCGATAACCGTCCTCTCCCGCAAACCTCGACGCCCGGTCGGCCTCGCCGTCCGGTACGTCCACGCAATACATACGCGCCCGGACCGACAGGTTGATCCCGACCCCCGGAATCGGGGTCCGGCACAGCCGCCGCAGGACGCGCGCGCACGACGTTAGGCATCCGGACCCGCTCGTTCAACACGGACTGTGTACACAACTGTGGATGAATTGTGGAATCCGCAGTTGGCCAGTGTTAGCGCCCTGGGGACAACCTGAGGATAACTGCGTAACTACTTCCCATCTGCGCTGGTCATCGTACCTTTTGTTATTCACACACCTGTGGATGAAAATACTTTCGGCGTGTCCCACGGGTTGGGCATCCGGGCGTGTTGCCGAAACGCACCGACCTCGCAATATGAGTTGCATCACAGTGATCGATCACACGAACTGGACGCTTGTCTAGGGATCGATCACAAAGGGCGGAAAGTTATCCACAAACGACTCGGGGCCCCGCGGACCTATGGTCTGCGGGGCCCCGAGGGCGAACGTGGGTCGGACTAGCCGGCGACCACGTTCAGGTGGAACTTGGCAACGACGTCGGGGTGCAGGTTCACAACCACGGCGTGCTTGCCGGTCGCCTTGATGTGCGACTTCGGCAGCTCGAGGCTGCGCTTGTCGACAACCGGGCCACCGGCGGCCTTGATGGCACCGGCAACGTCGGCGGCGGTGACCGAGCCGAACAGCTTGCCCGAGTCGCCGGCCGTCTTGACGGTCAGCGAGACGCTCTCGAGGCCCTCGATCGCGGCCTTGATCTCCTTGGCGTGGTCGAGTCCGCGCACGGCGCGGGCTTCCTGCGCACGGCGGATGCCTTCGACCTGCTTCTCGGCGCCACGGGTGGCGACGATCGCGAGACCGCGGGGCAGCAGGTAGTTACGGCCGTAACCGTCCTTGACCTCAACGGTGTCGCCGGGCGCACCGAGGTTGTCCACGTCTGCAGTGAGGATCAGCTTCATGTCTTCCCTTTCCTTAGCGAGCCGTCGAGACGTAAGGAAGCAGAGCGACCTCACGCGAGTTCTTCACGGCAACGGCCACGTCCCGCTGGTGCTGGACGCAGTTGCCGGTGACACGGCGCGCGCGGATCTTGCCGCGGTCGCTGACGTACTTACGCAGCAGCGTCGTGTCCTTGTAGTTGATCTGCGTGTTCTTCTCTTTACAGAAGGAGCAGACCTTCTTCTTCATCACCTTGTCGCGCAACGGCGGCTTCGGCATTGTCTTTCTCCGTACTTTCAATGTTCGTTCGCATCAGATCCCGGCGCTGTCGCCAGTACGGGGATCAGAACGGGGGTTCGTCGTTTCCACCACCGGAGCCACCGAACGAGCCGGACGACTGCGGGGCGCTGCCCCACGGGTCGTCGCCGCCGGAGCTAGCAGCCGGGCGTCCGCCGCCCGAACCGCCCGAGGAACCGAACCCTCCGCCGCCTCCGCCGCCACCGCGGCTGGCCTTGTTGACCTTGGCCGTGGCGTACTTGAGCGAGGGGCCGATCTCGTCGACCTCGAGTTCCATGACAGTGCGCTTCTCGCCCTCGCGAGTCTCGTAGGACCGCTGCTTGAGCCGTCCACTCACGATCACCCGAGAACCGCGAGTCAGGGACTCGGCAACGTTCTCCGCGGCCTCACGCCAGATGTTGCAGCGCATGAAGAGCGCCTCGCCGTCTTTCCATTCATTGGTCTGACGGTCGAAGGTGCGGGGCGTCGATGCGACCGTGAAGTTCGCAACCGCGGCCCCCGCGGGGGTGAATCGAAGCTCGGGATCAGCCGTCAAGTTTCCGATGACGGTGATCACGGTGTCGCCTGCCATGTGGGTTCCTCCTGCAGTGTGTGGAATCCTGTTGCGCCGAGCCTAGGGCTACGCGCAGACAGAAATCACTTGTTGTGGCGCAGAACCTTGGTGCGGAGCACCGACTCGTTCAGGCCGAGCTGACGATCCAGCTCGTTCACGGTGGCAGGGGTTGCGTTGATGTCGATCACCGCGTAGATGCCTTCGCTGTGCTTGGCGATCTCGTAGGCGAGACGACGCTTACCCCAAACGTCGACCTTGTCGACACTGCCGCCGTCCTGGCGAACAACATTGAGGAACGTATCCAGCGACGGGGCGACGGTGCGCTCGTCCAGGCTGGGGTCAAGGATGACCATCAATTCGTAATGACGCATAAGACCTCATCACCTCCTATGGACTAGTGAAACGGCCACGGACTATCCGTGACAGGAGGGTCGTTGCGTCAGCAACCCATGCAGGTTACACGAGCGGCCCCTGACCTGCGAAATCGCTCTTGCCCGGGGGACAGCCGCGGGGCCGGATGGATCCCCTCTCGCGGCCGGGAGCACCTAGGCTGAACCCATGCGGACGCGCGCCAAGGCAGGGACACCGGTGGTGGCGGTCACCGTGACGCTGCTGTGTGGGCTCACCCTCGCCCTCGGCTACCTGAACAAGGCCAGGTGTGCGGGCGCCCCGTTCGCCGAGAACGGCCGCAGCCTCGTTTTCGACCGGCTCAAGGACAGCAACTTCTGCTATTCCGACATCCAGTTCCTCTGGCTCGGCCGCGACATCGACAACCACGTCTTCCCCTATCTCACGGGCGGCATCACGCCCGACGGACTGCTCACCGGCGGCACCGTCGAGTACCCCGTGCTCAGCGGGCTGCTGATGTGGCTCGGCGGGATCGGCGCGCACAACGACGCCGAGTTCCTGATGAACTCGGCGCTGATCCTGGTCCCGTTCGGGCTCGCCACCGCGTGGATGCTGGGCCGGCTCGCGGGCTGGCCCGCGCTGCTGTGGGCGGCCGCCCCGCCGCTGGTCCTGTACGCCTTCCACAACTGGGAACTGCCGGTCGTCGCGGCCGCAACCGCGGCGATCTTCGTGGTCGTGTACTTCCAGCGGGTCCCGCTGCGCACCAGGGCGATCGGCGCCGCGGTCCTGCTCGCGATCGGCCTGTGCCTGAAGATCTACCCTGGCGCCTTCGTGCTGCCGCTGATGGCCTTCGTGTTCACCGGCGGCACCGATGGCTCCGAGCTGCCCGCCTCGGTGCGGGGCCGGTTCGACCCGAAGGGCGCGCTGATGGTGGCCGCCGCTGCGGCGGGCACGGTGATCGCGATCAACCTGCCGTTCGCGATCGCCGGCTACCCCGGCTGGCTCGCCTCGTTCACCTTCCAGTCCGCCCGCCAGGCCGACATCACCACCAACTCGATCTGGTACTGGGGGGTGCTGCGCCTGTTCGACGGCGTCGAGGGCCAGGACAGCGCCTACGCGACCTTCGTCGGCGTGGCCTCGCCGCTGCTCATCGCCGCGTCGTTCGCGCTGGCGCTCTGGCTCGGCTGGGGCCGGTACCGCCGGGAGGGCAGCTACCCGTGGATCGCGGTGAGCGCCGCGATGCTGTGCGGCTTCATGCTCTTGCACAAGGTGCACTCGCCGCAGTACACGCTGTGGCTCATCCCCTTCCTGGTGCTCCTGCGGGTGCCGTGGGCGCTGATCGGGGGCTACCTGCTCGCGGATCTGGCGATGGGGATCGGGGTGTTCCGCTACTTCTACGAGCTAGCGACCGGATCGGACGCGGCCGTGATGGAGTTCGTGGTGCAGTTCGGCGTCTGGGGCCGCGCGGCGCTGTTGGTGGTGCTGTTCTTCGTCTTCCTCCGCGCCGGCCCGCGGTGGGAGGCCGGGGGCGGCGAGGCGGGTCCACGGCACGCAGCCGGTCACCGGGATCCGGCCCTGACGGCGGCGTCATGAAGGGCCCCTGGTTCGAACAGCCAACGCTCACCGGCGATTACGTCCGCCTCGAGCCGCTCACCCTCGCGCACGCCGAGGACCTGTACCGGGCCGCCGACGATCCGACGCTGTTCCGCTGGACCTGGCGTCCGATCGAAAGCGTCTCGGACGCAACCGAATACATCACCCACGCGCTCGACGACCCGCAGCGGCTGGCGTACGTCCAGATCGACGCCGCGACCGGTGTGGTGGTGGGCACCACCTCGTACTACCAGATCGACCCGCTGCACCAGTCGCTCGCGATCGGCTACACCTGGCTCTCCCGCTCTGCCCAGGGCGGCCGGATCAACCCGGAGGCCAAGCTGCTCTTGCTGCGCCGGGCCTTCGAGGATCTCGGCGCGGTCCGGGTCGAGTGGCATACCGACGAGCTCAACGCGCACTCGCGCGGCGCGATCGCCAAGCTGGGCGCCGAGTTCGAGGGGCTGCTTCGCAAGCACCGCCGACGCCTGGACGGAAGTTGGCGGAACACAGCGCTTTTCTCGATGATCGACGATGACTGGCCGCTCGCCCGCACCCAGCTCGAGGCGCGGATCAGCGAATAGCCGGCGCCTCGGACCACGCCTGCGTGCCCCGCTCCCGCGGCCGCAGCCAGGCGGGCAACCACCCCGGCGGTCGGTCCGGGGCGCCGTCGAGGACGCCGCCGACCGGATCGTCCACCCCGCCGCCGCGCACCAGGTCCAGCTCCGGGCGGCGGATCTGCCGGATCACCAGCACACACAGCGCGACGACCGCGAGGTCCCTGACGATCACCGTCGCCGTGAACCACTGCTCGGGCAGGCCCTTGTTCTGGACGCCAAGGTAGTAGTACATCCGCGGCACCCAGACGAGGGCATCGATCGTCATCCACGCCAACAGGATTCGACGGTGGGGCAGCGCGAGCACCGCCAGCGGGACCAGCCAGAGCGAGTACTGCGGACTCCACACCTTGTTGGTGAGCAGGAAGGCCGCGATCACCAGGAAGCACAGCTGCGCGACTCGGGGCCTGCGGGCGGCGGTCAACGCCAGGTACCCGATGCCCACGCAGGTGGCGGCGAACAGCATGAACGACACGGTGTTCAGATTCGTCGGGGTCTCGCCGGCGGCCAGCGGACCGTCGAAACCGCGCCAGCCGGTGAACGAGGTGATCACGTTGTAGATCGAGTCCGGGTCGGCGCCGCGCTCGGAGTTGAGCCGGAAGAACTCCCGCCAGCCGGCCGGGAACAGCAGCGCGATGGGCAGATTCACCACCAGCCAGGCCGCGGCCGCGCCCGCCACGGCCTGCCACCACGGCCGCATCCGACCGGCCCGCAGGCACAGCACCAGCAGCGGACCGAGCAGCAACAGCGGGTACATCTTGGTGGCGCCGCCGAGACCGAGCAGCACGCCTGCCAGCACCGGCCGCCTTCGCGCCCAGCCGAGCAGGCCGCCCGCCGCGAAGGCCGTCGCCAGCGGGTCGAAATTGGTGAACGCGTGCACCACCACCAAGGGGGACACCGCGACAAGCGCGGCGTCCCAGACGCGCCTGCCCGCCAGCAGCACCGTCGCCCAGACCGTGACCAGCCACGCCAGCGACAACCCGAGCGCGACCACGTTGAAGTAGAGGACCACCTGCAGCGCCCCCGGCAGCCAGGAGACCGCGTCCCAGGCCTTCGCGACTTTCATCGAGCCGTACTGGTAGAGCCCCGCGAGCACCGGATACTCCATGTACCGCTGCTGCGTCGACCCGTCGCCTGCCTTCTCCTCCCAGGACTTCTTGTACGGGAAGGCGCCCTCGTCGAGCCGCTCCGCGCCGTACAGCGGCACCGTGTCCGAGTAACACAGCGCGGTGTACTGGCGGCTGCCGCTCCAGTCGAGGCCGAGCGCGCCGTCCGGCCCATTCGGGGCCTGCTGCAGGCACGCCGCCTTGGTGGACCAGCCGAGGGCGAGGAAGACGACCGCCAGCAGCAGGATCACCCGCAGCGGGGTGAGGAACCGGGACCTGCCGATCAGCGCGTGCCGCCCGACCGGTCCACCGATGACCCCGCTGAGCTCGGCCACCACCGGATCGGTGCGGCCGGGCAGATCCCGGTCCACCACGGACCGGCAGTCGTCCGCGAGCGGCCCCGGCGAGGCGATGACCGCGCCGCCCGCAAGCCCCCGCGATGGAGCCTGCGGAACGACGGTCACGGTGCTGTCGTCAGGTTGCTCGGCCACCCCGGTGACGTTACCGACCGGCTATCGGTTCGGCCGGATGGGCGCTCCCTGCGGGCTGCCCTGCGCGTTGCCCGCCTGGCCAAGCCCCTCCTCCTCGGCGTCGATCTCCTCCTGCGTCGGCTGACCCGGCGACGGACCGGGGTCGACCGTCGCGGGCGGTGTGGTCGGCTTCGGCGCCAGACCCGGCAGCGGGATCGTCACGCCGGGCAGGACCTCCACCTGGCGCGGGGTGATGATGACCGGCGGCAGCGTCAGTCCCGGCGCGGGCGTCGGGCTCGGCGTGGCGGACGTGGTCTTCGGCGGCACGTACGGCGCGGTGTACGCGGGCACGCCCGCCTGGCCACCGATCGCCTCGGGCTTCGGGAAGGACTCGACGTCAGTGCCCTCCAGGGCACCGTCCATGGCGTCCTTCCAGATGTCGGACGGGAGCCCCGAGCCGTACATCAGCCCGCCGTAGCTGTTCTGCAGCGGCAGGCCCTGCTCGGTGCCCACCCAGACGGCGGTGGACAGCGACGGGGTGTAGCCGACCATCCAGGCGTCCTTGTTCTCGCCGGTGTCGCCGAGCTGCGCGGTTCCGGTCTTCGCGGCGGACGGGCGCCCACCGGCCAGGCCGTGGTTGCGGGAGTAGGCCGCGATCGGTTGGAGGGCGGAGGTGACGTTGTCGGCGACCGCCGGCTTCAGCCGGGCCTCACCCGCCGTCGCGGGCCCGCGATCGAGCAGCACGGTGCCGTCGCCGGTCACGACCTTCTGCACGAAGTGCGGCGCGCGGTAGACCCCGGAGGCCGCAAGCGTGGCATACGAGGACGCCATGTCGATCACCCGGGACTGGTACTGACCCAACACGATTCCGTACTCGGAGGACCCGTTCGGTTCCTGCAGGGTGGTGCCCTCGACGACCCCCGGGATCTCCTCGGGGATGCCGGCCTTGTGCGCGATGTCCGCGATCTTCTCCGGGCCGTTCTCGATTGACATCATCTGCCGGTAGAAGCTGGTGTTCAGCGAGCGCTTGGTCGCCTCCGCGATGGTGCAGGTGCCGCAGGACTGGCCCTCGGCGTTGTTGATGGTGACGCCGCCGAGCTTGAGGGGGCTGCTGTCGTACATCTTCGACAGCGGGATGCCCTCGTTCAGCGCAGACGCGAGGCCGAACACCTTGAACGACGAACCGGTCTGCAGCCCGGACTGGGCGAAGTCGAAGCCGGCGCCGTCGGAGCCTCCGTAGTAGGCCTTCACCCCGCCGGTCTTCGGGTCCACCGACACCACGGCGGTGCGCAGGTTGGTGTCCTCGCCCTCCATGTTGCTGGTGACCGCGTCGACGACGGCCTGCTGGGCCTGCTGGTCGATGGTGGTGGTGATCTGCAGTCCCTCGGTGTTCAGGACCTGCTCGTTGATGCCGTTCGCGGCGAGTTCCTTGATCACTTGGCTGCGGATCAGGCCCTCGGGCCCCTTCGCCGAGCTGCCGTTGTCGATCTCGGACTGCAGGATCGTGTGCGGGTACTTGGCGGCCGCCCGCTCGCCCGCGCCGAGCGTGTTCGCGCTCACCATGCCGTCGAGGACGTAGTTCCACCGGGTCTCGGCGCCGGTCGGGTTCGACTCCGGGTCGAGCAGCGACGGCAGCTGGATGCTCGCCGCGAGCACGGCGCCCTCCTCGACCGTGAGCTCCTCGACCGGCTTGTTGAAGTAGGCCTTCGACGCGGCCGCGATGCCGTACGCGCCGCGACCGAAGTAGATGGTGTTCAGGTAGGCGGCGAGGATGTCGTCCTTGGACCACTGCCGGGCCATCTTCGAGGAGAGGACGAGTTCGCGCATCTTGCGGGTGAGCGCGCGCTCGTTGCCGACCAGCGCGTTCTTCACGTATTGCTGGGTGATCGTGGAGCCACCGCCCGCGTCTTCCCTGCCGAGCACGTTGTCGCGCAGGGCCCTGGCGAAGCCGGAAACGGAGAACCCGGGGTTGGTGTAGAAGTCCCGATCCTCGGCCGAGAGCACGGCGTTGCGCACGTGCGGCGGGATCTGATCGATGGTGACGTCGGTCCGGTTGCCCTCCGGCGGGACGATCGTGCTGAGCACGGAGGTGCCGTCGCTGTTGTAGATCGTCGCGACCTGGTTCGTCTTGATGTCGCCGGGCTTGGGCACGTCGGCGGTCGTGTAGGCGACCATGAACGTCAGCAGCGGTACCACCAGCCCGATGGCGACGAGGCTGATCACCGTGCGGCGGATGATCTTCCAGCGCTTCGAGGTGCCCTTCTTCGGCGGCTTCGGCGGCTGACCGCCGGACGAGCCGCCCCTCGCCTTCGGCGGCGGGCCGGCCGGGGGACGGCCGCCGGGTCCGTTGCCGCCACCCGGCGCGGTGCGGGGCGCGGCGGGCCGCTGAGCCTGCGGGCGCTGAGCCTGGGGCCGCTGCGCGGCGGGGCGGGGCGCCTGGCCGCGCGCGGCGTAGTTGGGCTGCGCCTGGTTCGGTGGCGGGTATCCGGGGGCCTGGTTCGGCCGCGGCGGCGCGCCCTGCGGGTACCCGGGCGCCTGGTTGGGCCGGGGCTGCGGATATCCGGGTTGAGCGTTCGGCTGTGAGTACCCCGGAGGCCTGCCGCCCGGTGGCGGGCCACTCGGCCGTTGCTGTCCGGCGGGTCGACCACCCTGCATGTTGTCGTAGGGGGAACTCACGTAGGAATCTCCAGTGCTCACGTAGACACGGCTGTGTCAGTTACATCGTTCGGCGGGGTGGTGCTCTCACTCACTCGCAATGCGGCGACTCGGCGCGCGCGCACCCGAGGGGCGGCGCGCCCGTTTCGGGGCCGGGGCCGCTCCGAGCACATACGACTGCACCAGGTGGTTCCAACTGCAGGTGCGGCACACCTCGACGACGTGGACGGAGAACTCCTCCTGGGTGGTCGCCAGCCGAACCAGCTCCTCCGACGTACGTGCCGAACCCGAGATCGGGCCCAGTCTGTCGCCGAACACCCACGAGACGAGGGTGAGCTGTTCTTTCCTGCAGATCGGACAGGTCGCGTCGGAGCCCCTGCCGTGGAACTTCGCCGCACGCAGCAGGTAGGGACCGGCGTCGCACACCTCGGCGACACCCGTCCGACCGGAGTAGACCTCGGCCAGCAAGGATCGCCGCTGGAGCGCGTAGTCCACCACCTGCCGCTGCAATCGCACGTGACCAGAGTACGTGGGCAATCGTGCGAGGTCTCGGGTTGGCGGCGGCGCGAGCTGCGACACGCCGGACCGACACCCGCGGCGCACCCCGCCCCACCAGTGGCTGCGCCGCGCCCACACCGGTTCGCGAATCGGCACTGTCGATCGCGCCACTTCCCGGCGTTCGGACCCCGCCGCGCGGCGTCTCCTATCATTCCGACCGTGGCCAGCCGCAACACGACCCGAGCTCGAGACATCGACCGCTCGAACACCTGCACGCTGCTCGACGCCGGGTACGGCGAGGGCCAGCTGGACTTCGACGAGCACAAGTCGCGCACGGCCGCGGCCATGTCCGCCAGGACCCTCGGCGAACTGGAGTCCCTGGTCACCGACCTGCAGCTGCCGACAGCCCTCACCGACACGCTCACCGTGACGGACCGGACCTCACCGCCGCGGCAGCTGGCACTGAAGGCCGGCGTCGCGGCCGCCGCCGTGGTGGCGGCCGCGGTGACGCTCGTCATGGTCAACCAGGACGGCCCCGACCCCGCTCCCGCGGCGGCCGCACCGGTGGTCGCGCCGCTCGCGCCGAACCCGCCCGCACCGCCGGCGCCCGGCAAGTACGCCGACATCAAGCCGGTGGTCATCGCGCCGATCGACACCCTCACCGCGGCCGGCATCGAGGAGTTCATCCGCAAGTATCGG
The DNA here is from genome assembly GCF_000686785.1 of Rhodococcus sp. UNC363MFTsu5.1. Lineage (NCBI taxonomy): Bacteria > Bacillati > Actinomycetota > Actinomycetes > Mycobacteriales > Nocardiaceae > Rhodococcus > Rhodococcus sp. UNC363MFTsu5.1. Next base: position 38,303 of record NZ_JMLO01000022.1, read on the forward strand.
GAGAAGTTCGGCGACACCCTCGTCTACGACGTGAGCTTCTTCGGCGACTACGCGAGCATCACGCGGATGGTGCCCGGCCAGCCGGGCAGCGAGCAGGACTTCAGCTTCCGCGGCGGCTTCCAGCCCGACAGCGTGTCCAGCCACTCCGGGAGCGAACCACCGTTCGACCTGGCGAGCGTCAACCTCGGCGCCCTGACGGGCCACCTCCTCGGCGCCGCCGAGTCGGTGCGGGTACCGGGCGGGACGGTCAGCCACATCGGGATGCAGTTCGAGGACGGTGACCCGGTGGTCTCCATCTACGTGAACAACGAGAAGACCGGCGCGAGCGGCTACCTGGAGCTGACTCCCACGGGGGAGGTCACCCGCGTGTCCGCCTACTCGCCCACCCGATAGGCGGCGCACTCCTATGCTCGGCGGGTGCCGAGTAATTCCTCGATGCGCCTGCGCGCCCGTGACACCGACCGCGTCGACGTGTGCGGACTCCTCGATTCCGCCCACGACGACGGCCAGCTCTCCGACTTCGAGCACCGCGACCGCACCAAGGCGGCGATGTCCGCCCGGACCCTCACCGAGCTCGACGCGCTGGTGTCGGACCTGCAGATCCCCGACAAGCTGAAGGGATCGCTGCCGGTCCGGCCTGCCGATCCCGACCGCCGCCGGATCCAGGGCGTGGCCGCGGCCGTCGCGGTCGCCGCCGTGGTCGCGCTCGGCGCCGTCGTGTTCTCCACGATCGGCGACGACGGCGCGGACGCTCCCGACCGCCCCGAGAACGTGCTGTCCGCGCCGGGCCTCGCCCGGATGATCGAGGACCTGCGCGCGCAGTACGGCGACGCGGTGGTCGACGAGGCGACGATCTATCCGGAGTACGCACGGATCCAGCGCGCCGAGCCGGGGGCGCCCGGCATGTACCAGGACATCGACTACCGGGACGGGCTCGAGGAACCTGACTCCCGGACCGGGCGGGACCCCAAGACGGTGCCGGTCGATCTGGCCCGGCTGGACATTCCGGCCGTGGTCGGACTGCTGCTGGGCGCCCCGCAGACCCTGGGCGTGGCCACACCGGATTCGATCCACATGTCCGTCGAGTCTGGGGACGAGGCTCCTGAGGTGTCGATGTACCTGTCCGACGGGCGGGCGGGCACGTCCGGACACCTGACCGCCGGGTTCGACGGCGAGGTCTTCGAGATCCATCCCGCGGACGACTAGTCCGGCCGAACCGCACACCTAAGCGTGACACCTTGTCACACAAACGGGCATTCCCGTACGCTCCTATATATCGGCGCGATATAGTTTGGCGTCGCATCAGTTGGTAAGGGACTCAGGAGGTGCAGTGATGCTCGAACTCGCGATCCTCGGGCTGCTCCTCGAGTCACCCATGCACGGATACGAGCTGCGCAAGCGGCTGACCGGCCTACTGGGCGCGTTCCGCGCCTTCTCCTACGGTTCGCTCTACCCGACGCTGCGCCGCATGCAGACCGACGGGTTGATCGCCGAGGACGCCGGGCCGACGGGCGCCTCCATGCGACGGGCCCGCCGCGTATACGAGCTGACCCCTGCCGGCAGGCAGCGGTTCGCCGAACTGGTCGCCGACACCGGTCCGCAGAACTACACGGACGACGGTTTCGGCGTTCACCTCGCCTTCTTCAGCCGCACCCCCGCCGAGGCGCGGATGCGGATCCTCGAGGGCAGGCGACGTCAGGTCGAGGAGCGCCGCGAGGGGCTCCGCGAGGCCGTCGGGCGGACCACCGGTTCCCTCGACCGCTACACCCGGCAGCTGCATCAGCTCGGTCTCGAATCGAGCGAGCGCGAGGTGCGCTGGCTCAACGAGCTGATCGTGGCCGAACAAACATCGACAGCAGTACCCAAGAAAGAAGGAGAACCCGACCATGGGTGAGAACAGCACCTCGGTGCGCGTGGCCATTGTGGGCGTGGGGAACTGCGCCTCGTCCTTGGTCCAGGGAGTCCACTACTACAAGGACGCCGACGAGACGGCCACCGTGCCTGGCCTGATGCATGTGAAGTTCGGCCAGTACCACGTCCGCGACGTCGAGTTCGTCGCCGCATTCGACGTGGACGCCAAGAAGGTCGGCTTCGACCTCTCCGAGGCGATCCTCGCCAGCGAGAACAACACCATCAAGATCACCGACGTGCCGCCGAGCAACGTCACCGTCCAGCGCGGCCCCACCCTGGACGGCATCGGCAAGTACTACTCCGAGACCATCGAGGTCTCCGACCTCGAGCCGGTCGACGTCGTCGCGGCCCTCAAGGCGGCCAAGGTCGACGTCGTCGTGTCCTACCTCCCGGTGGGCTCCGAGGACGCCGACAAGTTCTACGCCCAGTGCGCGATCGACGCGGGCGCCGCGTTCGTCAACGCGCTGCCCGTGTTCATCGCCTCCGACCCGGAGTGGGCCGCCAAGTTCAAGGACGCCGGCATCCCGATCGTCGGCGACGACATCAAGAGCCAGGTCGGCGCCACCATCACGCACCGCGTGATGGCGAAGCTGTTCGAGGACCGCGGTGTCGTGCTGGACCGCACCTACCAGCTCAACGTCGGCGGCAACATGGACTTCAAGAACATGCTCGAGCGCGAGCGCCTGGAGTCCAAGAAGGTCTCCAAGACGCAGGCCGTCACGTCGAACCTGACCGGTTCGCTCGCGGGCAAGGTCCACGACCGCAACGTCCACATCGGTCCCTCTGACTACGTGGAGTGGCTCGACGACCGCAAGTGGGCGTACGTCCGCCTCGAGGGCCGCGCCTTCGGCGACGCCCCGCTGAACCTGGAGTACAAGCTCGAGGTCTGGGACTCGCCGAACTCCGCAGGCATCATCATCGACGCCGTCCGCGCCGCCAAGATCGCGCTCGACCGCGGCATCGGCGGACCGGTCTACCCGGCCTCGGCCTACCTGATGAAGAGCCCGCCGGTCCAGATGGCCGACGACAAGGCCCGCGCCGAGCTCGAGGCGTTCATCATCGAGGCATAGTCTCCGCAGCCACGCGGCGAAGGGCACGTTTGTTCGGTTGAACCGAACGAACGTGCCCTTCAGCCATTTCGGGCGACCTCGTCCTGGCCGACGAACCACGACAGTCGAGTAGTCGACTACGCGTGCCCGCGGCGGCGGGCAGGTTCATTCTGAATGTGCACACCGCCGACCTGCGATGGGAGTGCCATGTCGCGGGTGTTCATCACATACTCCAGTCGGGACCGCCGCCAGGCGATCGCACTCAAGCGATGGCTGGCGGAGCGGGAGCCCGGCCTGGCCCGCGAGATCTTCCTCGACGTCGACGTCGATACCGGCCTCCCGCTTGGCATCCGGTGGAAGGACGCACTGCGAAAGGCGAAGGACCGGTGCGAGGCGGTCATCGTCCTGCTCTCACCGGCCTGGGAGAGCTCGCACGAGTGCAAGCTCGAGTACCGCCATGCGGAGGACCTGAACAAACCGGTCTTCGTCGTCCGGCTGGAGCCGATGGAGAGCGGCGAGATCACCCGGGAATGGCAGCGCTGCGATCTGTTCGGCGACGGACCACAGACGGAGATCTCGCTCGGTGACGGGTCGGAGCCGGTCGTGTTCCTCACCGACGGGCTGGAACGGCTGCGCACCGGGCTACGCGCGACAGGAGTCGGCGCGGAGTACTTCCCCTGGCCGCCCCCGGGTGACTCGAACCGGGCGCCCTATCGGGGCTGGGAACCGTTCGAAGAGGTCGATGCCGCAGTCTATTTCGGGCGGGACGCGCAGATCCTCGACGGGCTCGACCGCCTGCGCGGCATACGCAACACCGGGGTGGAGTCGCTGTTCGTGATTCTCGGACCGTCCGGGGTCGGCAAGTCCTCGTTCCTGCGGGCCGGACTCCTACCACGGCTGCGGCGCGACGACCGGAACTACCTGCTGCTCGACATCGTTCGGCCCGAGCGCAACGCGCTCACCGGCGATTCCGGGTTGGCCCAGTCGATTCACGCGATGCGCGTGCGCCTTGGGCTCACCCGGCCGACACTCGGGGAGATCAAGGCCGCCTGCCCCGACGGCGTCGACCGTCTCCGTGAGTGGCTGCTCGAGGCGCAGCAGGCCGCCCGAGCGCGCGTCCTGGACCTGCCCCCCGATGCGCCTGCGCCCGCGTTGATCCTGCCGGTTGACCAGGCCGAGGAACTGTTCGGCGTCGATGCGGGAGCGCAAGCCCGCCAACTTCTTTCGCTGCTCGCGCGCCTGATGCGGGACGCGAACGGCGACCGGGTGTCGATGTTCGTCGTGCTGACGATCCGCGCCGACCTCTACGAGGCGTGGCAGACGGCGCCGGAACTGGCCGGCCTGAAGAGCGCGGTGTTCGGCGAACTGAAGCCCATGCCGCCGACCCAGTTCAAGGAGGTCGTCGTCGGCCCCGTCCGGCGCGCAGGCGAAACCGGCCGCCAGCTTCGGGTGGAGCCTGCGCTGGTGGACCGGTTACTGGAGGAATGCGGGCAGGGCGCGGACACGCTGCCGCTCCTGTCGCTGACCCTCTCGCGGCTGTACCGGGACTACGGCGGCGACGTCGACCTGACCCTGGACGAGTACACGGCCATGGGCGGGATGTCGCGCGTGGTACAGACCGAGATCGACTCGGCGCTCTCGGCCGCCCCCGGCGAACGGCAGCGGCAGCTCGAACGGCTGCGCAGGGCCTTCATCCCCTGGCTGGCGACGATCAACCCGGACAGCGACCAGCCGATGCGCCGCGTCGCACGCTGGTCCGACATCCCGGCCGGCAGCCGACCACTGATCGACGTACTGGTGGCCAAGCGCCTGCTGGTCAAGGACGAGCGCGGCGGCGAGACGGTGGTCGAGGTGGCCTTGGAGAGCCTGCTGCGCCAGTGGGACGAGCTGGCCGGGTGGCTGCGGTCCGAGGCCGAGGACCTCAAGGCCGCGGATCGCCTCGAGGGCGCAGCCACCGAATGGGAGCGCCGCGACAGGGACGAGGACTGGCTCCTGCAGGGGACGCGGCTGGAGGACGCCGAGGTCCTCTCGACCAAACCGGACTTCATCGATCGACTGCAGCCGACGCGGGGTTTCCTGCTGGCCTCGCGGGAGCGGGAGACCGCCCGGACCGAGGAGGAGAAGCGCCGCCGGGAGTCAGAACTGCAGGCCGCCAAGGACAAGCAACAGGCGGCGGAGGCCCTCGCGGAGGCGGAGACCGAGGCCAAAGAGCAGGCGCAGGCGCACACGGCGGCGCTGCGCAAGCGGGCCCGGTTGCTTCGCGCGGTGTTGGCTGTGACGCTGATCGTGGCGATGGTCGCCGTGGTCTTCTACTTCCAGCAGCGCGACCGCGCCCACGAAGCGCTTGCCTCACAGCTGAACTCGGAGGCCCAGGCGATGCTCGCCGGCACACGACCGGAAAGCGAGTTCCGTGCCCTCGGTGAGTTGCTCGCAGCGCAGCACATCGCCTCGAACGCAGACGACGACCCCATGCTCGGCGCATTGGTCGCCCGGCGCGATGTCGTCAAGATCATCGGCACCCCAAATCTGGTCGGGAGCGCGGCCTTCAGCCGGAATGGCGATCACATCGTCTCAGGCGGTTCTGACGGAACAGTTCGGCTGTGGAACGCACACACAGGACAGCCAGAGGGCACACCCATGACCGCCGATCGCGGCGGTGTGAGCCGGGTCGCGTTCAGCCGCGACGGCGACACGATCGCCGCCGGAGGAAGCGATGGCGTTGTGCGGCTTTGGGAAACGAGTACCCAGAAGCCCCTCAACACACCCGACACCGACGACCGAAGTCCCGTCCTCGGCCTGGCGTTCAAGGCCGATGACCAGCGGATTGCATCGGCCACCCTCGACGGCTCACTCCGGTGGTGGGATCCCGGCACCGGGCAACTCGACAGCGAACCGGTGAGCAACCTCGTCGGCGGAACAGTCCTGAGCATGGCCTTCAGCCCAGACGGACGATGGCTCGCACTAGGCAGTGAAGACAACAGCATTCGGCTGGCGGACCTCTCAACGCCCGGGTACACCCTGGTCGGCGAAGCCATGGCCGGCCATCAGGGTGCGGTTCAAAGCCTGGCGTTCAGCCCGGACAGCGGCCAGGTCGCCTCGGGGAGTGCGGACGGGACAGTGCGGTTGTGGGACGCGCAGCGGCGCACACCGACCGGTTCGCCGATGGCCGGCCACGAGGCCCCGGTGACCAGTGTGGCGTTCAGCCCCGACGGTCGACGGATCGTCTCAGGCGACCTCGCGGGAACCATCCGCGTCTGGGACGTCGCGACCGGTCGTCCCGCCGGCAAACCCCTGGTCGGCCACAAGGGAAGCGTCACGAGCGTCGCATTCAGTAGCGACGGCGGTCGAATCCTCTCCGCCAGCGCGGACACGACCATCCGGATCTGGGATACGACCGCCGCGGTAGGGATGACCGGTCACACCGGCTCGGGCTCGGGCGTGTACGGCGTTCGATTCAGCGAGGACGGAAGCCGAATTGTGTCAGTGAGCCAGGACGGGGCTCGACTGTGGGACGCGGAAACCGGAACTCCGGCCGGCTACATGGCAGGACAAGGTTCCCCGGTCCACACCTTCGACATCAGCCACGATTGGCGCCTGTTCGTCACCGGCAGCAAGGACGGCACACTCCGTCGGTGGGATGCCACCGGGCAACCCCTCGGCGATCCGATGAGCAGTCCCGGCCTGGCGAACGTGGAGGTCAGCCCGGACGGCAAGTGGATCATCACCGGTGGCGACGATGGGGCCGTGCGTCGTTGGGACGCCGAAACCGGGCAGCCGATAGGCGAGCCGATGGCCGGACACAACGGGCGGGTTCACCTGATTGCATTCCGCCCCGACAGTCGCGTGTTCGTCACCGGCGGCGACGACAACACGTTGCGTCGTTGGGATACGACAACCGGGCGCTCCATTGGAGAGCCGATGACGGTGAATCCAAGCCACCCACCGATGTCGGTGGAGTTCAGCCCAGACGGCCTGACCATCGTCACCGGCGACGGCAGCGGCACTGTCCGCAGATGGGATGCCGCCACCGGCCAACCCATCGGCGAACCGATGACAGGGCACAGCGGTTCCGTGTACGCAACATTCAGCCCCGACGGCGACATGATCGTCTCGTACGGATTCGACCCCACACTTCGTCGATGGGACGCCGATACCGGAAGGCAGCTCGGCGAACCACTGTCGACCCAAGGCTGGACCGTCAGCGTCGAGTTCAGCCCAGACAGTCATCTCTTCGCCTCCGCCGGAACCGACGGAGTCCGGCTGTGGAACGCCGATACCGGCGAGCCGATCGGAGAACCAATGACCGGGCACATCGGCCCTGCGTCCTCGGTCGCCTACAGTCCCGACGGCCGCTCGCTCGTCTCGGGCGGTTCCGACTTCACCGTGCGGCGGTGGTCCGTACCGCCGCTCGACCCCACGGGGTGGCCAGACGCCCTGTGCGACAAGCTCACTCGCAACATGAGCCGGGCCGAGTGGGACGCATGGGTCTCACCGGATGCCGACTACGTCAAGGTCTGCCCCGATCTTCCCGGTCCCGAGGACGGAACCGGCTGACCCTACAGTCGGGTCCCGGCACGGTCAGCCCGGCAGCGGGATGACGATGCCCGGCAGGATCTCCACATTCCGTGGCGGGGGCGGCGGCGGGAGCGGGACGGGCGGCTCGAACACCGGCGGGGCCGGGGCCTGGACCGGGGGTGGGCCCTCCTGGGCCGGCGGTCCCGCGGGGGCCTGCGGCAGCGGGGCCTGCTGTGCCGGGCCACCCGTGTTCACGCGGGAACCGTCACCGGTGCCGCCCCCCGAATAGGCGGGCACGCCCGACTGGCCGCCGATGGGCTGCGGCCACGGGAACGACTCCCAGTCCGTGCCCTCCAGCGCGCCGTCCATCGTGCCCTTCCAGATATCCGAGGGCAGCCCGGAACCGTAAATCGATCCGCCCCACTGGTTCACGATCGCCTGCGACTGCTCCGTTCCGACCCAGACCGCGGTGGACAGCGACGGCGTGTAGCCGACCATCCACGCGTCCTTGTTCATTCCTGTGTCGCCGAACTGCGCGGTCCCGGTCTTGGCTGCCGACGGCCTGCCGCCGTACAGGGCGTGCCCGTTCGAGTAGGCCGCGATCGGCAGCATCGCCTGGGTGACGTTGTCGGCCACCGCCGCATCGAGCCGCCGTTCTCCCTGCGGCGCAGGACGATCCAGCAGCACCGCGCCGTCCGCCGTCACCACCCGCTGCACGAAGTAGGGCTGATGGTAGATACCGGACGCGGCCAGCGTCGCGTACGCGGACGCCATGTCGATCGGCCGGGACTGGTATTGCCCCAACACGATTCCGTTCTCCGGCGGGCCGCCGTCCTGGGTCAGGCTCTCACCCTCGACGCCGGGGATCTGCTTCGGGATGCCCGCCTCGTGCGCGGCGTCGGCGATCTTCTGCGAGCCGTTCTCCATCGACAGGGTGAGTCGGTAGAAGCTGGTGTTCAGCGACTGCTTGAGCGCCTGCGCGATGGTGCAGGTCCCGCAGCCGTCGCCGCCGACGTTGGTGATCTCCACCTGACCGACGGTGAGCGGGGCGCTGTTGAACATCGTCTGCAGGCCCTTGCCCTCCTTGAGCAGGGCGGCCAGGCCGAACACCTTGAACGCGGACCCGGTCTGCAGCGGCGACTGCGCGAAGTCGAAACCGGCACCGTCGGCTCCGCCGTAGTACGCGCGGACCGCGCCGCTGCGAGGATCGATGGACACCACCGCCGCGCGCAGCTCCTTGGGCTCGCCCGCCATCGTCTCGCGCACCGACTCCATCGCCGCGTCCTGCGCCTTCGGGTCGATGGTGGTGGTGATCTGCAGCCCCTCGGTGTTCAGCTGCTGCTCGCTGATCCCGGCCGCGGCCAGCTCAGCGAGCACCTGCGTCCGGATCAGCCCCTCCGGTCCGCGCGCGGCGTTCGCGTCCACCAGCTGACTCGACGGCACCACGGCCGGGAACAGCGCAGCAGACCGCTCCTCCTTCGACAGCTGGCCCTGGCTGACCATGCCGTCGAGCACGTACCGCCAGCGGGACTCGAGCCTGGCGCGGTTGGTCTCGGGGTCGAGGCTGGACGGGCTCTGGATGACGGAGGCGAGCACGGCGCCCTCCTCGACCGTGAGCTCCTCGACCGGCTTGTTGAAGTAGGCCTTCGACGCGGCCGCGATGCCGTACGCGCCGCGACCGAAGTAGATGGTGTTCAGGTAGGCGGCGAGGATGTCGTCCTTGGACCACTGCCGCGCCATCTTCGAGGAGATCACCAGCTCACGCATCTTGCGGATGACGTTCCGGTCCGCGCCGACCAGGGTGTTCTTCACGTATTGCTGGGTGATCGTCGAGCCGCCACCCGCGCTGGCCTTGCCGAGGATGTTGTCGCGCGCGGCCCGGGCGAAGCCGGAGACGGAGAACCCTGGGTTGGTGTAGAAATCCCGATCCTCGGCGGACAGGACCGCCTGCCGGACGTGCTCGGGGATCTGCGCGAGCTCGACATCGGTGCGGTTGCCCTCCGGCGGCACGACTTTCGTGATCGTCGAACCGTCGGTGGCGAAGATCGTCGCCACCTGGTTGGTGCGCATGTCCGAGGGATGCGGCACCTCCGCCTGCCAGTAGCCGACCGCGAACACCGCGGCAGGCACGACCAGGAGCAGCGTCACGACCCCGGCCGCGATCCACAGGATCAGGCGGCGCCTGCTCCGCTTCGGGGGAGTGGGCTCACCATCCGGCGGGTCGCCACCACCCGGTTTCTCGGGCGGCGGCGGGGTCGTCGGGGCCGTGCTGGTAGGCGAGCTCACATGCAGGATTCCTGTCTGGGAGACCGAGTCTTCCCTGCATCCTGACATTCATCAACAGGCGTGGCCATCGACGCGCCACAATTTCGCCGCCCCGCCGTCGGCGTGTCACCAGATTCACCCGCGGAGGGTGAGGGTCAGCGCACCCGCCGCCACACCGCGACGGCCAGCCCGAGCAACACCACGCAGCCGGCCAGCACCAGCGACTCGGTGAGGCCGGGGTCGCCGCGCACGATCCCGGCGACCGCCCCGATGAACGCCATCACCGTGAAGAAGCCGAGGATCCCGATCAGCATCTCGACCTGCTGGCGGCGCCGCGCCCGGTTCTTCACGAGCCGAGGCTCACGACTTGACGCCGCCCGCGGTCAGGCCGGACACGATCCGGCGCTGGAAGAGCAGCACCATGATCACGAGCGGGATCGTCACCAGCGTGCCCGCCGCCATCACCGCGGTGTACGGCTGCGAGAAGGAGTCCGGGCCCTCGAACCGGGCGATCGCCACCGTCACCGGCTCGGTCGCGCGGGTGGAGAGCATGTTCGCCAGCATGTACTCGTTCCACGTCGCGATGAAGGCGAGGATCGCGGTGGTGAACAGCGCGGGCGCGGCCAGCGGCAGGATCACCTTCCGGAAGGCCTGTCCCCGCGAGGCGCCGTCGACCCGGGCCGCCTCCTCGAGCTCCCACGGCAGGTCGCCGAGGAACGAGGTCAGCGTGTAGATGGTCAGCGGCAGCACGAACGAGATGTTCGGGACGATCAGCGCCTGGTAGTGACCGATCCAGCCGATGTCACCGAACAGCTGGAACAGCGGCGTCACCAGCGCGACGCCGGGGAACATCGAGGCCGCCAGGATGATGCCGGTCACGACGTACTTGCCGCGGAACTCGATCCGCGCCAGCGCGTACGCGGTGAAGATGCCGAGCATCATCGCCACCGCGGTGGTCGCGGCGCCGATGATGAGGCTGTTGCCGATGGCGGCGAGGAAGTCGTTGCCCTTGTCGGTGGCCAGCGCGTCCCGGAAGTTGTCGAGCGTGACGTAGGTCGGCCACGGGGTGGTGTCGAAGGTGTGGTCGACATCCCGGAAGGCGGTGATGACCATCCAGTAGAACGGGGCCAACCCCCAGATCAGGATGATGGCCGCGCCCATGTAGGTGCGCACGCTCGGCCAGGGGGACCGCCGGCGACGCGCGGTCGCCGCGGCCGGCTCTTGGCTGCGACCGAAGGGCGACTTCGCCAGCTCGTCGCTGCGGTGCCGTCCCGCCATCACTACTTGTCTCCCTTGCGCTGTTCGTCCTGCGTGCGCACCGCGTTGGCGCCGAGGAACTTCACCATGATGAAGGCCACCGCGAAGATCATCAGGAACACCAGCGTCGACAGCGCGGACGCGCTGTTGAAGTTGCCGTTGCGGATGTCCGCGACCACCAGGATCGACATCGTGGTGGTCGGGGTGGCGCCGCTGTCGCCGTTGAGGATCGCGGGCAGGTCGTACATGCGCAGCACGTCGAGGGTGCGGAACAGGACCGCCACCATCAGCGCGGGCTTGACCAGCGGAAGCGTGATCTGAGTGAACCGCTGCCAGGCGCTGGCGCCGTCCACCTTGGCTGCCTCGTAGACGTCCTGCGGAATCATCTGCAGCCCGGCCAGGATGAGCAGCGCCATGAACGGCGTCGTCTTCCAGACGTCGGCGACGATCACCGCGAACCGCGAGGCCCACGGATCCGTCGTCCACGCGATGTCGGTCCCGAGGATCTTGTTGGCGATGCCGTTCTCCGCGAAGATGAAGAACCACAGCTTGGCGGTGACCGCCGTCGGGATGGCCCACGGGATCAGCACCGCGGCGCGAAGCAGCGAGCGGCCGAAGAAGGTGCGACCCATGATCGTCGCCATCCAGAGGCCGAGCAGGACCTCGATGGTGACGGTGACGGCCGCGAAGAAGAAGGTGATCCCGACCGACGGCCAGAAGTCGGCGCCGAGGGTGCCCGGCGGGCAGGACCCCATCCCGGAACCGCAGTTCTGGGTCAGCCACATCAGGTAGTGGTCGAAGCCGGCGAACCCGCCCTTGGTGAACGTGCCGGTCACCGGGTCGAGGCCCTTGTCGGCCTGGAACGAGAGCCAGATTGCCCGCAGGACCGGGTAGAGGATGACGATCGCCAGGATCACCATCGTCGGCGCGATCAGCCACACCGCCCGCAGGTCGCGCTTGCGCGGTGGGGGTGCTACGTCGTCGCGACCCGGATACCCGCTGTCGGATACCTCGCGCCCGGAGGCGCTGACGTCGCGGCCGGAGTCGGTGAGGACTCCGGCCGCGGCGCGGGCCTCGTCTGCCTGCCGTGGCCCAGCAGAGTCAGCCATCGTTGGTGTACCTGGTTCTCTTCGTGATTCGAACTGCCGGGACCCGAGCCGGGTCCCGGCCTTACTGACTTACTTGGACGCGGCCGAGATGGCCGCGGACATGTCCGCGGTCGCCTGGTCGACACTCTTCTTGCCGGTGATGGCGGCGTACGCGTTGTCCTGGATCGCCTTGGTGACGGCGTTGTAGAACGGCGTGACCGGGCGCGGCACGGCGTTCTCCAGCGCGGCCTTGAGCGCGGGCAGGTACGGGTACTTGGCGATCAGCGCGGCGTCGTCGTACACGGACGCGAGCACCGGCGGGAACGACGCGTCCGCGAAGGACTGCTGGTTCGCCGGGTTCTGCACGAACTCGACGAAGTCGCGAGCGGTCTGCTTGCTCTTCGAGTTCACGTTGATGCCGTTGTTGTAGCCGCCGAGGGTGGACGCGCCGGGGCCGGCGGGGCCGACGATCGGCGCGACCGCGACGTTGCCCTTGACCTTGGAGCTGTCCTTCTCGGCGTTCGAGTACATGTACGGCCAGTTGTAGGCGTACATGGACTCGCCGCCGACGAACGCGAGGTTGGTCTCCTCCTCGGTGAAGCCGGTGGAGCGCTTGGCGATCTGGCCCTTCGCGTAGGCGTCGACCAGCGACTTCAGGCCGGCCTTGGCCTCGGGCGACTCGACCTCGGGCGTCTGGCCGTCGGGGCCGACGACCGAGCCGCCCCACGAGTTGATCGCCTGGGTGGTGTTCACCGTCAGGCCCTCGTACTGCTTGAGCTGGGTGACCAGGCAGTCCACGGACTTGGCGGTGGCCGTGGCGCAGCTGTCGGTGAGCGCCTGCCAGTTCGCCGGCGCCGTCGGCATCAGGTCGGTGCGGTAGTAGAGCAGCTGCGCGTTGGTGTTCTGCGGGGCCGCGTACAGCTTGTCGCGGTAAGTCGCGCTGGCCACGGTGGCGGGCAGCAGGCCGGAGGTCTGGATCGCCAGGTCACCCTCGAGCGGCTGCAGCCAGCCGTTGGCGGCGAACTCGGCGGTCCAGGTGACATCGAGTGCCATCACGTCGTAGTCGGAGTTGCCTGCCTGCAGCGACTGGACCAGCTTGTCGCGCTGGTCGTCGGCCTCGCCGGGGAGTTCCTTGAGCTCGACCTGCTCGTCCGGGTGCGATGCGTTCCAGCTCGCGATGACCGGGGTGAGCTTGTCCGTGTCGTTCTTGCCCATCGCGAACGAGATCGGACCACGGCCGCCGGTGTTCTCAGCCGAGGCGTCGCCGGAGCCGGAGCCGCTGTCGCTCGAGCAACCGGTGATCGCGAGCAGCGATGCGGCAGTCGCCGCGACCGCCGCACGGCGGACCGCCTTCGTATTCAGAACCATGGAGTATCTCCCCGGTAGTCGGTGGATCGGATCGGTCGGTCCGGCGCAGCACGAAACGCGCGACGCCGATGCCCGTGTCGTTGCCTACTGTGGCACGGAACACCGCCGAACCGAGACATTACGTCGAACCTGAATCGGTCAGGAATCTAGCCGAGCCTGCGGCCGTCCGCAGCGGAGAAGAGGTGCAGCTCGGAGGGGTCGACGTGCAGCCGGACCTGCTGGCCCTTCTGCGGCGGGTTGCGCCAGTCGGCGCGCGCGACGACCTCGTGCGGGGCGCCCGCGAGGGTGGTGCGGCCGTAGATGTAGGCGTCCGAGCCGAGCTCCTCGACCACGTCCACCTCCATCGGGATGCCCCGATCGGAGAGCTCCAGGTGCTCGGGGCGGATGCCGAGCACCACCTGCGGCTCGTGCGCCATCGCGAGGGCGCCGCGCGGCACCGGGATCACGGTCTCTCCGAACAGCACGCCGCCGTCGGTGACGGGCAGGGTGAACAGGTTCATCGAGGGCGAGCCCATGAAGCCCGCCACGAACATGTTCGCGGGCCGGGAGTAGAGCTCGCGCGGCGACGCGCACTGCTGCAGCAGTCCGTCCTTGAGCACGGCCACCCGATCGCCCATCGTCATCGCCTCGACCTGATCGTGGGTGACGTAGACGGTGGTGGTGCCGAGCCGGCGCTGCAGCTGCGCGATCTGGGTGCGGGTCTGCACGCGCAGCTTCGCGTCCAGGTTGGACAGCGGCTCGTCCATGAGGAAGACCTGCGGCTGGCGCACGATCGCGCGGCCCATCGCGACACGCTGACGCTGACCGCCGGAGAGCGCCTTCGGCTTGCGGTCGAGGTACTGCGTCAGGTCGAGCAGCTTCGCGGTCTCCTCCACCCGCTGGCGGATCTCCGCCTTCGGGGTGCCCGCGAGCTTCAGCGCGAAGCCCATGTTCTCGGCGACCGACATGTGCGGGTACAGCGCGTAGTTCTGGAACACCATCGCGATGTCCCGGTCCTTCGGCTCGGTGCCGGTGACGTCCTTGTTGCCGATCAGGATGCGTCCGGAGTCGACCTCCTCCAGTCCCGCGAGCATGCGGAGCGAGGTGGACTTGCCGCAGCCGGACGGCCCGACCAGGACGAGGAACTCGCCGTCCTCGATGTGCAGGTTCAGCTTGTCCACGGCCGGCGTCGTCGAGCCGGGGAACACGCAGCTGGTGGAGTCGTAGGTGACTGTCGCCATGGGGTGTCGTTCGATCCCTTCACCGGCAGGAACGTGCCGGACGATCCGAGTTGAGGGTGGTTCGCGGCCAGTATCGCAGAGCCTGCCGATGAGTTCCTCCGTCGAGGCGGGTCTACCCGTTGAGAAGCCCGACGGGGCCGTACGCAGGAGGTAGCGCGATGACGAGCAGCGACACCGAGCAGATCCGAGGCCTGATCGAACGCTGGGCCGCCGCGGTGCACGAGGGGAACCTCGACGGTGTCCTCGCCGACCACAGCGACGACATCGTCATGTTCGACGTACCGCCGCCCTGCGAGGGCGTCCGCGGCCTCCCCGCCTATCGGGAGACCTGGCCGCAGTTCTTCGAGTGGCAGTCGAGGGGAGCGGCGTTCGAGATCGTCTCCCTCGACGTCACCGCGGGCGCGGACGTCGCGTTCGCGCACGCGCTGCTGCGCTGCGGATTGCCGCGAGAGCTCGCCGAACGCCCCGAGAACCGCCTGCGCCTGACGGTGGGCCTGCGCCGCGAGAACGGCAACTGGGTCGTCGCCCACGAGCACCACTCGTTCCCCGACTTCGAGGCGGTGGGTGACGCCGGCAGCGCGTGACGGTCACGGTGGCATCTTCTCTCTACACATTTCGTACCGATCGTCACGTTTCGGTCTCGCCGCTAACTCCGAGCCGCCCGGCACCGATTGACGGTTGGCGGGTTCGGCCCGCAGCCATTCGGACCGCGTTCGCTGACCCAGGGGGAGATCGCAGAGCATGAACGACAGTCGGAAGATGCGTGGACGGATCGCGGCGTCGGTGGCGTGCCTCGGCGCACTGCTCGCCCTGCCAGGGCAGGCGCAGGCCGCGCCGGTTCCGGTCGACGACCTCGCCGCTGTGCACACCGCACTGCGGTCGGCGGCGATGCCGATCAGCACCCGCACCGCGGAATCGATCGCGACGACGATCGAGCGCGCGGCGAGCGGCACGCCGCGCTACAACTACTTCCCGCGGTCGGTGCACCTGGTCGAGGGCCGGGCCCAGCCGTTCCTGTACGACACGACCGCCGCGGGTTGCCTTCCGCCGGGCTTCGGCGAGGACAACGACTCGGTCGGCATCGCCCAGGCGATCGCGGGGCCCGCGGTCGACACGAACCTGCCCGTCCCCGCCATCGCGCCCGGGCAGGTCAACGTGTTCTTCAGCGCGATGAACACCGCGATGTCCTCGCCCGTGCAGGCCGATCACCTCGAGGTCGCCTGGCTCAACCTGAACACCATGCAGTCGGGCCGGGCGCCGATGTTCCAGGAGCGCCCGGCCGACTACATCGTCACCCTGTCCAACACCCTCCAAACCGGTACGGGCACCGTCGTTTTCGTGGTCTTCGGCAGCGTCCTGGACAACACGAGCTGGGGCCTGCCGCCGTGCGACTTCGCGCCGGTGGTCGGGGTGGTGCGGGTGTGAGCCACCGGCCGAACCGATGTGTCAGAGGTGTTCGGAGAAGAAGGCGGTGAGCTCGTCGACGGCCGGGTTCACGAATTCCGGGACGTCGTAGAGGTCGATGTGGTTCATGGTGGGCAGCCAGACGATCTTCTTCGGCTCGCCGGCGCGGTCGTACACGGCCTGAGCGCCCTCGGGACTGCAGAACTCATCGGTGGTGCCGTGCACCACCAGCAGCGGGGTGGGGGAGATCAGGTCGGCGGCGGCGAGGGTGTCGACCGTCATCGTCTGGTATCCCGACGCGACGGTGACGCTGTTCTCCCAGTGGGGGCTGTACGAGCGGTCCGTGCCGTAGTACTCGAACGGCTCCGCGCCCATCATCGCCGCCGGACCGCCGTCGTCGGTCACCGCCTTCTGATAGACCGGCTGACCGTCCTCGGTCCACGCGCGATCCCAGATGTCCCGCAACGCTTCCCGGTAATCACCGCCGCGGTGGGCGAAGCTGCCCGGCGCACCGGGGTACGCGCCCGCCACGCAGGCCAGCGCGGCCACCCGGGGGTCCTGGGCGGCGGCCTTGAGTGCATACCCGCCACCCAGGCACACGCCCGTCAGGCCGATCCGTCCGAATCCCAGTGCGCCCAGGTGACCGACGGCCGCGCGCAGGTCGGCCACCTTGCCCGCGGCGTCCTCGTGCCTGCGGATCGCACCACCGGACTCGCCGTAGTTCCGATGGTCGAAGGCCAGCGTGGCGAATCCGGCGCGCGCGATGGCCTCGGCGTACGTGCCGACGACCTGCTCCTTCACCCCGGTGAACGGGCCGGTGAACGTCACCGCCCTTGTCGCTCCTGCCGGCACGCGCAGGACCCCCACCAGGCTGGTGCCGTCCTCCGCGCGAAACTCGACACGCTCCGTCTCCATCGTGACCTCCCCACAGTTCGCCGGCCGCCTGGTTCGGCGCCGTGCTGAATCATCGACGTCCGTTCCCGCCCGAGCATCGGTCTGCGGCAACGATCATCGCCCATGCCAACCCCATCGGAACCGGCGCTCTTCCCGATGTCCGAATTGTCTGGCCGGACCGGAGTGCCGTTGCCGCCCATGAGATGTGGCCCTACACTTCGTCGCCGTACCAGTCGGCAATGGGGGAGACCGCGTGGACCAGCCTGCACTCGACGGCGCCGATTCGGTTGCCGACGCTCCGATCGAATCCCCACCCGAGCAGCGGGTCGCATGGGCCGAGCTGTTCTTCGACCTGATCTGGGTCTTCGCGGTCACCCAGATCGCCACCGCGCTGGCCGGTGCACACGACATCGGCGAGGCGGCGCGTTTACTGCTGCTGTTCATGCCGCTGTGGTGGGGGTGGGTGGGCACGACGCTGCTCGCGAACCGGGCGGGCGCCCTCGTGGATCAGGCGCTGGGCCGGGTGGCGCTCTTCAGCGTCGCCGGCTGTGGGCTCCTGATGTCGGTGGCCGTCGGCGGGGCGTTCGACGACCACGCCCTTGTCTTCGCCGCCGGATATGTCGTGCTGCGCCTGCTGTTGTGGGTCATTTCCTGTCGACTTCCCGGCGGCTCTGCCCGACCGCGGTTGGAGCCCTTCGCCGTGGCGGCATTTGTCGCCGCGCCGCTGTTCCTGATCGGCGCCTTCCTCGAGGGTCCGGGGCGGATCGCCGCGTGGACCGCGGCCGCGTTGATCGAGCTGATCGCCCCGCGGGTCCTGCCCGCGGGCTTGAACCATGTCCGTATCGAGACCGCACACCTGCCGGAGCGGTTCGGGCTGTTCCTGATCATCGCGTTGGGTGAGACGGTCGTCGCGGTCGGCGGCCAGGCCGCCGGGATCGACCTCGACGGGCCCACCTACGCCGCCTTCGCGCTCGCGTTCCTCATCATCGTCCTGCTGTGGTGGACGTACTTCCACTACGGCGCCCCCGCCGCCCGTCACAGCCTGGAACACAGTCCCGAGCAGGCACGCATCGTCACCGACGTCTTCAGCTACGCCCACCTCATCTACGTCACCGCGATCATCGCGATCGCGGTCGGCCTGAAGAAGCTGCTCGCCTATCCGCTGTCCGTGCCGCACTCGCTGCCCGAGCTGCTCCTCGCCCCCGGCGTGGCGCTGTACCTGTTCGGGTTCTGCTATGCACGGTGGCGGATGTTCGGCGCGGCCACCGTGCAGCGGGCCGCCGCGGCCGCCGCCTGCTGCGCGATCGCGGTGGCAGCGACGCTGCTGCCTGCTCTCGCCACCGCCGCGCTCGTTCTCGCGGTCTTGCTCGCGCTGAACGGATACGAGGCCTGGATCGTCACCACCCACCGGCCGCTCCCGCTGCTTCGCCTGCCACGGATCGTGCGGCGCGAAACCCAGCGCTGACGCGGCGCCTAGGGTGTTGCTCGTGGGCGAAAAGTACCGAGAGATCAACAAGGCGAACTGGGACGAACGCGCACCCGCGCACGCCGTCTCGTCGGACTATGCGGTGGAGCGATTCGTCAGTGATCCCGAATTCGTCAGCGCGGTAGTCGAGTTCGACCGTCCGATGCTCGGCGACATCTCGGGGCTGACGGGAGTGCATCTGCAGTGCCACATCGGCACCGACACGGTGTCGCTGGCCCGGCTCGGAGCGCGGATGACCGGGCTGGACTTCTCCGGGGCCTCGCTGGCGGAGGCCCGCAAGTTGGTCGCCCGCACCGCGGACCCGGTCGACTTCGTGGAGGCGGACGTATACGACGCCGTGGCGATCCTCGGTCCGGCGTCGCAGGATCTGGTGTTCACCGGAATCGGGGCGCTGTGCTGGCTGCCGAGCATCGAGCGGTGGGCCGAGACGGTTGCGGGGCTCCTCCGACCGGGCGGCCGGCTGTTCCTGCGCGAGGCCCATCCCGTGCTCTGGGCGCTCGACGACGCCCGCTCGGATGTGCTCGCCCTGCGGTACCCCTACTTCGAGCAGGTCGAACCGCTGGTGTGGACGGACGAGGAGACGTACGTCGAGACGGAGATCCGGCTCCAGGCCAGCACAACGCACGAGTGGAACCACGGCCTCGGCGAGATCGTGACCGCACTTCTCCGGGCAGGCATGGAGATCACCGCGCTCACCGAGCACGACAGCGTTCCCTGGAATGCCCTGCCCGACGCGATGGTGTGTGACGAGCGCGGGGAGTGGCGGCTCGCCGAGAACCCCGAGCGGCTCCCCGCGTCGTACACACTCTGTGCGGTCAGAGGGCGCTGATCTCCCGACCCTGCAGAGGACTGCGGGGCCGGCCCCTCACGGACTACCGTGGGATCCGGCCTTCCTCGACGAGTCAAGGAGTGCAGATGACCCACGGATTTCGCATCGGCGTCCAGCTCCAGCCGCAACACGCGCCCGACTACCGCCTGATCCGCGACGCGGTGCTGCGGTCCGAGGACGCGGGCGTCGACATCGTCTTCACCTGGGACCACTTCTATCCGCTCTACGGCGACCCGAACGGCGCCCACTTCGAGTGCTGGACGATGCTCGGGGCCTTTGCCGAGCAGACCGAGCGGGTGGAGATCGGCGCGCTGGTCAGTGGCGGCGGCTACCGGAACCCGGACCTGCTCGCGGACATGGCCCGCACGGTCGACCACATCAGCGGGGGGCGGCTCATCCTCGGCATCGGGGCGGGCTGGTTCGAGAAGGACTACGACGAGTACGGCTACCAGTTCGGTACCGCGGGGCACCGCCTGAAGCTGCTCCGCGAGAACCTGTCCCGGATCTCGGCGCGGCTGGGCAAGCTCAACCCGGCGCCGACCCGGCACATCCCGATCCTCATCGGAGGCGGCGGCGAACGGAAGACGCTGCGCCTTGTCGCCGAGTACGCGGACGTGTGGCACAGCTTCGCCGACCTCGAGGCGCTGCGACACAAGTCGGGGGTGCTGGCCGACCACTGCGCGGCCGTCGGCCGCGAACCCGCGCGGATCGAGCGGTCGGTCGCCTGGCCCGGCCCGGAGGCCGCACAGGACTTCCTGGACGCGGGCGTCACCCTGTTCACCGTCGGCGCCGGCGGGCCCGACTACGACCTCTCCACGGTCCTCGAGGCCCTGCGCTGGCGCGCGGACCGGCTGCCCGAGCCGATCGAGGGCCTGGCCTGATCGGCCTTCACCGAACCGAAACGGTTCCCCGGTCCCGGCCCCGGGCGCCGCTAGGCTCCTCTGCATGGTTCGTCCACATGTCGTGAAGAGTCGGGTGCTCGTCGCCCTGCTGGCGCTGCTCGCGTTGACGCTGACCGGGTGCGGTGGCGGCGACGACTCGGCCACCTCGGCCACCGACCTGTGCGCCCCGCCCGGCGTCGGCAGCGCCTCCGCCGTACCCACCAACCTGGACGCGGCCGCCGCCGCGGCCGCGGAGGATCGGTACACCACGCCGAGCACCAAGCCGCTGGATCAGATCGACATCGGCGCGCTCGGCCTGGCCACGCCGGGCAAGCTCAGCGTCGGGACCCTGTCCGACGCCCCGCCGAGCATCTGCGTCGATTCCTCGGGCACCTTCACCGGCTACGACAACGAGCTGCTCAAGGCCGTGGCCGCCAAGCTCGGCCTGGAGATCGAGTTCTCCGGTACCGAGTTCGCCGGTCTGCTCTCGCAGGTCGCGACGAACCGATTCGACGTCGGGTCGTCCTCGATCACCACCACCGACGAGCGGCGCAAGACGGTCGGCTTCACCAACGGCTACGACTTCGGCTACTTCTCGCTCGTGGTGCCCAACGGCAGCGCCATCCACGGGTTCTCGGACCTGAACGCGGGTACCCGGATCGGGGTCGTGCAGGGCACCGTCCAGGACGACTACGTCGTGAACACGCTGAAGCTCGACCCGGTCAAGTTCCCCGACTACAACACCGCGTACGCGAACCTCAAGACCGGTCAGATCGACGCCTGGGTGGCCCCGTCCCAGCAGGCCGAGGGCGCGATCAAGCCCGGTGACCCCACCTCGATCGTGCAGAACACCTTCAGCCTCAACAACTTCGTCGGCTGGGCCGTGAACAAGGACAAGCAGCCCCTGATCGATGCACTGAACTCCGGGTTGGACGCGGTGATCGCCGACGGCACCTGGGCGTCGCTGTACTCGGACTGGGTGCCCCGCGAGCTGCCCGAGGGCTGGAAGCCGGGCAGCAAGGCGGCGCCCGCGCCGGAGCTGCCGGACTTCGCGGCGCTCGCCAAGCCGGAGGCGACGGGATCCGAGCAGTCGCAGACCGCCCAGCAGTCGACGCTCGCCCAGCTCGGCGCCACCTTCTTCGACTGGGACCTGTACCGCAAGGCCATCCCGGACCTGCTCAAGACCGGCCTGCCCAACACGGTGATCCTCGCCGTCACCTCGGGCGTGATCGGCACCGTGGCGGGCATGCTGCTCGCGGTCGCAGGCATCTCGCGCACCCGGTGGCTGCGCTGGCCGGCCCGGGTCTACACCGACGTCTTCCGCGGGCTGCCCGCGGTGGTCATCATCCTGATCATCGGCCTCGGCGTCGGACCGGTGGTCAAGGGCCTGACCGGCAACAACCCGTACTGGCTCGGCGCCGCCGCGCTGGCCCTGCTCGCCGCCGCCTATATCGGCGAGATCTTCCGCTCCGGCATCCAGAGCGTGGAGCCGGGGCAGCTGGAGGCGGCCCGCGCGATCGGCTTCAGCTACCGCCGGGCGATGACCCTGGTGGTGATCCCGCAGGGCGTCCGCCGGGTGCTGCCCGCGCTGATGAACCAGTTCATCTCGTTGATCAAGGACTCCTCGCTGATCTACTTCCTCGGCCTGCTGGCGACCCAGAGGGAGCTGTTCGCCGTCGGACGCGACCTCAACGCGCAGACCGGCAACCTGTCGCCGCTGGTGGCCGCCGGGCTGTTCTACCTGGCGCTGACGATCCCGCTGACCCACCTGGTGAACTACATCGACCGGCGGCTGCGGACCGGAAGGGCCGACACCTCCGGCACACTCGACCCGCTCGAACAAGCCATCGTCGTGGAAAGGGGATAGCCCGTGACCACCGCGACCACCTCGGTCTCGCTGACCGGCACCGACCTGCACCTGTCCTTCGGTACGAACAAGGTGCTGCGCGGCGTCGACATCCACGTCGACGCAGGCAAGACCACCTCGGTCATCGGCCCGTCCGGCTCCGGCAAGTCGACGCTGCTGCGGGTGCTCAACCGCCTGCACGAGCCCGAGCAGGGCGACATCCTGCTCGACGGCCGGTCGGTGCTCGGCGACAACCCGGACGCCCTGCGGCAGCGAATCGGCATGGTGTTCCAGCACTTCAACCTGTTCCCGCACCGGACCGTGCTCGACAACATCGCCCTCGGACCCCGGAAGCTGCGCGGGCTGTCGAAGGACCAGGCGCGGGCGGTCGCCCTCGAACAGCTCGAGCTGGTGGGGCTGGCGGAGAAGGCGCAGTCGCGGCCGGGCAACCTGTCCGGCGGTCAGCAGCAGCGGGTCGCGATCGCCAGGGCCCTGGCGATGAAGCCGGAGATCATGTTCTTCGACGAGGCCACCTCCGCGCTCGACCCGGAGCTCGTCAAGGGGGTGCTGGCGCTGATGACCGACCTCGCGTCCGGCGGCATGTCGATGGTCGTAGTCACCCACGAGATGGGTTTCGCCCGTTCGGTTTCCGACACCGTGCTGTTCATGGACCGCGGGGTCGTGGTGGAGACCGGCAAACCCGAGGCGCTGTTCGAGGACCCGCAGACCGAACGCCTGCAGGCCTTCCTCTCCCAGGTGTTGTAGCCCCTTCGCCGCCCGTGCGCGAGTCTCACCCTCGTATGGGGTGGGACTCGCGCACGGTTCGGTGTGGGCGCTACGCGTTCGCCGGCTCCGCCGCCCTGGCGGCCCGGTTCGCGGCCATCTCCTCATCCCAGTGCTTCCCGGACCGGGTGGTGTCGATCTCGAACTCGAACCGGGTGACCATGTCCGGGGTGATGTCCTCGACGTCGACGTAGAACTGGCTGTACCAACGCCGGAGCTGGTAGACCGGGCCGTCCTCCTCGCACAGCAGCGGGTTGTCGATCTTTGCCTTGTTCTTCCAGATCACGATGTCCTGCTCGAAGGTCGCCATCGTGCCGTCCCCGAAGCCCTTGGCCATCTCGTCGGCCTGTTCGGCGGACATCCCGGCCATCTTCTTGACCATGATCCCGTACTGCAGCACAAAAGAATTCGACGTCACCGGGTAGTGGCAGTTGATCAGCACGGCCTCGAGCGGCTCGTCCGCACCGATGTCGGCGTGGAACCTGTCGATCATGTAGGACGGGCCGTGATACGACGCGTCGGACTGGGTGATGCTGTCCTCGCCGAAATCGACGTCCACGTTCACGTCGGTACGCGGGGTGAAGCTCATGTACTGCGAGGCGACGTGGCCCTCGAAGACGTTCTTGAACGAACGCGGCACATTGAAGTGCACGTAGAAGAAGTGCGCCATGTCGACGACGTTGTCCACGAGCTCACGGCAGTGCGAGCCCTCGATGAGCACCGAGTTCCAGGTCCAGTCCGTCCACTCGTCGCTGCCGACGCCCTCGATCTCGGGAATCGTCACGTCGGCTGGCGGCGGGTTGCCCTGCGGGTCATGCCAGACGAACAGCTGCGCGTTACGCTCGAGCGCGAGCCAGCCGCGGGTGCGGGCAAGTGGCGGGACCCGGCGGGCGTAGGGGATGCCGGTGCACTTGCCGTCACCGCCCCAGCGCCAATCGTGGAACGGGCAGGCGATCGAGTCACCCTTGACCGAACCCTGACTCAGGTCCCCGCCCATGTGCCTGCAGTAGGCGTCGAGCACCTTGAGCTCGCCCTCGCTGGCCGCAAAGACCACCAGCTTGGTCCCGAAGACCTCGATCGAGTGCGGCTTACCGTCGCGGAAATCCCGCGCCAGCCCGAGGCAGTGCCAGCCGCGGGCGAACCGGTCCGGGGCCGCCACGGCCTCGATCTCACGGACATTGCCCCCGTCGGTGGAGTTCAGCGTCATTGATGTTCCTCCAGGATTGTTCGGTAGCGTCGATCCGATCGATGCTCTGCGCTGGCCGGCAGCGCGGCAAGGCCGTTTCCCCCTGGGCGGCAAGGACGCTGGACATTAGGGTCGCCTCATTGTCCGGTCGTTCACTTTGCCGTTCCTTTGCCCTTGCTTACTGCTTCTACGGTCTCCCGAGTTGAACCTTCGACCAGGAGAACCACGTGAAGCTGAAGCCCCTCGCGCTGTTCGTCACTCACGACGGCAAGTCATCGCGGGCATCGATCACCTGCCAGTACAAGTGCGGCAACGCCTGCTCGCACGAGGTGCCCAACACCTCCGGCGGTGAGTACTTCGGCGACATCGTCCGCTCCGCGATGTCGCGGCGTGGGCTGCTCAAGTCCGGTGCCGTCGCGGTGCTCGCGGTCGGTGCGGGCGGCGCGCTGGTCGCATGTTCCGACGACTCCGGTAGCGGCTCGGCCGGTGGCTCCACGACGGCGGCGGCAGGCGGCGGCGAGGCCCCGGCCGGCACCGCGTTCACCGCGGTCGCGCCGAACACCGAGGACGCCGTCGTGGTCCCCGAGGGCTACGAGCAGGCCGTCGTGATCCGCTGGGGCGACCCGGTGCTGCCCGGCGCGCCCGCGTTCGACTTCGCCAACCAGACGCCGCAGGCGCAGGAGATGCAGTTCGGCTTCAACAACGACTTCGCCGGTCTGCTCCCCGTCGAGGGCCAGCCGAACACCTACCTGCTGGTGGTCAACCACGAGTACACCACCGAGCCCTTCATGTTCACCGGCTACGACCCCGCGAACCCCACCGTCGAGCAGTTCCAGACCGCGATCTCCGCGCACGGCCTTTCCGTCGTCCAGGTCAAGGGCGAGTCCGGAACAGGCAGGCTGACACCGGAATTCGGCCCCAACAACCGCCGCATCACCGCGAACACGCAGTTCCTGGTGACCGGTCCCGCCGCGGGCAGCGACTTCCTCAAGACCACCGCCGACCCCACCGGCACCCGGGTGGCCGGGACGCTCAACAACTGCTCCGGCGGCATCACTCCCTGGGGCACGGTGCTCTCCGGCGAGGAGAACTTCAACCAGTACTTCGCGAACGCCGATCAGGTCACCGACCCGACCGTCGCCGCCCGGCTGAAGCGGTACGGCATCGAGGGCGGGGCGAGTGAGCGGAAGTGGGAGCGCTTCGATCCCCGCTTCGACCTCGTGCAGGAGCCGAACGAGGCGAACCGCTTCGGGTACGTCGTCGAGGTGAACCCGTGGGATCCGGCGTCCACCCCGATCAAACACACCGCGCTGGGCCGGTTCAAGCACGAGTCCGCGACCATCTATGTCACCGACGACGGCACCGTGGTCGCCTACAGCGGCGACGACGAGCGGTTCGACTACATGTACAAGTTCGTCTCCGCGCGAAAGATGATGCCCGGCAACGGACAATCGAGCATGCGGCACAACCTGACCATCCTCGACGCGGGGACCCTGTACGTCGCCAAGCTGACCGGCGACGAGCCGGACCAGATCGACGGCTCCGGCAAGCTGCCGTCCTCCGGACGGTTCGCGGGCAAGGGCCAGTGGATCCCGCTGCTGCGCACCGGCGAGGACGGTAAGGCCGAGTCCCTGGTCGACGGGATGAGCCCGGAGGAGGTCGCGGTGTTCACCCGGCTCGCGGGCGACAAGGTGGGCGCCACCAAGATGGACCGCCCCGAGGACTTCGAGCCGAACCCGAAGACCGGCAAGGTGTACGTCGCGCTGACCAACAACACCAAGCGCGGCGAGGAGGGCAAGCCCGCCACCGACGAGCCGAACCCCCGCAACAACAACAAGAACGGGCAGGTCCTCGAGATCGAGGACGAGCACGCGGGGACCGGTTTCACGTGGAACCTGCTGCTGGTCTGCGGTGATCCCGCGGCCGCCGACACCTACTTCGGCGGGTTCGACAAGACGCAGGTCAGCCCGATCTCCTGCCCGGACAACCTGGCGTTCGACCCGCACGGCAACCTGTGGATCTCCACCGACGGCAACGCGCTGAAGTCGAACGACGGCCTGTTCAGCGTGGTGCTCGACGGCGACCGGCGCGGCGAGACCAAGCAGTTCCTCACCGTCCCGAAGGGCGCCGAGACCTGCGGGCCGATCGTCGGCGAGTCCCGCGTGATGGTCTGCGTGCAGCACCCGGGTGAACTCGACGGGGCCAGCGCCGACAAGCCGGCCTCGCACTGGCCGGACGGCGGCACCAGCCAGCCGCGGCCGTCGGTCGTCGTGGCGTGGAAGTCGGGCGGCGGACGGGTCGGCGTCTGACCCTCGCGAACCTGGGCGCCCTCCGGTTTTCCGGAGGGCGCCCTTTCGTGTCCGGGGTGGGGCAGGCTGTACCTCAGATCCGGCAGTCAGGGGGATCGTCGCACCCGTCGCGCGTCAATAGCGTCGGTGCCGAGAGACATCGGGCGACAGTCGAGGAGAACCCCACCATGAGAAGCAGATTCGTAGCAGGCGCGCTGGCCGTCACGGTCACCGCACTGCTCGCAGGCGCGACGCCTGCACTCGCGCAGCCGCAGGCACCCGCCACCGCCACCGGTACGGCGGTGCAGCAGGCGATGGACCGCGTCCTCGCGAACGGCGCGGTCGGCGTGCAGGTCCGCACGACGCGCGACGACTTGACCACGACAGCCGCCTCGGGCGAGAGCGTGCTCGGCACCTCGTGGCCGGTACCGACCAGCGGCCTGTTCCGCGTCGGGAGCGTCACCAAGACCTTCGTCGCGACCGTGCTTCTGCAGCTCGTGGAGGAGGACCGGGTCGACCTGGACGCGCCGATCGCGCGGTACCTGCCGGGACTGCTCCCCGACGGGGACGCGATCACCGTGCGGATGCTGCTGCAGCACACCAGCGGGCTGTACGACTACGTCAAGGCGCTTCCGCTGCACGGCGCCGCGTTCTTCGACATCCGGTTCCGGCCCTACACGCCGCACGAGCTGGTGTCGATCGCCACCGACAAGCCACTCGACTTCGCCCCTGGCACCGACTGGTCGTACTCCAACACGAACTACATCGTGGCGGGCATGCTGATCGAGAAGGTCACCGGGCGATCCTGGGACACCGAGGTCGCCGAGCGGATCACCCGGCCGCTCGGGATGCGCGAGACCAGCGCGCCGGGTGGCAGCGTGTTCATCCCGGGGTTGCACGCCCGCGGCTACGAGCCCGTCGACGGGCGGCTGGTAGACGTCACCGAGCTGAACCCCAGCTGGGGTGGCGCGGCAGGTGAGTTGATCTCCAGCACCGCCGACCTAGACCTCTTCCTGACCGCACTGGTCGACGGCCGGCTCCTGCGGCCCGCCCAGCTCGCCGAGCTGACCTCGGCCCGGTCCATCACCGACGATCACGGGTACGGTTTGGGCGCCCTGTCCAGGAACACCCCGTGTGGGGAGACCGTGTGGGGCCACAGCGGCGGCATCCCCGGCTACACCACCCTCGCCTTCACCACCCTCGACGGCAGCAGGCGGATGGAGGCGTCGGTGACGAACGGGCTCGGCCCCGACTCCGACGACGCCGTGTACGGGATCGTGGACGCGGCCATCTGCGGCTGACCGTCACCTGGGTCAGCGGGCGAGCTCCAGCCGATCCCGGAGCTCGCCCGCTGCCGCAGCGACGGCGGTCAGGTCCGCCGGCTGCACGATCTCGCGGGCGGCGTCCGCCTCGATCAGCCCGAGCTGGAACCCGATCGCCGTGAGGCGTCCGGCGTCCGTGGTGGCCGCGGCGCTGTCCCGCAACAGCCGGATCAGGGCGAGCACGACGGTGGGCTCGCGCGCGCCATAGCGCCGGATCTGGGCGCACGCCAGATCCAGATAGTCGGCGAAGGTGTGGGCGGGGACCGTGACGGTGCCGCCTGCCGGACCCGCCGCCAGGACGAGCGACCCGAGGTCCCGACGGGAGAGCGAGGCCATGATCGCGGTGAGGTGATCGATCGCCTGCACCGCGGTGTAGGGGTCGTTGATGGCGGGGGACAACGCCTTCGAGGCGACGTCGACGAGCTGGCGTATCCCGAACGCCGCGTCCTGCTCGAGAGTCCGCTCGAACCCGATCCGGACGGACTGCTCGACCGCGCGCCCGACCCCGGCTTCGTCGAAACCACCACCGGCCTCGCTCCACACCCAGGCGAGCGGGGTGGCGCCCGCGGCGATGTGGTCCCCGACGCGGGGCGCGATCCTGATGCTCACCCCGTGCCTGGCGGCGTGACCGACCAACTCCTCCGGGTGCACCGCCTGCACGTAGCCGCTGCGGCTCGAGGACACGACCGTCGCCGACGGCGGCGCGTCCGGGAGCGCCGATGGCGCCGTGGTGCCCGGCAGCCCGTGCCGCACCACCTCGCGGGTGTTCCGTTCCACCGTGCGCATGACCTCGTCGATCTGCAGCGAATGGGTCAGGTGGTGGATCTCGTAGACGAGCGCACCGAGGCTGAGGAACAGCAGCACCATCGCCCAGCTCACCGCGAACCGCGGATAGTCGGCGGTCCGGCTGCCCGCGGACACGCCAACGGTGTAGAGACCGGCGATGCTGTACGCGAAGGTCGCCACGAAGACGCTGAGCACCACCTGATTCGGGCGGTCACGCAGGAAGTTGCGCAGGATCCGCGGCGAGAACTGGGTGGAGGAGAGCTGCAGCGCCACCACGGTGAGGCCGAGCGTCAGCGCGATGACGGTGATCATCGTGCCTGCGGTGCCGATCAGCAGCGTGCGGGCGTCGTCAGGGGTGCCCTGGAACGCCATCCGGTGAATCCACGTACCGGGGCGGGCGTTCACGGTCGACAGGACCGACCCGAGGGCCAGCGCCAGCACCACGGCTATGGCGGGTAGCACCCACAGCGCGCCGCGGAGATACTCCCAGGCTGCCTCGCGCCTGCGCACCCCCGAAGCGTACGCCCGCCGATCTCGCTAGGCGGATGGCCGATTCGTGACCTCAGGAACCGAACGGGTTCGCGGAGCTGCCGAAGTCGCCGAGGCCACCGCCGTAGACGTTGAGGTCGACGTTGCCGTTCACGCCGGGGATCCGGCCAGTGCTGGTGTACTGCCAGAACGTCCAGTGCCGCCAGCCGCCGGGCAGCGGGCCGGGCTCGTTCCTGCCGTTGTAGTCGGCGATCCAGAGCGGGTAGTTGGAGAACTCGGTGGTGTTCGCCATCGCGGTGCGCCAGAAGTTCGGGTACGTGTAGATGATCGGCTGCTTGCCGGTGAGCGCCTGCACGGAGTTGAGGTAGCGGCGCGTCCAGTCGATCACCGCGGCGGGCGGCAGGCCCTTGGCGTCCTCGATGTCGAGCACCGGCGGCAGTCCGTCGCCCCCGATCACGGGGAACGAGGTCGAGGCGAAGAACGCGGCCTGCGCCTCGGGCGACTGCCGGACGTCGGCGTAGTGGTAAGCGCCGCGGTTCATCCCGGCCGCGCGCATGCCGATCCCGTCCTGCACGAAGAACGGGTTGACGTACCAGAGTCCCTCGGTGGCCTTGACCATCGCGAACTCGTGGCCGGAGGCGCGGACGGCGAACCAGTCGATGCCCGACCCGCCCGGGTGTTGCCACGAGGCGACGTCGGGACCGTTGATCGGTTCGGCGCCCGCGGTGCCAGGCACGGCGAAGGCGAGGGCACCGGCCAGCAGCACCGGGACCAGGCGGGTGACGGCTCGGACACGCTTACGACTCGACGACGTCATCGCCCGAGACTAAACCGATATTTCGGACACGACCACGAAACCGAGGATGAACTTTTGGCGTCGGATCGCGCGTGTCACCCGCACTTCGACATCACGGTCTCGGCATAGCCCCTCAGGGCTGCGACCTTCGCGTCCAGCGGCTCCGTGTCCTGCGCGACGCTGTAGGGGTCGCGGAAGCCGACGATCACGTCCGTCACGCCCTTGTCCTCGAGTCGCCTGATCCCGTCGACCGTATAGGCCTGCGGCGAGATCACGTGGATCTCGAACGGGCTGGTCTCCTTGCCCTCCTCCTTGCGCATCCGCTGCAGCTTCGCGAGCAGGACGTCCAGTTCCTCGTCACCCCCGCCCGCGTGCATCCACCCGTCGCCCCTGACCACCGCCCGCCGGAGCGCGGCGTCGCTGTGGCCGCCGACGAGGATCGGGATGGGCTCGCTCGGCACCGGGCTCAGCTTGATCGCGGGCAGGTCGAAGATCTCGCCGTGGTACTCGAAGTAGTCACCGCTCACCAGACCGCGAAGGATGTCGATCGCCTCGTTCGTCCGCTTGCCGCGCCGCTCCCACGGCACGCCGAGCACCTCGAAATCGTCCGGCCACGGGCTCAGTCCGATGCCGAGGCTCAGCCGGTTGTTGATCATGTAGGCCACCGAGGTGGCCTGCTTGGCGACGAGGACAGGGGGACGGATGGGCAGCTTCAGCACGAACGTGGTGAAGCGCAGCGTGGTCGTCGCCATCCCGAGCGCGGTGGCGAGGACGAACGCCTCGACGAACGCCTTGTTCTCGAGGAACTCCCGGCTCCCGTCGGGCGTGTACGGATAGACCGAATCGGATTCCTTCGGGTAGCAGAGGCTGTCCGCGATCGACATCCCGTGATAGCCGGCTTCCTCCGCCGCCTGCGCGAGCGGCACATAGAAGGCCGGGTCGGTCATGGCCTCGGCATAGGTGAATCGCACTGCCCTGCTCCTTCGGTCCGGTGTGGTCTACGTCATACCTGACCCGATGCACCCGGGGTACCGGATCCCGACTTCCCGCCCAGCGAGACGAAATCCGCGAATGGGCTCAGCCCAGCCAGTCCAGTACCGAGGCCGCGGTCCAGGACTGCTGCATGCTGCCAAGCGGCGCGCCGGTGAACGGCTCGTAGTACTCGGCGAAGCTGCCGTCGGCGGCCTGCCGCAGGCCCTCCGCCCGCAGGTGCCTGGCCCGCTCGGCCCACCCGCGGCGGGCGAACGCCCAGGAGAACAGCCAAGTCATGACGGGCCACACCGGGCCGCGCCAGTACTCGCGCGGCCGGAAGTCGCCCGAGACCGGCGAGGTCGACGGCGGCACCGCGTATCGAAGATCCGGATGCCCGCAGAACCGCGGTCCCTCGAAGATCCGCACCAGAGCGCGCTCGGCGTCGCGGTCCAGCCCGCCGCACAGCAGCGGGGCGAACATCGCGAGGGTCTCGGTGGGGATCCAGCGCCCTGACCGCAGGTCGAAGTCGCGGGCGGCGCCCGAACGCGGGTCCGTGGTCGCGATGGTGCCGCGCTGGAACTTCTCGGCCCAGTACCGCAGGTCCCGGACGTCGGACTTCGGCGCCGAATGCTCCTCGCCGATCGTCGCGAGAACGTCGCAGGCGAGCGAGAACACGGCGCTGACGAACACGTCCTCGACGGCGAAGCTCATCGTGGACGCCAGCTCGGCGTCGTCGTAGCGAGCCAGCTTCATCTCCTCGAGCAGCCACAGGTAGCGGTCGTATTCGGCGTTCGACGGCCGCTGCGTCGGGTCGGAGATGATCGCGGTGTCCTCGCGCAGGTACGGCGGCACCGAACCGGGGATGACGTTGGCGTACGCGGCATCCCAGCGCGGTGAGTTGTCCATCCCGGACTCCCAGCCGTGGTACAGGCTGATCCGCCCGTTGTCCTTCGGGTCGCGGGCGGTCGCGAGCCACCGGTGCCAGCGCACCAGATCGCCCCAGCGCCGGTCGAGGAACTCCTCGGCCACCGCCCTGGTGCTGCGGCCGTGCCTACGGGAGTGGTCGAGGATCCGCTGGACCGCGATCGCGTGCACCGGTGGCTGCGTGATGCCGGAGGTCTGCGGGACGACGGGGGCCGTCGCCGCCAGCTCGCCGCAGGCCCAGCGCGCGGGTCCGGGGAAGTACCCGTCGACCCCGTTCGCGAACACGATGTGCGGGATCATCCCGTTGCCCCACTGGGCGGACAGCAGCGTGTCCAGCTCGACGACGGCCCGCTCCACGCTCAGCGGCGCCAGCCCGACCGCGACGAACGCGGCGTCCCAGCTCCACATGTGCGGGTACAGCCGTGGGGCAGCACTGGTCATGGTGCCCAGGTCGTTGCCGCGTAGCAGGTACGCTGCCCGGGCCGCGAGCTGCGTCGGGATGAATCCGGGATCGGCGGCCATCGTCCTAGTTTGCGTCCGCCGCGCCGATTACGCCCGCCGGGGTGACCTCGATCCCGAATTCGATTCACCCGTCCGCGCCCGCACCGGGTGATCGGCTTCGCGAGGCGGCGGCCCGAAAATTGAGTGGCAGGCAGCGTAAGAGACCAGTAGGTTCGATAACCATCCCCACCCTGTCCCGTCGGCCGCCGGCGTGACCCCTGTTCCCACCATCCGAAAGGTCCACCGTGACCGAGTCCACCCGTCTCGAGACCGACGGGGTCGCCGACGCAGGCGACCGAATCGAACGGCGCCACCTCCAGGTGATCGGTGTCCTGCTGGTAGCCAGCTTCGTGGTGATCCTCAACGAGACGGTGATGTCCATCGCCATCCCCGTCCTGCAGGTCGAATTGGGCGTACCGCCGAGCGTGGGGCAGTGGCTCACGACCGCGTTCATGCTCACGATGGCGGTGATCATCCCGCTCACCGGCTATCTCATCCAGCGCATCCCCACCCGCACCCTGTTCACGCTCGCCATGTCGCTGTTCACGGCGGGAACACTCATCGCGTTCGCCGCACCCGGCTTCGGTGTGCTGCTGATCGCCCGCATCGTGCAGGCGTCGGGGACGGCCATCATGCTGCCGCTGTTGATGACGACGATCATGACGCTGGTACCGCCCGCTCGCCGGGGGGCGATGATGGGCAACATCTCCATCGTGATCGCGGTGGCGCCTGCCCTCGGGCCCACCGTGTCGGGCTTCATCCTCGACCACTTCGGGTGGCGCTGGATCTTCGGATTCGTGGCCCCGTTCGCGTTGGTGACCCTGGTCGTCGGCGCACGTTTCCTCGTGTCGGTGTCCGAGACGACGACGGCGCGCATCGATCTCTTGTCGGTCCCACTCGCGGTACTCGGATTCGGTGGCCTCGTTTACGGCCTGGTGAGCATCGGCGAATCGGCGCAGGGATCCTCGACGACCCCGGTGTGGTTGCCGTTCCTCATCGGTGCGGCCGCGATGTTCGGCTTCATCGCCCGACAGACCAGGCTGCAACGCGAGGATCGCGCCCTGCTGGACCTGCGCGTGTTCGGATCCCGCCAGTTCACCATCTCCGTCGTCGCGATGCTGGTCGGCATGGGAACGATGATGGGCACCTTCATCATCGTTCCGTACTTCGCGCAGTCGGTGATTCACCTCGACCCGTTCGAAACGGGTCTCATCACCCTGCCCGGCGGCCTCCTCATGGGTCTCGCCGGACCGATCGTGGGCCGCGTCTACGACAAGCGGGGCCCGGTCGTGCTGGTCATCCCCGGATCGATCCTCGTCAGCGTCGGTGTGTGGATGCTGACGGCGGTGAGCACCTCGACCTCGCTGTGGTGGCTGCTGTTGTCGAACATGGCGCTGTGCCTTGGTCTGGCGGCGACGTTCACACCGCTGATGACATCGGGATTGGGATCGGTGGCCCCGCACCTCTACGCGCACGGTTCGGCGGTGGTCGGCACCTTCCAGCAGGTTGCCGGTGCCGCGGGCACGGCCCTGTTCGTCACGGTGATGACGGTGGTGTCCTCACGATCCGGTGATGCTGCCGATTCGCCCGACGCCATCGTCGAGGGTGTGCGGGCGGTGTTCCTCGTCGCCGGGATCCTGTCGTTCGTGCTCATCGCGGCATGCCTTTTCGTCCGCAAGCCGGCGGACTCGGCGGAACCGGCAGGCGACGCAACTGTGGACGTACCCGCCTAGCGCCCCTGGAGGGGTGACCCTTCAGGGGCGCGAACGGCGGTTCGTCTCACCCGCGTCCGTGCCGCAGCGTCACGATTGTGGTGAGGATCTTGTCGGTCTTGGCGGTGCGGGTGAAGCTGGTCAGCGCCATCAACGCAGGCATCCGCCTGCGGGCGACGGCCTTGGAGTAGGTGAACTCCTTGAGCCCGTCCGGGCCGTGGATCCGGCCGAAGCCGGACTGACCGACCCCGCCGAACGGCAGCGACGGGATCGCCGCGAACGCGATCACCGAGTTCACCGCCGTCATCCCCGACCGGATCCGGCGGGCGAGCTCGGTGCCGCGGCGCTTGCTGAACACCGCCGAGCCCAGTCCGTAGCGCGAGGCGTTGGTGCGCTCGATCGCCTCGTCCATGTCGCGAACCCGCGCGACCGTCAGCGTCGGGCCGAAGGTCTCCTCGGTGACCGCGATCGAGTCCTCGGGGACATCGACGAGGACGGTCGGCTGAACCAGCCTGTCTCCCACCGAGTCCGGGCCTCCGACCACCGCGCGGCCGCCCCGCTCGATGGCGTCGAGCACGTGGCTGCGCACCACGCCTGACTGGGTCGGCATGGTCATCGGGCCGATCTTCGCCTCGGGATCGGTGCCCGCCCGCACGCCCTCGGCGAGCGCGACGAGCTTGGCCAGGAACGGCTCGTACACGCGCTCGTGCACGTACACCCGCTCGGTGCCGACACAGGTCTGTCCCGCGTTCGACATTCCGCTCCACAGCGCCGCGTCAGCGGCGGCGTCGAGGTCCGCATCGGCATCCACCAGCAGCGCGTCCTTGCCGCCCGCCTCGATGACCACCGGCGTGAGGGTGTCCGCGCAGGCTGCCATCACCTTCTTGCCGGTCGCGGTCGATCCGGTGAACGCGAGCTTGTCGACGCCGGAGCGGCACAGCGCCTCCCCGGTCGGCCCGAGACCCGTGACCAGTTGCAACACGGGATGATCCGGCACCACCTGGGTGAAGGCGTCGACGAGCCAGGCCCCCACGCCGGGGGTGAACTCGCTGGGCTTGAAGACCACCGCGTTGCCTGCCGCGAGCGCGTAGGCGAT
Organism: Rhodococcus sp. UNC363MFTsu5.1; assembly: GCF_000686785.1. Lineage (NCBI taxonomy): Bacteria > Bacillati > Actinomycetota > Actinomycetes > Mycobacteriales > Nocardiaceae > Rhodococcus > Rhodococcus sp. UNC363MFTsu5.1. Next base: position 73,171 of record NZ_JMLO01000022.1, read on the forward strand.
CGAGCCCATCGGCGTGAACGCGGGATAGTTCCACGGCCCGATCACGCCGACCACCCCGAGCGGGAGGTACTCCACGCTCGCGGCATGGTCGATCATCTCCAGCCCCGAGGGAACCCGCTTGCGCCCCAGCACCTTCGGCGCGTTCTTGGCCGCCCAGGCGAGATGGCCGATCGCCATGACGGCCTCGAGCTGGGCGTCGGAATGCGGCTTGCCTGTCTCGGCGTGCATCACCTCGGCCAGCTGGGCGATCCGGCGGGTGAGCACTCCGGCCCACGCGTCCAGGTGGGTCCGGCGCTGCGCAAAGCTGAGCCCGGACCACCACTTCGCCGCGACCCGCGCGCGCTCGACCGTCTCGGCCACCGCCGCCGCATCCTGAATGGGATAGGTGCCGACGACCTCGCCGGTCCCTGGATCCAGCGAGTCGAAGGTGGCTCCCGCATCGGTGGTGGGGCCGGTCTCGAGCGTGGTCATGGCATGTCCTCGAATCTGGTTGTCGTCAGCGGTGGTCATCGTGGTCCCGGCGTGCCGATCGGGGGCTTGCCGAGGATCAGGTCCGCGGCCTTCTCGGCGATCATGATGGTGGGGGCGTTGGTGTTTCCGCGAGGCACTGTCGGCATCACGGAGGCATCGACCACCCGCAGGCCCTCGACCCCGCGCACGCGCAGCTGCGAATCCACCACGGCGTCCTCGCCGTCGCCCATCGAACAGGTGCCGACGGGGTGGTAGAGGGTCTGACACCAGGCGCGGATGTGGTCGGCGAGCTCGCGGTCGCTGTCCATCCTGATCGGCAGACTCGGCCCGTCGAGAAACGCCGCGATCGCGGACTCACCGGCGATGTCGACGGCGCGCCTGCAGCCGGCCAGCATCGCATCCATGTCGACCTGCTCCTCGAAGTAGGCGGGATCCATCTCCGGCCGCCACAGCGGATCCGCCGAACGAAGCCGCAGTCGGCCGCGGCTGGCGACGTCGACAAGGGTGACCCCGGCCGTGAACCGCTTGCCCACCGGTTCCCGGAGGCCGTTGTCGTAGAAGCCCGACGCCGCCACCAGGATCTGCAGGTCCGGAGCCGGGAGGCCGTCGCGGCTGGCGAAGAAGGCGCCGCCCTCGCCGACATTGGACGCCAGCGGTCCGCGGCCGGTGGCCTGCCATTGCGCGAGCCGCAGCGGGGTGGAGAAGTCGGCCAGGTCGGTGGTGTTCCTCGTGTTCCAGAGCATCGGGGTGACCGGGTGGTCCCGCAGGTTCTCGCCGACCCCCGGCAGTGCGACCGCCACGTCGATGCCCAGTTCGCGCAGGTGCTCGGCAGGGCCGATGCCGGAGAGCATCAGCAGCTGCGGGCTGTTGATGGCCCCGCCGCTGAGGATCACCTCGACGGATGCGTGGGCGGTGCCCTCGACACCGCCCTGCAGGTATCGGACGCCGACGGCACGGTCTCCGCGCAGCAGCACCCGGGTGGTGTGGGCGCCGGTGCGCACGGTGAGGTTCGGCCGCCCGAGGGCGGGCCTCAGGTAGCCGTCGGCCGTTGACCAGCGCCTGCCCTTGTGGCAGGTGACCTGGTATCGGCCGGCCCCCTCCTGTTCGGCGCCGTTGAAGTCGTCGGTCGGCTTGATCCCCGCCGACACCGCGGCGGCGACCCAGGCGTCGGTCAGCTCGTGCGTGTATCGGCGGTCTTCCACCCGGAGCGGACCGTCGCTGCCGTGATACTGGCCCGACAGGCGCGAATTATGTTCCGCGCGAACGAAGTAGGGCAGCACATCCTGGTATCCCCAGCCCTGCGCGCCGTGCTCGTCGCGCCAGCCGTCGTAGTCGGCGCGGTTGCCGCGTATGTAGATCATCGCGTTCATCGACGAGCAGCCGCCGAGCGCCTTCATCCGCGGCCAGTACGCGCGGCGCTCGTCCAGGTGCTTCTGCGGGGTGGTCTCGTAGTTCCAATCCCACTTGGTCTTGAACAGGGTCGGGAAGGCTGCCGGGATCTTGATCTCGTCGGCGTCGTCCTCGCCGCCTGCCTCGAGCAGCAGCACCGAGACGCCCGGGTCCTCGGTCAAGCGGGCCGCAAGAACGCATCCGGCGCTGCCGGCCCCGACGATGACGTAGTTGAACACGTCTTGTTTCAACGCAGCCTGCTCCGACGCGGTTTCTCCAGCCACGGGTGCTCCTCGACCTCGGTCGTGCCGCCGCGATGTGACGGGCGTCTCATCGCACCGCCCAGTCTAGGAACACCTCGGCGCCACCACAGCCGTTCACTCGACGGCGAGCATGACCTCGGTCGACTTCACGAGAACGGTCGTCGGCACCCCCGGCGCGAGGCCCAGCTCCTCGACGGCCTCCTTGGTGATGGACGCGGTCACGATCTGCTCGCCCCCGTCGAGCCGCACCTTCACGGTCGCCATCACGGCGCCCACGGTGACCTCGGTGACGACCCCGGTCAGCTGGTTGCGGGTGGACAGACGCATGGACGGCCTCCTGGTCGACGGGATGACGGACGCCACGCTACCGAAGGCGGCACAGGTCGCGGCACACACGAAACCGCATCGGCGGAGAGAACTAGTTCATGTATCGGCAACAGCGGAGTCCATTCCGCGAAATACCCGCGGATGAAGATTTTCATGCGACCCGCGGCGGTCGCCTGACCGGGTGCCTGGCACCGACTGTGACCGGAAGGAGGGGCGGTGGCGGAGCAACAGGCTGGCGCCGTGGTCAAGACGGTGTGCGCGTACTGCGGGGTCGGGTGCGGCATGACCTTCGACGTCCGCCTCGACAGCAGTACCGGACTCCGCCTCGTCGCCAAGGCCGCCGGGGACAAGTCGCATCCGACCAACTCAGGGCGCCTGTGCACCAAGGGCGCCACGACGGCCGACATGCTCGCCGCAGGCGGGCGCATGGACACCGCCCAGGTCCGCCCTGCACGGGGCGAGCCGCCGCAGCCCCGCGAGGTCGACACCGCGATCAGCGAGACGGCGGCGCGCCTGCGGTCCATCGTCTACGAACACGGCCCAGATGCGGTGGCGCTGTACGTCTCCGGCCAGATGTCGCTCGAGGCACAGTATTTGGCCAACAAGCTCACCAAGGGCTTCATCGGCACCAACCAGATCGAATCGAATTCCCGGCTGTGCATGGCCAGCGCGGGCAGCGGCTACAAGCTGTCCCTCGGCGCGGACGGCCCGCCCGGCTCCTATCAAGACTTCGACCATGCGGACGTCTTCTTCGTGATCGGGGCCAACATGGCCGACTGCCACCCCATCCTGTTCCTGCGACTGATGGACCGGGTGAAGGCGGGGGCGAAACTCATCGTCGTCGACCCGCGGCGCACCACAACCGCCGAGAAAGCCGATCTGTTCATGCAGATCAAGCCGGGAACCGACCTCGCGCTGCTCAACGGTCTGCTGCACCTGCTCATCGCGAACGGGCACACCGACCAGCAGTTCATCAACGAGTTCACCGAGGGCTGGGAGGTGATGCCGAGCTTCCTCGACGACTACTCGCCGCAGCGGGTCAGCGAGATCACCGGCATCCCCGAGGACCGGATCCGCCAGGCCGCCGAATGGATCGGATCCGCGCGGAACTGGATGAGCTGCTGGACGATGGGGCTGAACCAGAGCACCCACGGCACCTGGAACACCAACGCGCTCTGCAACCTTCACCTGGCCACGGGTGCGATCTGTGAGCCCGGAAGCGGCCCGTTCTCGCTGACCGGCCAGCCCAACGCCATGGGCGGACGCGAGATGGGGTACATGGGGCCCGGCCTGCCAGGGCAACGCTCGGTGATCTCCGACGCCGACCGGGAGTTCGTGGAGGACCGGTGGCGCATCCCGAGGGGGTCGCTGCGGACGGAGGTCGGCGGCGGCACCATCGAGATGTTCGGGCGGATGGCAGCGGGCGAGATCAAGGCGTGCTGGATCATCTGCACGAATCCCGTTGCCACGGTGGCCAATCGGAAGACCGTCATCGAGGGCCTCGAGGCCGCCGAGCTGGTGATCGCGCAGGACGCCTTCCTCGAGACCGAGACCAACGACTACGCGGACATCCTGCTGCCCGCGGCGCTGTGGGCCGAGTCCGACGGCGTGATGGTCAACTCCGAGCGGAACCTGACGCTGTTCCGGCAGGCCCTCGATCCCGTCGGCCAGTCCATGCCGGACTGGCAGATCATCGCGCGGGTGGCCTGCGAGATGGGTTACGCGGAGGCCTTCACCTACGGCTCGGCCGAGGAGGTCTTCGAGGAGATCAAGGGGTTCTGGAACCCCAAGACCGGCTACGACCTGCGGGGTGTCAGCTACGACCGGCTCCGCGAGACACCGGTCCAGTGGCCCGCTCCGCCCGGCCGCGAGGAGGACCGCAACCCCGTCCGCTACCTCAACGACGGGGTCAGCCAGACGCTGTTGGTACGTGAGGACGGAACCACACCGCGGCTGGCCTTCCCGACCACGACCGGGCGGGCGGTGTTCTTCGCCCGCCCCCACATCGAGCCGTCGGAGATGCCCGACGACGACTACCCGATCCTGCTGAACACCGGCAGGCTCCCGCACCAGTGGCACACGATGACCAAGACCGGCAAGGTCGCCAAGCTGAACAAGCTCAACCCCGGGCCGTTCGTCGAGATCCATCCCGAGGACGCGGACCGGCTCGGGATCGCGGAGGGGGACCGGGTCGAGGTCGCCTCCCGACGCGGCCGCGCCGTGCTGCCCGCCGTGGTGACCGACAGGGTCCGGCCGGGGAACTGCTTCGCCCCGTTCCACTGGAACGACGCATTCGGCGAGTACCTCAGCATCAACGCGGTCACCAACGACGCGATCGATCCCATCTCCCAGCAACCCGAGTTCAAGGCCTGCGCCGTGACCCTCACCCGCGTGTCCACGAGCGCCGACGACGAATCGCCGCTCGTGGTCGCCGATGATCCGAGCCCCGAGCCCGCGGCACCCCGCACGGAGGAATCAACCTTGCCCCAGGTCGACACGCTCGCCCGCATCCTCGGGTTGGACGCGGAGCCCGCAGCCGCGTTCGGTGCCCTCGAGCGTCGGTATCTCGCGGGCATGCTCACGGCCCTCGGCTCCGACGGGGCCCGCCGCGCACCCGGCGTGCCGACGCTGCCCGCCGGCGCGCCCTTCGAGCCGGAGAACCGGGCGTGGATCGACGGGCTCCTGGCCGGGATGTTCTCGCGCAGTGCGGTTCCCGGCGGCCTGGCGACCGAACTTCCCCGGGCCGAGGCCCGACCCGCACCGGCGCCGCAGGAGGGCACCGCCCCCGAACCCGAACGCCCGCCGGTCGTGATCCTCTGGGCCTCCCAGACCGGAACGGCGGAGGAGTTCGCCACCGCCTGTGCCGCGCAGGTGACCGCGGCGGGCCACCCGGCCTCGCTGCACGGCATGGACGAGTACGACCTCAGCACGCTCCCCGAGGTCCGCGAGCTGCTGCTGATCACCAGCACGGCGGGCGACGGGGATCCGCCGGACAACGGCAGCGGACTGTGGGCGACGCTCACCGCGGCGGGCGCCCCGCCGATGGCGCAGACGCGCTTCTCGGTGCTCGCCTTCGGGGACCCGAGCTATGACGACTTCTGCGGACACGGCCGCAAGCTCGACGCCAGGATGGCGGAGCTGGGCGCGACCCGGATCGCTCCGCGGGTGGACTGCGAACCCGACTACGAGGACTCGGCCGCGGCCTGGCTCGACACCGTGCTGACCGCCCTGTCGGTCCGCGAGCGGAGCCTGGTCACCGTCGGTGCGCCCGCGCCCGCGCCCGCGCCGGCACCGGCGGTGGCTCCCGCGCCACGGGTGCAACCGGAGATAGCCCCCTTCGGGAAGAAGAACCCGCTGCTGACGACGCTGGTCAAGAACGTCGCGCTCAGCGGCGCCGGATCATCGAAGGATGTGCGGCAGTTCGCCTTTGACACCTCCGATCCCGACTTCGCCTACAACGCGGGCGACGCGCTCGGGGTGTGGCCACGCAACAGCGTGCAGTTGGTCGACGAGTGGCTGGCGGTGACCGGCTCGCGCGGCGAATCCGTGGTGGACGTTCCCCGATACGGGGAGATGTCGTTGCGGACCGCGCTGACCGAACGACTCGAGATAGCCCGGATCACCCCGGATCTGCTCCGCTTCGTATCCGAGCGCACCCGGGACGAGAACCTCGGCGCCCTGCTCCAGCCCGAGAACAAGGCCGACCTCGAGCGGTGGATCTGGCGGCGTCAATCGGTCGACGTGCTCGCCGAGCTACCCACCCGCGCCGACCCGGACGAGTGGCTCACCGCACTCAAACCCCTTCAGCCGCGACTCTATTCGATCTCCTCGAGCGCCAAGCACAACCCCGACGAGGTCCAGCTCACCGTCTCCGCGGTGCGCTTCGAGGTCGCGGGCGCCGCGCGCAGGGGAGTGTGCTCGACGTTCCTCGCCGATCACGCGCAGGGCAGGCAGATCGGCATCTACGTGCAGAAGTCGAGCCACTTCCGGCCGCCGAGCGGTTCCGATACGCCGATGATCATGGTGGGCCCCGGCACCGGCATCGCCCCGTTCCGCGGTTTCCTGCACGAGCGCCGCGCGCTCGGGCATTCCGGACCGAACTGGCTGTTCTTCGGCGAGCAGCACGCCGCGACCGACTTCTACTACCGCGACGAGATCGAGTCGATGCACCGGGACGGCTTCCTCACCGAGCTCGAGCTGGCGTTCTCGCGCGATCAGGAACAGAAGGTCTACGTCCAGGACCGGATGCGCGAGCGCGGTGCGCAGCTGTGGGACTGGCTCCAGAACGGCGCCCATTTCTACGTGTGCGGGGATGCGAGCCGGATGGCCAAGGACGTGGACCTGGCCCTGGTCGAGATAGCCGGGGAACACGGGCGCCTCGACCCGGATGAGGCGAAGGCCTACGTGCGGTCCCTGGCGGCCGACAAGAGGTACGTGCGCGATGTCTACTGACCCCTCGGCCATGCCGCCTCTATCGGAACCGCAGTTGCGGGAAATCTGGTATCGAATCAACGCAAATTCTGTTCTAGAGTTCATGATATGACGCGAACGCGGAACCATATCTGCTCTGCTCTGCTCCTGGTGGGCGTCGCGCTCGTCGGCTCCAGCTGCTCGTCCGACGACCGCGTGGTCGTCGTATCCGCCGCGGCGGGGCCGGTTTCCTCCGCGTCCGTCGCCACCGAGATGGCTGCGGGGCAGCCGGCCGGCGTCAGGGTCGTCGTCGGTGCCGTCAGGGAACCGGTCACGTTGACCGCCGAGTGGTTGCGGTCCTTCCCCGCCCAGACCCAGGCGGTGGAGTTCGACAGCAGCAAGGGCAGGCAGTCGCACGTCTACGACGGTGCCGCCCTCGCCGACGTCCTGAACGGCCTCGGCGTCGTCACCGACCCCAGCGCGAAGAATGCGGCCCTGCGGTTGGCCGTGCTCGCCACGGGCTCCGACGGGTACCGCGCAGCCGTCTCCTGGGGCGAGTTCGCCCCGGATTTCGCCGCGACGCCGGTACTCGTGGCCCATACCGAGGACGGTCGTCCCCTGGAGCAGCCACGGCTGGTGGTCCCCGGCGACGCCAAGGGCGGCCGCTACGTGAGCGGACTGACCGAGCTACGGGTGGTCGACCTCGGCATGAACTGACCATCACACTCTCGACTATCGACGGCATCGAAAGCCGTTCCAACGGAAGGATTCACGTGTCGTCCATACGGATCAAGGACGCGGCCGCGCTGCTCGGGGTCAGCGATGACACCGTCCGTCGCTGGATCGACGGTGGCAGTCTCGCCGCCTCCAAGGACGAGTCCGGTCGCAAGGTCATCGACGGCAAGGCCCTCGCCGATTTCGCCCGCGAGCACGCGACGCCCCCGCCGGACCCGCTCGGGGTCGGCAGCTCAGCCCGCAACCGCCTCGTCGGCCTGGTCACCAAGGTGACCGCCGACAAGGTGATGGCCGAGGTGCAGATGCAGTGCGGCCCCTTCACCGTCGTCTCCCTGATGAGCAGTGAATCCGCGGCCGAACTCGGGCTCGAGCCCGGGAAGGTCGCAGTAGCGGTTGTCAAGGCGACCACTGTGATCGTCGAAACCCCAGGAGGAATGTCGTGACCCGCACTTCCCGCGCGAGGCGCATAGGCCCGACGGCCGCGGCGCTCGCCGCGCTGACGGCCGCCACCCTCGTCGCCGGCTGCTCGAGCTCGGACTCCGAGCCGGCCGGGGACACCACCACGTCCGCGGCGGCCGCCCCGGTCAGCGGCGACATCACCGTCTTCGCCGCGGCCTCGCTGAAGAAGACGTTCACCGAGCTCGGTGAGAAGTTCGAGGCCGAGCACCCCGGCACCAACGTCGAGTTCAGCTTCGCCGGCTCGTCCGACCTGGTCGCCCAGCTCACCCAGGGCGCGCCCGCGGACGTGTTCGCCTCCGCCGACACCAAGAACATGACCAAGGCCGTCGACGCCGGGCTCACCGCCACCGACCCGGTGAACTTCGCGACCAATACGCTCACCATCGTGACCCCGCCCGGCAACCCGAAGAACATCGCCACCTTCGCCGACCTCGCGAACCCGGGCAACCAGGTGGTGGTGTGCGCGCCGCAGGTGCCGTGCGGAGCGGCGACCCAGAAGATCGAGGAGTCGACCGGCACCGACATCACCCCGGTCAGCGAGGAGTCCTCGGTCACCGACGTGCTCGGGAAGGTCACCTCGGGGCAGGCGGACGCCGGGCTGGTCTACGTCACCGACGCGGCGGGCGCGGGTGCCGCCGTCACCACGGTCCCGTTCCCCGAGTCCTCGGGTGCCGTGAACACCTACCCGATCGCCGAGCTCAAGAGCTCCGAGAACAGCACCACCGCAGCCGAGTTCGTCGAACTCGTCACCGGCCCCACCGGCCGTCAGGTGCTCGCCGGGGCGGGATTCGCCGCACCGTGACCCCCATCGGGGCGCTCCGCACCGTGACCCGCTCCCGAGGGCCAGGGGGCGAGGTCGCCGTAGGACTGCCCCGATGGGTGTACCTCCCGGCCCTGCTGGGCGCCTGCTTTGTGATCTTGCCGCTGGTGGCGATGCTGCTGGAGATCGACTGGGCCCATTTCGTGCCGCTCGTCACCTCCGAATCATCGAGGGCCGCACTGCTGCTGAGCCTGCGGACCGCCACAGCGAGTACGGTGCTGTGCGTGCTCATCGGCGTCCCGATGGCGCTCGTCCTGGCCCGCAGCAGCTTCCCCGGCCAGTCGGTGCTGCGTTCGCTGGTATTGCTTCCGCTCGTGCTGCCGCCCGTCGTCGGCGGCATCGCGCTGCTCTACACCTTCGGCAGGCAGGGCCTGCTGGGGCATCAGCTCGAGGCGTTCGGGATCCGGATCGCGTTCACCACCACCGCGGTGGTCCTGGCGCAGACCTTCGTCGCGCTGCCGTTCCTCGTCGTCAGCCTCGAGGGCGCGCTGCGCACGGCAGGCAGTCGCTACGAGACCGTGGCCGCCACCCTCGGCGCCCGGCCGACCACCGTGCTGCGCCGGGTCACCCTCCCGCTCGTGCTGCCCGGCCTGATCTCCGGCGCCGTGCTGGCCTTCGCGCGCTCGCTCGGCGAGTTCGGCGCCACCCTCACCTTCGCGGGCTCGCTGCAGGGTGTCACCCGGACCCTGCCCCTGGAGATCTACCTGCAGCGCGAGACCGATCCGGAGGCCGCGGTTGCGCTGTCGCTGCTGCTCGTCCTTGTCGCGGCGCTGATCGTCATCGGCACCAGCAGGCGCCGGTCCGGCGGCGTGCTGTGAGCCGGGCAGGCGCGACCACGGAGCGGGCCGCCGGACACCGCGGGCTCCGGGTCCATGCCCGCCTCGACCATCGCGGCGTCGACCTCGACCTGGACCTGGACGGCGGGCACGTGCTCGCCGTCCTCGGCCCGAACGGCGCAGGCAAGTCGACGCTGCTCTCACTGATCGCAGGGCTCGTCCGGCCCGACCGGGGCCGCGTCGAGCTCGACGGACGGGTTCTCACCGACACGGCGTCGGGGACCTTCGTACCTGCACACGCGCGCGGCGTGGCGATGCTCTCGCAGCAGGCGTTGCTGTTCCCGCACCTGAGCGTCGCCGAGAACGTCGCGTTCGCGCCACGCAGCCGGGGCGAAACCCGTTCCGCGGCACGCGGGATCGCCGACCGATGGCTCCGCGAGGTGGAGGCCGAACCGCTCGCGGGCAGGCGGCCGTCGCAGCTGTCCGGGGGCCAGGCCCAGCGCGTCGCGATCGCCCGCGCCCTCGCCGCCGACCCGCAGCTGCTGCTGCTGGACGAACCCATGGCCGCCCTCGATGTCGGCTCGGCTCCCGCGGTGCGTCGACTGCTGCGCCGGATCCTGCGGGAGGAAGGGCGCACCGCCGTGCTCGTCACCCACGACCTGCTCGACGCCCTCGCGCTCGCCGACCACGTGATCGTCCTCGAGGCCGGTCGGATCGTCGAACGGGGGAGCGTGCGCGACGTGCTGACCTCGCCGCGGAGCGCCTTCGCCGCCCGGATGGCGGGGGTCAACCTGGTGTCCGGGACGATCGAGGAGCCGGGACTTCTCCGGACCTCTTGGGGCACAACGCTGTCCGGTATCGGCGAGACCGCGGTGGGGTCCGACGCCGTCGCCCTGTTCCGGCCGGGCGCGGTCGCCGTGCACCTCGAGCCGCCGCCGCACGCCAGCCCCCGCAACGTGATCGCGGTGACCATCGCGGAGCTGGACGTGCACGGGGCCACCGTCCGGGTCAGGGGCGCGGACCACCCCGACGGCAGCATCGGCCCCGCCGCCGACGTCACGGCGGCCGCGGTCGCCGACCTCGACCTCACCCCGGGACAACACGTCTACTTCGTGGTCAAGACCCAGGAACTGGAGCTGCATCCCGCACTGGCGCGCTGAATATCGGTCGCCGGATGTCGGTGGGTCTGCTTATCGTGGGCCCATGAGCATCCCAGCCATGATCAGCGTCTCGGGACTCGCGCGCACCTTCTCGACCAAGACCGGACCCGTCGAGGCCGTCAAGGGCATCGACTTCCAGGTGTACGAGGGCGAGATCCTCGGCCTGCTCGGTCCCAACGGTGCGGGCAAGACGACCACACTGCGCATGATCAGCACCCTCATCAACCCGACCGCAGGCGAGGCCACGGTGTCCGGCGCGGACCTGCGCCGGGACCCCCGCGGGGTCCGTTCCCGGATCGGATACGTCGCGCAGGGCGGGTCCACCAACGAGGAGGAGCTGGTCCTCGACGAACTGATCCTGCAGGCCAGGCTGTTCGGGCTGAGCAAGACGACCGCAGTCGCGAACGCCGAGGCGCTGCTCGCCGCCCTCGACCTGGACGGCCTCGGCGGCCGAAAGTGCAAGCAGCTCTCGGGCGGTCAACGCCGACGGGTGGACATCGCGCTCGGACTCGTGCACCAGCCGAACCTCATCTACCTCGACGAGCCGACCACCGGCCTGGACCCGCAGAGCCGCGCCAATCTGTGGGACCACATCCGCTCGCTGCGCGACCGCGGCACCACCATCGTGCTCACCACGCACTACCTCGACGAGGCCGACGCCCTCTGCGACCGCATCCTGGTGATGGACCACGGGGAGATCGTCGCGGAGGGGACCCCGGACGAGCTCAAGCGGCGCATCTCGGGCGACGTGATCAGCCTCGAGATCGCCCCCGAGCTGACGGCGCGCGCGATCGCGGTGGCCGACGACGCCCTCGACCTCCGCTCGCAGCTGACCGAGGGCCATCACATCCACCTGACCGTCGCGCACGGCGACGCGGCGGTCATCCCGCTGTTGCACGCGCTGCAGGGGGCAGGCATCGTGCCCGGCTCGCTCACCGTCAAGCGACCCAGCCTCGACGACGTGTTCCTGACCGTGACCGGGCGATCCCTTCGGGACGGAGACCAAGCATGACCTTCTTCAACGAGACCGGCCTGATCTTCTGGGCGCACCTGCGCGCGAACCTGCGCAACCCGCTGTGGGTCCTGATCGGGTTGACCCAGCCGATCCTGTACCTGGTGCTGTTCGGTCCGCTGCTCGAGGGCGTCGCGGGCCCGATGGGCGCGGGCACCGATCCCTGGCTGCTGTTCACGCCCGGACTGATCATGCAGATCGGACTGTTCGGCTCGATGTTCGCCGGCTTCGCGATGGTCTATGAGCTGCGCGCCGGGATCATCGAACGCCAGCGGGTCACCCCGGCCAGCCGCGGGGCCCTGCTGCTCGGCCGGGTGCTCAAGGACATGGTGGTGCTCATGGTCCAGGCCACCATCCTGACCCTGGTGGCGGTGGTGCTCTTCGACCTGCGGCCCAACCCGCTCGGCTTCGTGCTGACGCTGATTCTGGTCGCCATCATCGCGGCCGGGATGTCCTCCGCCTCGTATGCGCTCGCCCTCGCGACGCGCTCCGAGGATTCGCTGGCCTCCGTGCTGAACATGGTTTCGGTTCCGCTGCTGCTGCTTTCGGGGATCCTGCTGCCGATGACCCTCGGCCCAGGGTGGCTGCAGACCCTGGCGCGGCTCAATCCGCTCTCGCACACCGTCGACGCCGCTCGCGCCCTGTTCCGCGGCGACTTCGGGTCCTCCGACGTCTACATCGGCACCCTCGTCACCGTCAGCCTCGCGCTGGTGCTGGGCCTGATCGGGGCCCGCACCTTCGCCAAGGAGAACGCATAGGGCGCCCCGGCGGTTCGGCTAGCCTCGACTCCATGCGTCCGACTGCACTGATCACCGGGGCGAGCCGCGGCCTCGGCGCCGCCATCGCCCGCGAGCTCGCGCCCACCCACGACCTGTTGCTCGGCGCGCGCCGACCCGAGTCGCTGGAGCCGATGCTCGCGGAGCTGCCCGGTGCCGTCGGCCTGCCTGCGGATCTCACGGACCACGGCGCGGTCGCCGCCGCGGTCGCGGGAATCGAGAGTCTCGACGTCCTCGTGCACAACGCGGGTGTGGCCGAGCTCGGCCCGATCGCCGAGACCCCCGCCGAGGCGTGGCGCCGCTCGTTCGAGTCGAACGTGGTGGCCGTCGCGGAGCTGACCCGGCTGCTGCTGCCCGCACTGCGGGCGGCGAACGGACATGTGGTGCTGATCAATTCGGGCGCCGGACTCCGCGCCAACGCCGGCTGGGGCGCCTACGCGGCCAGTAAGTTCGCCCTGCGCGCGTTCGGCGATGCGCTGCGGCTGGAGGAGCCCGCCCTGCGGGTGACCTCGATCCACCCGGGCCGGATCGACACCGACATGCAACGCGACATCATCGGGACCGAGGGCGGCGCCTACGACCCGGACGAGTTCCTCAAGGCCAGCAGCGTCGCGGGCGCGGTACGGGGCGCGATCGAGACGCCGCGCGACGCACACCCGACCGAGATCATCTTGCGCCCGATCGCACGGTAGAGCGCGTCGCCGCGGACTCGGATCACAGACTCGGCTCGCCGGGCAGGACGTCCGCAGTGTCCGGGGTCAGGTCCAGTTGCGGCGCGCCGGTTCTCGGAGCGAGGTGCCGAGGCTCCGGACCGTCGGGCGCGACGGTGTCGATTCCGACGCCGCCATCGGGCGCCGACCCCGCCGCGGTCCGGGCGGGAGACCGTCAGACCGGATCGGAGACCGTGGCGCTGTCCTTGCCCCGAGCCCAGCGCGGCAGGATGAAGACCCCCTCCGCCTCGACGCAGACACCGTCCGGCCCGGCGAGATGCCCGGTGACGATGGTCTTGACGCCCTCGAGGCGATCGATGCGCGCCTCGGCGTGCAGCGCGCCGAGCGGGGTGGGGCGGCGGTAGCGCAGGGTCAGCGTCCCGGTCATTCCGGGGGCACCGCCCGCCTCGGCCGCCGCACCGAGAACCTGATCGAGCACCAGCGCGGACACCCCACCGTGAGTCAGTCCGGCGGGTCCCTCGTAGGCCGCACCGAGGTGGAAATCGGCCCAGGCTCGACCGTCCGGTTCGCACTCGACGACCAACGGCGGCGCGACCGCGTTGCGGAGCCCGGCCGCGGCGTTGCCCCAGGCCCGCTTCTGGCCCGAGGCGCCCCATCGCACGCCATAGGGTCCTGGGATCATCCGCTGCCGCAGCAACCGCTTCGCGGACTCGATGTGCTCCTGCGCCGCACGCACCTCGGGGTCGTCGACCTCGGTCAGCAGCGCGATCTCGATCAGCTCCCTGACGCTGTCGGTCAGCGGCCCGTACAGGTCCGCCTGCCGCGCGATCTCGTCGTCGGACACGCCGTCCGCTACGTAGAACTGCTGTTGATGAGCGATCGAGTCAGTCACAGTGCCTCACTAGTGCGGGAAGTCGACACCGGGCACGAGGGCAACGGTCCTGGTGCACGGCGCGTCATGCATGCGATGTGCACTCTACATACGGTGCCCGGCCGCCCCCGCGCCGCGCTGCGATGGCGGACGGTCCCGATTCCCCCTACCGGAGCCGCTCGCGGCGCGCCAAGGTACTCCCCAGCCCTGCGGCCGCCGCACGCACGGCTCCGACCTGACCCTCCGGTCGGAACCGTCCGGTCGGCCCGGTGACGCTGATGGCCGCGAGGGGCTCCTCGCCCTGGCCGAGCACCGGCGCGGCCACACAGGTGAGGCCGAGCGCGGACTCCTCGTGCTCGAAGGCCACGCCCGTCTCCACGATCCGTGTCAGCTGGCGACGCAGCAGCCCGGGGGCAACCACCGTGTGCGCGGTGCGCCGGGTCATCGGCGACGCGAGCACCTCCTGCTGGATCTCCGGACCTGCATGCGCGAGCAGGGCCTTGCCGATCGCGGTGCAGTGCAACGGATTTCGTCCACCGGTTCGGGAAGGGGACTTCGCCTGACGGTGGCCACCGATCTTCGCGATGTACACGACGTCGTGGCCCTCCCGCACACCGAGGTGCACGGTCTCGTGGGTCCGCTCGTACAGGTCCTGCAGAAACGGCATCGCGACTTCGAGCAGGCTGCGCTCGAGCGATGCCCGCATCCCCAGCTCGAAGAGGCCGCCGCTGAGTCGGTAACCGCCCTCGACGCGGTCGAGCAGTCGGTTCGCGACGAGTTCCCCCGCGAGGCGGTGCACGGTCGCCTTGTGCAGCCCCGTCCGCCGGACCAGGTCGGCGAGGGTGAGGACCTGGTCTTCCGCCCGGAAGGCACGCAGGATCGTCACCGCCTTGCCGAGCACGGTGTCGAGGTTCGCGGCGGCCGTCATCATTCGAGCGTATCGCTGAGTGAGACGAAGGGCTGGTTCGGCCGCACGGATCCCGTAACAGTAGGGACCATGAGCCAGCCCACGAACTCCATCGCGGCGAGCGAGTCCGACATCGCCGCCGCCGCGGACCGCCTCGCGGCCGCAGCCGCGGCCGGTGCGCCCTGCACGCCGGTGCGGGAGCTGATCGGCGCCGACGACCTCGCCGCCGCCTACGCCGTCCAGCAGCGCGTCAACGACCTCCGGCAGCAGGCCGGCGCCAAGATCGTGGGCCGCAAGATCGGCCTGACCTCGGTCGCGGTCCAGCAGCAGCTCGGCGTCGACCAGCCCGACCTCGGCGTCCTGTTCGACAACATGGCGTACGCCGACGGCGCCGACATCCCGATGAGCCTGCTGATCCAGCCGAAGATCGAGGGCGAGGTCGGCTTCGTGCTCGGCGCCGACCTGGCCGAGGGCCCGCTGGATGCGGCCCAGGTCCGCGGCGCGATCGAGTACGCCGTCGCCGCACTCGAGGTCTGCGACAGCCGCATCGAGAACTGGGACATCCGCTTCGGCGACACCGTCGCCGACAACGCGTCCTCCGGCGTGTACGTCCTCGGGACCGAGCGCCGCACCCTCGACGAGGTCGCACCGGTCGACGTCGTCATGTCGATGGCCGTCGACGGCCAGGAGGTCTCCTCCGGCAACGGCGCCGCCTGCCTCGGCGACCCGATCGAGGCCGTGGTGTGGCTCGCCCGCGCGGCGCGCGACCTCGGCCAGCCGCTGCTCGCCGGTCAGGTCATCCTGTCCGGCGCCCTCGGCCCGATGGCGACCGTCGCCGCCGGCAACACCGTCACCGTCACCGTGTCCGGTCTCGGCACCGTGACCGCCCGTTTCGTGGGAGAGAAGGAAGCATGAGCAAAGTCAAGGTCGCGATCATCGGATCGGGCAACATCGGCACCGATCTGATGATCAAGGTGCTCAACCATTCGGAGTACCTGGAAATGGGCGCGATGGTCGGTATCGACCCCGCCTCCGACGGTCTGGCACGGGCCGCGAAGCTCGGCGTGCCGATCACCGCGGAGGGCGTCGAGGGCCTCGTCGGGCTCCCGAACTTCGACGAGATCGAGATCGTCTTCGACGCCACGTCGGCGAAGGCCCACATCTCGAACGATGCGCGCCTGCGCCCGCTCGGCAAGCGCATGATCGACCTCACCCCCGCCGCCATCGGGCCGTACGTGATCCCCGCGGTCAACGGCGACGACCACCTCGACGCCCCGAACGTGAACATGGTGACGTGTGGTGGCCAGGCCACCATCCCGATGGTCGCGGCCGTCTCCCGGGTCGTCCCGGTGGCCTACGCCGAGATCGTCGCCTCGATCGCGTCGAAGTCGGCCGGCCCCGGTACCCGCGCCAACATCGACGAGTTCACCGAGACCACGTCCGCCGCGATCGTGTCGGTCGGCGGCGCCAAGCGCGGCAAGGCGATCATCATCCTGAACCCCGCCGAGCCGCCGCTCATCATGCGCGACACGGTGTTCTGCCTCGTCGACGCCCCGGACCCGGCGACGCACGACGAGATCCGTCAGTCCGTCGAGAAGATGGTCGGCGACGTCTCGGCCTACGTCCCCGGCTACCGCCTCAAGCAGCAGGTCCAGATCACCGAGATCCCCGCCGACCAGCCGGTCGAGACGCTGGTCGTCGACGGCAACCGCCCGACCCACCAGGTGTCGATCTTCCTCGAGGTCGAGGGCGCCGGACACTACCTGCCCGCTTACGCCGGCAACCTCGACATCATGACCTCCGCCGGACAGCAGATCGCGGAGCGGATCGCACAGAAGAAGGAAGCCACCCAGTGAGCACTCCCACCACCCGCCCGACGAGTAACCCCACCATCTTCGTCCAGGACGTCACCCTCCGGGACGGCATGCACGCGGTGCGCCACCGGATCTCGCCGGAGGACGTCAAGCGAATCGTGACCGCCCTCGACGCCGCGGGCGTCGACGCCATCGAGGTCGCCCATGGTGACGGTCTCGCAGGCGGATCGGTCAACTACGGCCCCGGCTCGAACACCGACTGGGAGTGGATCGAGGCCGCGGCGGATTCCATCAAGAACGCTCGGCTGACCACGCTGCTGCTGCCCGGTGTCGGCACCATCGAGGAGCTCAAGCACGCCTACAAGCTGGGTGTGCGATCGGTGCGCATCGCGACGCACTGCACCGAGGCCGATGTCTCCGCGCAGCACATCGAGACCGCCCGCGAGATCGGCATGGACGTCTCGGGCTTCCTGATGATGAGCCACATGGCGCCCGCGGAGGAGCTCGCCAAGCAGGCCAAGCTGATGGAGTCGTACGGCGCGCACTGCGTCTACGTCACCGACTCGGGCGGACGCCTGACCATGGGCGGGGTCCGCGACCGGGTCCGGGCCTACAAGGAGGTGCTCAACGAGGGCACCGAGATCGGCATCCACGCCCACGAGAACCTCTCGCTGTCGGTGGCCAACAGCGTCGTCGCCGTCGAGGAGGGCGTCTACCGCGTCGACGCGTCCCTCGCCGGACACGGCGCGGGCGCGGGCAACTGCCCGATCGAGCCGTTCATCGCGGTCGCCGACCTGTACGAGTGGAAGCACGGCTGCGACGTGTTCGCCCTGCAGGACGCCGCCGACGACATCGTCCGCCCGCTGCAGGACCGGCCGGTCCGCGTCGACCGCGAGACCCTGACCCTCGGATACGCGGGTGTGTACTCGAGCTTCCTGCGGCACGCCGAGATCCAGGCCGAGCGGTACGGGGTCGACGTCCGCACCCTGCTGCTCGAGGCCGGCAAGCGCAAGCTGGTCGGCGGCCAGGAGGACATGCTGATCGACATCGCACTGAACATCGTCGCGGAGCGTGAGGGCGCGAGCGCCTGAGCCAGGCATCTCTCCTCTCGGGCGCTGTGACCGTTTCGGTCACAGCGCCCGAGTCGTTTTCGGAGCATTCTCTCGAGCGCTACCGCACCTGAAACCAAAAACGCAGCGCCGAGGCGTCTTTCGACGCCTCGGCGCTGCGCGCTTCGGGTGACGATCAGGGCCGGCCGGCCGCGTCCTTGCGACGCAGGAAGGCCAGGACGGCGCTCTCGAATGCGTCCTTCTGCTCGATCATCGCCCAGTGTCCGCAGTTGGGGAACACGTGCAGTTCGGCGTTGGGGATCGTGCGCATCGGGATCAGCGCCATGTCCAGCGGGCTGACCCGGTCGTCGCGACCCCAGGTGAGCAGCGTGGGCGCCTTCACCTTGTGCATCATCGCCCACGGCGGCGGCGCGTCGGAGGCCTCCATCGCCTTGACCATCATCGAGAAGGCCACCTTGCTGTACATCCGGCGCGCGCTGTCGAGGGTCTCCGGATCGGTGGCCTGGGTCCAGCGCTCCTCGATGAGCTCCTCGGTCACCATCGCCGGGTCGTAGACCATCGAGTGCAGCCACTGGATGAGGCGCTCGCGGGTCGGCGCCTCGGTGAACTCCTGGAGCAGCTTGATGCCCTCGCCGGGGCCGGGGCTGAAGATGTTCTTGCCGATGCCGCCGATGGTCACCAGCCGGCGCACCTTCTCGGGGTGAGCGATGGCGTAATTGATGGCGACGCCGCCACCCATCGAGTTGCCGATGATGTCGACGCTGTCGAGCCCGAGGGCGTCGACGAACTTCACCACCGACTCCAGGGCGGTGACCATCGGGTGACCACCGAAGTCGTCGCTGACCCCGAAGCCGGGGAACTCGAGGACCAGGCAGCGGAAGTGCTCGGCGAAGACACCGAGGTTGCCGCGGAAGTTGCGCCAACCGGTGACGCCGGGGCCAGAGCCGTGCAGCAGCAGCAGCGGGGGCCCGTCACCGGCCTCGTGGTAACGCAGGATGCCCGACTCCGTGGAGATCTCCCGAAGAGTGCCCTCGTAGCTCAGGTCCGATGTCATCGCCTACCTCCGTCTCGACAGGCGGTATAGGTCCGCCAGTGTTCACCGTCACATTGCCACTGCGGGCACCGGACACCCAGACGCTGTTCCGGTCAGTGGGCGAATCCGACACCGAAACGGGTGAAGGGCACCCCCGTCCGGTTCCGACCGGACGGGGGTGCCCTTCAGTTGGTGAGGGCGATCAGTCGACGGTGGCCATGGCCGGCTCGCCGGAGGCCTGGGCCGCCGGGACCTTCACCTGCTCGATGCGCTTCGGCAGCAGCAGCGCCGCCGCGAGGCACGCGACCGAGGCGGCCGCCGCGATCAGGAAGGCGACCTTGAAGCCGCTGTCGGTGTAGAACACGACGCCCTGCGTCATCTCGAGCGGGATCGGCGCGATGTGCGAGTTGTTCATCACGGTGAACGCGATGACCGGCAGGGCCGCAGGGAACACGCTCTGGAACACGCCGACGATGCTCGCGGTGGACGCCTGCAGCTGCGGCGGGACCGCCTCGATCAGCAGGTTGGGGATCGAGGCGTAGCCCAGGCCCATGCCGAGGCCGACCAGTCCGGCGAAGACGATCAGCAGGCCCTTGGTGTCGTGCGAGTAGGCGGTCAGGGTGCAGCCGAGAGCGGCGGAGGCGGCGCCGAGCGCCAGCAGCAGCCGCGGCTTGACGTTGCGGCCGACGAGCATGCCCACGATGAGGCCGCCGACCACCGTGAGGGCACCGATCGGCGCCTGGAAGACCGCGAAGCCCTCGGCGTCGACGCCGAATCCGTAGCCGAGGCCCATGATCGCCGGCGTCATGGCCAGCATCGGCAGCAGCATGGTGTACAGGCCGCTGACGCCGTACATGAAGCCGGCCGCGGTGGCGGTGAAGGCAACGGAACGACGGCTCAGCACCTTCAGGTCGATCAGCGGCTCCTTGACGGTGCCGGCGGTGACCAGCCACGCCACGACCAGCGCGACGCCACCGAGCAGGTAGGCCAGGGTCGAGCCCGACTTCCAGCCCCAGGTCGGGCCGAAGCTGATGCCGATCAGGATGCCGGCAATGCCCGCACCCAGCAGGGCCGCACCGAGGAAGTCGAGGCGCGAACGCAGCCGGACCTGGGACTCGGAGGTGCTGACGAAGATCATCACGGCGAGCACCGCGAGACCGATGACGAAGAACCAGAAGATGCTGCGGAAGCCGTGGTTGTCGATCAGCCAGCCGGTGAGGAACGGGGCGGGGATCGCGATCAGGCCCATGCCGCTGGTCGCGATGCTCACGGCCAGCGCGATGGTCTTGGCCGGGAACACGTCACGGATCAGCGAGTAGCTCAGGAACAGGCAGGGCACCAGCAGACCGGTCAGCGCGCGTCCGGCGATGAGCACGGCGTAGCTGCCCGCGATCGCCGAGATGAACGATCCGAGCGCGGCGCCGACGATGCAGGCCAGCAGCATCTTGCGCTTGCCGTACATGTCGGCCAGCTTGCCGATCAGCGGGGCGGTGACCGCGCCGAGCAGCAGGAACGACGTGAGCAGCCACGCACCCTGCGTGGTCTGGTAATGCGCGGCGATCGCCGGCAGGGCCATCGAGATCATCATGTAGCTGACCGCGAGCATCTCGAGAACGAGCACGATCGAGGCCAGCGAGAAGATCAGGCGGGGCGTCCACTTTTCGGGTGCGGACGAGCTTCCCTGGGCGCCGGGGGGCTGCGACATCTCGCCGCCTGTGCGGGTGGTGACCATCGTGGTGGGGTCCTTCCGGGATACCAATAAATCTCAGGCCCAATGGATTTCAGGCCTCGATGTGCGATCCGGGCACGTGTGCGGCACGGACTACAAGGGGGTGGAGCTGTGCACCCGGCGAACTCGCACCGAATGTGTAATCCACATCACAGGGCGTCGGCGCCAGTGCGGCCAGTCACAATTCCGTTCAGTGGGACGATTGCCGCCGACCCGGCGCGTAAATCGGACGAAACCGACCCGCTCCCGGATCGCCACCCCCGCTCAGCTCTGCAAACGCCGTCCACCGAGCGACGCGGCGGCGTATCACATGTGCCCCAAAACCGACCACCACGTCGGCTCCGGAAACACCCGGCCGCACATGCGGCGCCGAGCAGGCGCGGACCGTCCACCGGACCCCTCCTCGTCCGGCGGCGCCGGCCGGCCCGCATCGGCCACACCGGGCGACCCGAGGCGTCAAACGTCTGGGAGCGCTCGACGGTCGACGGTCGCGTGCGCCGATGTGAGCTACTGACGCAACGGATTTCAGTTGTCCGGAGTCGTCGGATGCCCCATCCGTATGAGCAGCGGACCGGGCCTCGACGCCGGATGGCCGCCGACGCTCGGTGAGCCCGACCCCACGACACGTCGACGATCGCGCCCCGCAGCGACCCTGCTCGCACACTTTTGACACGGTCGGGGCCACCTCGTACAGTGCCCCGCTATGCATGTCCGTTCCGCCGCGAAGACCCGAGGCCGGCTTCTCACCGGCCTGATCTGGGTACAGAGAACGCAGCGCTAGAACCCATTCTCAGCACTGTTCGCGACGGTGCATGCATTCAACGGCCCCTGATACGCCGCCGTACCCCGTCCCGGGTCGACGCCGCGATTCGCACGTCCGGCCGGCGAGAAATGGCACGCGAAATCGACGTGTAACCGTCGCGACGAGCCGTCCGGAGACGAACGGCTCGGGTGCAGCCTTCCCTGGTTCACGCCTCGGACATCGAGTTCAGCACAGCCTCAGGACAGACCGCGACGCCCGCCCTCGAGGTCGTGTGCTGCGCGCGCGCCGAGGCACATTCGTTTTCTTTCAGGAGATTTCATTGATTACCGCTACTGACCTCGAAGTTCGTGCCGGTGTGCGGACCCTGCTCTTCGCGCCGGGCCCGGCCCTGCGGGTCCAGGCGGGCGACCGGATCGGTCTTGTCGGCCGGAACGGTGCGGGCAAGACCACCACGCTGCGCATCCTCGCGGGTGAAGGTGAGCCCTACGCGGGCGAGGTGATCCGCGGCGGGGACCTGGGTTACCTGCCGCAGGACCCGAGGGAGGGCAACCTCGACGTGCTCGCCAAGGATCGGGTGCTCTCTGCCCGCGGCCTCGACGAGATCCTCCGCAGCATGGAGAAGCAGCAGGCGATCATGGCGGAGGCCGTGGACGACGCCGAGCGCGACAAGGCGATCCGCAAGTACGGGCAGCTCGAGGACCGGTTCTCGGCGTCGGGCGGCTACGAGGCGGAGTCCGAGGCGGCCCGGATCTGCAGCAGCCTCGGGCTGGCGGATCGGATCCTCGCCCAGCCGCTGCGCACCCTCTCCGGTGGTCAGCGCCGCCGCGTCGAGCTGGCCCGCATCCTGTTCGCCGCCTCCGACGGATCCGGCGGCCGCTCGGACACCATCCTGCTGCTCGACGAGCCCACCAACCACCTCGACGCGGACTCGATCACCTGGCTGCGTGGGTTCCTGCAGAACCACGACGGCGGGCTGATCGTGATCAGCCACGACGTCGAGCTCCTCGGCGACGTGGTGAACCGGGTGTGGTTCCTCGACGCGGTCCGCGGGGAGGCCGACATCTACAACATGGGCTGGAAGAAGTACCTCGACGCCCGCGCCACCGACGAGCAGCGCCGCCGCCGTGAGCGCGCGAACGCGGAGAAGAAGGCGGGCGCGTTGCGGGTGCAGGCCGCCAAGCTCGGTGCGAAGGCGACGAAGGCGACCGCGGCGCAGAACATGGCCAAGCGGGCGGACAAGCTGATGGCCGCCCTCGACGAGGTCCGGGTCTCGGACAAGGTCGCGCACATCCGGTTCCCGGA
>NZ_JMLO01000023.1:0-95545 GCF_000686785.1 Rhodococcus sp. UNC363MFTsu5.1
CCTCGCTCGGCGCGATGGCCCTGACGTTCTACGCCATCCTGACGATCATGTGCGTCAACGACATCATCGCGTACAAGTTCAACATCTCGATCAACGCGACGACGTGGATGGGCCGCATCGGCATCGTCCTGCTGCCCCCGCTCGCCTACTTCGTCACCTACCGGTTCTGCCTCGGCCTCCAGCGCAGCGACCGCCAGGTGCTCGAGCACGGCCTCGAGACCGGCGTGATCAAGCGCCTGCCGCACGGCGAGTACGTCGAGGTCCACCAGCCGCTCGGACCCGTGGACGACCACGGCCACCCGATCCCGCTGGAGTACCAGGGCACCACAGTCCCGAAGAAGATGAACAAGCTCGGGTCGGCAGGCAAACCCGGCTCCGGCAGCCTGCTCGTCGCCGACCCGGCCGAGCAGTCCGATGCCCTCTCCGCGGCCGCCCACAAGAACGAGCACGACCAGCTGGCGATCCTCAAGGATGTCCAGGACAAGGCCCACGGCCACGGCGCGTACGCCAAGGGACACGGACCGTCGGGCGACGGCAGCGAGCGCTGACACGCACGGTCCCCGACCACCGCGACAGGTGGCCGGGGACTCCTGCTGAGTCAGGCGACAGCGCTGAGTCAGGCGACGGCGGCGGCCGCCGTCAGGATCAGCTGGGTCACCTCGTGCGGATGCGATGCCAGCGAGGCGTGACCGGCGTCGAGTTCGACGGTCTCGCGGGCACCGATGCGCTCGGCCATCCACCGTTCGGTCTCCGGCGGGATCATCCGGTCCTGGCCGGAGACCAGGTACCAACTCGGCTTCTGCTTCCAGGCCGGTGGGCCCGACGGGTCGGCGAAGCACTGACCCGAGATCGGCTTCTGCGTCGTGGCCATGACCAGGGCCTCGGTGTCGTCGAGGTCCTGACTGAAGCTCTCCTGGAACTTGTCCTGTGCGATCCACAGGAATCCCTGCGCATCGGGGGCGATGTTGGCCGCCCCCGCCGGCTGATCGGTGCGGGCGAAGATGCTGCCGAGGCTGTCCCCCTCATCGGGCGCGAAGGCCGAGATATACACCAGTCCAACGACATTCGCGGCGTGCCCCGCCCCCGTGATGACGGCGCCACCGTAGGAGTGACCGACCAGCAGCGTCGGCCCGTCCATCGATTCCGCCAGCTTTCGCGTGCGGTCCACGTCGTCGGCGAGCGAGGTCAGCGGGTTCTGCACGGCGACGACCTTGTGCCCGGCGTTGTGCAGGGTCGGGATGACGTGGCGCCAATGCGAACCGTCCCCCCAGGCGCCGTGCACCAGAACGATGTTCACCTTGTCGGCCATGATGGGCCCACCTCTCGGGTCGAGTGTTCGAACGGTGGTCACGGCCCGCCGTCCGATTGGGGGCCGCCGCGCGCGGCCCGAACTCCTCGTTGGCCGCGCAGAATCCACGCTAGGCAGACTTTGGGGCAAAGACCATGATCAGATCGCCATGATTTCGTGCCCAAACGCCGAACACCACCCGCGCCGTCCGATTGACGCGGCGCCGACCCGACGGTGGTTCAGTTGTGGGTGAGCGCCGACCCCAGCGCCTGCGCGACCTCGGCCTCCAGCGTCGCGACGAGCGCCTCCGGCGGCCGCTGCCCGCACACCTCCAGCCAGTTCGCCAGCATCCGGTGGCCGCCCTGGGTCAGCACCGATTCCGGATGGAACTGGACGCCGTGGATCGGCAGCTCCCGGTGCCGCATCGCCATCACGATGCCGGTGTCGGTGTGCGCGGTGGCGATCAGCTCGTCCGGCATCGTCTCCGGCAGCACCGTCAGCGAGTGATAGCGGGTGGCGGTGAACGGATCGGGCAGACCGGCGAGCACCCCGGTGCCGTCATGGCTGACCTGGCTGGTCTTGCCGTGCAACAGTTCCGGCGCCCGGTCGACGGTGGCCCCGAACGCGGCGCCGATGGACTGGTGACCCAGGCACACACCGAGCAGCGGGGTACGGGCCGCCGCGCACGCCGCGACCAGGTCCATGCTCGCGCCCGCCCGCTGCGGCGTGCCCGGTCCAGGGCTGAGCAGCACCCCGTCGAACTCCGCCGCGACGGCGTCGCGGTCGGCGAGCTGCGGGTCGTCGTTGCGCCAGACGGTGGCCTCGGTGCCGAGCTGGCCGAGGTACTGCACCAGGTTGAACACGAAGCTGTCGTAGTTGTCGACGACCAGGATGCGCATTGCAGCAGGATATGCGGCTTCGCCGGTTGTGCGCGATCGGCACCCCACCTGGGGTACGGATCACGCACGGGCGGCGCGGGCGCCTAGTTGGCGAACTTGGTCCTCAGTTGGCCCGTGTACGCCGGCACGGTCAACGAGTCCGAGGCGTCCTGGGTGTATCCCAGCCCGTAGCGGACCGCGTACTGCTTGAAGGTGCGCACGCCGGGCTCCGCGGCGAGCGCGGCCTCGATCCGGGCCGGGTCGCCGATCGCCGTCATCTGATACGGCGGGCTGTAGGTCCGCCCGTGCAGCAAGAGCGTGTTGCCGATGCAGCGCGGCGCCGAGGTGTTGACCACGCGCTGGTCCTGCATCCCGACCGCGGTCGCCCCGCCTGCCCAGAGCGCGTTCAGCACGCTCTGCACGTCCTGCTGGTGCACGACGAGGTCATCGGGCGAGGCGCCGGCGGGGAACTTGCCGTCGGAGTCTCGGGGCGCGTCGGTGAGGGTCACCCGCACGCCGGGTCCGGTGACCTCGCTCAGCCCCGCCGCGGCCTCCAGCGCCCGGCTCTGCTCGAGAACGCCCGCGACGTCGGAGTCGGAACCGGCCGCCTGGTCCTGCAGGGCGGCCAACTGCGCGGCAAGGCCGTCGCGCGCCCCCGCCGCGTCGTCCACGTCGGCCTGCGCACTGCGCACCAGGTCGGAGAGCCTCGTGGTGTCTCCACGCCGCAGCTCGTTGCCCTCCGAGACCGCGCGGGTGGTCGCCAACAGCAGCCCGGTCACCACGCAGACCACCGGGACGCAGATCTTCCAGAAGAGCTGCCTGCGCCGCGGCGCCGCGTGCGCCGCAGGCCGATGGGAGGCGGTCGGATCGGGATCGGTCGGATCGGGATCGGCCACGGTCCTCACCTCCTCCCCCTGTCCGCGCTCGCCTGCGCTCGCGGGTCCACCCAGCAGACCCTGCCCGGGCACGTCTGTGCTCGGCTAGCGTGTACTCACCACCGGTAATCTCGAATCTACCTGGTGGGCGTCGACGCCGACGCCGACGCAATCGCACGATCCGCACTGAACCAACGAGGACGTCATGCCCAAGTCGAAGGTCCGCAAGAAGACCGACTACACGATCAATCCCGCGAACCGCACGCCTGTGAAGGTCAAGGTCGGCCCCTCCAGCACGCTCTACGTGTCGGTGATGCTCGGCTTCATGCTGCTCGGGCTGGCGTGGCTGATCGTCTACTACCTGGCCGCGGACCAGATCACCTGGATGAACGACCTGGGGGCCTACAACTTCCTGATCGGCTTCGGTTTCATGGTTGTCGGCCTCATCATGACGATGAGATGGCGCTGACCTGGGAATATCCCCAGCCCAACCGCATCAATTACATCGTTGTCATTCATCCCCAATGTGGATAAACCCTGTGGATAGCTGTGGAGAGCCTGTGCACAACCCCGAAAACCCTGTGCACAACCCCGAGCTCGCATGGTCCACACCCACCGGTGCGCTGATCGCGACCGGTGTCGGCGGGGTGGCCATGCTCCTCGCCGCCGCGGCGGTGCCGTCGGATCCGGCGGGACGGGTGCTGATCGGTCTCGGCGCACTCGGGCTGCTGGCGATCACCGCGCTTGGGCTGCGTCAGCGGCCCCGGCTCGCCGTGCTCGACGGCGCGAGGGGGATCGCGGTGCAGCGGCTGAACGGGCGCCGCGAGTACCAGGCGTCGGAGCTGAGCCGGGTCAGGATCGTGCGCTATCCACGGCTGGGCCGTCGGGTGCCGATGCTGGAGATCGACGTGCGCCCGCCGGGCGTCGACGACGACAAGCTGCTGATCTTCGGTCGCTGGGACCTCGGCACCGATCCCACCGATGTCTTCGAGGCGCTCGCCGGCCGCGGGCTGGTGCCGCCGGAGCGACCGCGCCCGTAGCCGGCGAGGCGACTACATCCCGAGTTCGGCCCGCAGCTGCGCCATCCGCAGCGCGATGACACCGACCGAGAACACGGTGACGGCGGCGAGACCGCCCCAGCCGAGGGTGCGGGCCTTCTGACGCTCCGCTGGGGTGCCGAGGCTGCCAGGGGCGAACATCAGCGCGGCGGTGGCGGCGGCGCCCGCGACGAGCCCGCCGAGGTGTCCCCACAGCGAGATCCCCGGGATCGTCACGCTGATGATCACGTTGAGGGCGATGATGGCGAGGACCGGGCCCGGGCTGCGCTTGAGCCGCAGCAGGATCACCGCCTGCGCGCCCATCAGCCCGAACACCGCGCCCGAGGCGCCCGCGGTGACGGCGTTCACCTGGAATGCCATCACGGCGGCCGAGCCGCCGAGGATCGAGACGAGGTACACCGCGACGTAGCGGGAACGCCCGAGGATGATCTCGGTGTCGCGGCCGATCACCCAGAGCGCGAACATGTTGACCAGCAGGTGGACCGCACCGAAGTGCAGGAAGCCGCTGCCGAGCACGCGGACCAGGTCGCCGTCGGCGACCGCGGGCGGCCACAGCGCCCAGCTGGTGAACAGCGGCGAGCCGAGGTGGTTGTTCGCCACGTTGCCGGACTGGAGCACCGTGATCGC
The DNA here is from genome assembly GCF_000686785.1 of Rhodococcus sp. UNC363MFTsu5.1. Taxonomy (NCBI): domain Bacteria; kingdom Bacillati; phylum Actinomycetota; class Actinomycetes; order Mycobacteriales; family Nocardiaceae; genus Rhodococcus; species Rhodococcus sp. UNC363MFTsu5.1. Next base: position 4,727 of record NZ_JMLO01000023.1, read on the forward strand.
GTAGATCAGGACGTTGAGCCCGATCAGGACGTACGTGACGATCGGGGTCGGCAGGCCGGTCCGCACCGGCGCGCCCGCGACGGTGCGGGCCGAGCGGGTGGTCTTGGCGTCGGCGGCGATGCAGTCGACGCAGTGCTGGCCGACGGCGGCCGGTCGGAGGCACTCGACGCACGCGGGACGGCCGCAGCGGGTGCAGGACAGCGCGGTGGGCCGGTCCGGGTGCCGGACGCACCGCGGTTGGGGCGGCGTGCCGTCACCGGACACGCCACCCCAACCGGGGTTGGTCATCTCGCGGTACCGATCAGGAGATGGTGATGCTGTTGATGACGACCGCCTCCAGCGGGCGGTCCGTGCGGTCCACCGAGGTTCCGGAGATGGCGTCGACGACCTTCTTCGACTCCTCGTCCACGACCTCACCGAAGATGGTGTGCCTGCGGTTGAGGTGCGGGGTCTTGCCGGTGGTGATGAAGAACTGCGAGCCGTTGGTGCCCGGTCCGGCGTTCGCCATGGCCAGCAGGTACGGCTTGTCGAACTGCAGCTCCGGGTGGAACTCGTCGCCGAACTGGTAGCCCGGGCCGCCGCGGCCGGTACCGGTCGGGTCGCCGCCCTGGATCATGAAGCCGTCGATGACGCGGTGGAAGACGGCGCCGTCGTAGAACGGTCCGGTCTTGGTGCCCGAGGCGTTCTCCGTGCTGTAGGCCTTGGTGCCGTCGGCGAGCCCGACGAAGTTCTCGACGGTCTTCGGCGCGTGGTTGCCGAACAGGGCGATCTTGATGTCGCCGCGGTTGGTGTGCAGCGTTGCGGTTGCGGTCTGATTCGGTGAGGTCACTCCACCATGGTGCCATTCCGTCCCAGGGAACATGTGCGACAGTGGACAGATGACTCGCGCGACGAAGTCCACCCCGGTTTCTGTCCCCGCCCCGGCCGACCAGGCGCCCACCCTCGAGCTCGTACCCCCCGCACCCGAATCCTCCACGGTCAGCAGCGCATTGAGGCTCGCGCAGCTCGCGGCGCTCGGGTTCGCCAGGGGCACGGGAGGTGTCGCGAAGGGCACCGGAGTGGTGGCCAAGAGCACCGGGGCGTTGAGCCTCTACCTCGGCCGCCAGGGCTACGCCCTGGCCAGGAAGGCACTGTCCTCCCGACCCAAGGCCGTCCCCGCGCTCGCGCTGGTGGACGAGCAGGCCGTCGCGGCCGTGGCCGCCGAGCAGGTCAAGGGCCGCAAGCGCGGCAGGCGGGCGCTGCTGGTCATCGGCCTCGGTGCGGCCGTGGCCGCCGGCGCCGTGTACGTCAAGCAGCGTCGACGGGAGATGCCGCCGGTCGCGTCGGCGCCGCCGAGCCTGCGGGACGTCGAGAACTCCTGAACACCGCTGTCGCCGCGGCGCAGCCCGCCGCGGCGACGGCCATCGACGACCACAGCAGGGGCTCGCGGCCCCCGGCGTCGCCGAACACCAGCAGGCCGAGGTTGACGGCCGCGTGGAACCCGGTGGCGATCAACAGGCCGCCCTTGCGTCCGTTGTCGAGGAGCACCGCCAGCAGCACGGACATCGCGATCGTCGCCGAAAGGAAGGCCGCCGCGTACGCGGCGCCCTCCGTGAACACCTGGACGTGCCACACCCCCCACACGGTTCCGACGAGCACGCCGGTGACCAGCACGGAATACCTCGTGCGCAGGTAGGGCTGCAGGAACCCCCGCCAGCCGAGTTCCTCCCCACACGCCCCGACGCACTGCGCGAGGACCAGCAAGCCCAGCGGCGCCCCACCGGCCCGGACGGCCGAGAAGTCGGGGTCTGCGCCGAGGGACACGAGCACCGCCGCCGGCAGCGCCAGAACGACCAGTACCGAGCCGAGCGCAGCCGCGAGGGCGGCCATGTCGGGCCGCCACATGCCCAGTGCCAGCGGCGGACGCCATCTGCCCCGCCAGACCGCCAGGACCGCCGCCACCGCGATGGCCGGTGCGAATTGCACCAGTTCGAGCAGGTCCGCGTCGGGGCCGGTCACCGCCTGGAGCGCCACGAGGACGCCGCCCGCGAGAAACGCCACCAGCACGTAGATCGTCGTCGGCGCCCACCTGCGGGGCGGAGCTGCGTCGGTCGTCATGCCACGAGCATCGCGGCGCGCCGACGGCAGCACATCACCCCACGGTATCGGTGGCCCCTGCTACCGGAGGACCAGCAGGCGTCAGGACGAGCAGGTGCTCGGTGCCGGTCGATCGTGGAATCGGTCGACCATGTAGGTCAGTGCCTCGGGCAGGCCGAGGACCAGCGGCGCACCGTGGTTGATCACGGAGCCCGGCAGGACGCTCGGTAGCGGGTTCTCGGTGAACTGCACCGTCGCGCCGCGGCCGCACCAGGCCGCGGCCAGCTGTTCGGCCTGGCCGAACGGCACCACGTCGTCGTGGTTGCCGGACTGGATCAGGACCGGACCCGACGGCGTCCCCCTGCCGATCCGCTGCCGCTCCAGCAGTTCCTTCGCCAGCGGCAGCCGATCGAGCACCACCGAGAGCGATTCGCCGCTGCGGGTGTACTCGCTGGTCTTCTGGAAGGCGAAGCGCGCACCGGTTTCGACGACGCAGTAGTCGCGCGTCGCCGCCAGCATCGCCTTGCCCTTGTCGTTGAGCTCGGCCTCGATGAGCGGCCGGGACTCGGGGTAGGCCTGGGCGAGGCCGTTGATCGCGTACCCGATCGCGCCGGTGAGGAAGGACCCGTCGATCTGCGCCAGCGTCGCGGCGAGGTCCGCGGGCGGCGCCCCGGCGTAGGTGCCCTTCACCTTGAGTTCCGGCGCGTAGTCGGCGGCGAGCTCGGCCGCGGCGGCCGCCGCGCCGCCACCCTGCGAGTATCCCCAGAATCCGACAGGGCCGGACGCGGTGATGGAGGTGCCGGACAGGTTCCTGGCGGCCCTGGCCGCGTCCAGGACCGCATGCGCCTCGGCCGCGCGGTTGACGTAGGTGTGCATGCCCGGCGTGCCGAGGCCGTCGTAATCGGTGACGACGACGGCGATGCCCTGCAGCAGCAGTGCGTTGATGCCGAGCACCTCGTACTCGGTCATCAGCCCGATCGGCCCCTCGTAGGTCAGGAGCTGGTTCAGCAGCTTGGAGGGGGCGCACTGGTCGCCCTGGCCGTGGGTGCCGACCGCGAGGCTGACCAGGGGCCGGGGTCCGGGGCCCTCCCACGGCCGCTGCGGCTCGAGGTAGGTGCCGGTGACCGCGTTGGCCGCGCCGTTCGCGTCGGTGCTGCGGTACATGATGCGCCGGCCATCGGCGGGGAACGCCCCATCGGTTCCCGGCACCCGGAGCGCGAGTTCGGACGGCTCGGTGCGGATCAGGTCGCCGGGCGCGCTCGCCGTCAGGTCGGCTGGCGGCGTGTAGAAGTCCGCAGGCGCCGCCGCCGCCATGGGCGCCACGATCGCGGCCACGACCACCGACATGGCCGCCGCGACGACCGCACCCCGCCAACCGTTTACGCGCGCACTCATGTCCACCGTCGACTCCGCCCCGTGTCCGTTGACTCCGGTCGCGAAGCCGTACGCACGGTAACACATACATTTCGGCAGGTGGGCGGGCCGATTCCAGGGCGTCGACACCCGACCGCGCGGTACTGAAACCAATTGCTGCACAGGTTTGTTCACAATTGCACAGGCTCGGCATCGGCCATCGAGTGTGCAGCTACCGTCGGCTTCTCTCGACGTTCGCCCCCTCCCCCGAGCACTTCGTGCAGGGAGGTACCCCCAAACTGCACACTCGGCGATGCACAGCGCACAGCACACAGCCCGCGACCAGGAGCTGATCGCGGGCTGTGTGCCTACCGTCTGTTGCTGCGCGGGCGCGAATCAGGGCGCCGCGGGTGCCGGCATCCCCGGCAGGGTCGGGAGTGGCCCGACGAAGTTGAAGAACGCCGATCGCAACGGTTCGCCACCGACCATGTCCAGTCCGATCACGCCACCGATGAGCGAGCCGATGATCGATCCGGGGAAGCAGCCGGCGAGCACACCGACCACGCAGCCGACGAGGAGCCCGATGATGCCCCCGACGGTCTGCCCGACGATCCCGCCCATCTGTGCCTTCTGGATCTCCCCCATCAGGCGCTGCTGGTCCGCGGGGTTGTCCCAGGCGACCGGCTGAGCGAACGAGGGGATCGTGTTCGGGGTCAGCGTCAGGGTCCGGCCGCCGTCGCCGATCACGGGCGCGATCGAGTGCGTCTCACCGTTCGCGCGATATGCGAGAGGAATCGTGCCGATGGGCGAGCCGTCGTCCCGGAGCACGCTCACCCCGGACCCATCCCCCGAGACCCGGAACACGCCCGCGTCCAGCAGGGTGACGACCGAGTTCCCGCCCGGCGCGAGCCCGGTGCTGTACCCGACGCCCTGGTCCCGACCTTGCATCTGGGCGCCGACCAACGCGGCTGGCTCGGCGTGCGAGGTCGCCGCCCCGGCGCCCATCGCGGCCGTCACGAACAGTGCAGTGGCGACAATCTTCCTGAGTTTCATGTCGGCTCCCGGGTTCGGTTGCGATTTCCCCCAGCCGAACAGTAGTCGAGACCGTGTGATATCGAACACAATTCGATGAACTTGCCTCGGCATGCGATCCGCTTGTGACGTTGGCCCGCCGCCGCACCCTGTCGCCCATCCAGCAAAGAACACCCCTCACCGGAAAGTGAGGGGTGTTGATGTGATGCTGTGGAGCCTAGGAGATTCGAACTCCTGACATCTGCCTTGCAAAGGCAGCGCTCTACCAACTGAGCTAAGGCCCCGTCCGCGCTAGCGGCTGGTGACCTCGTGCCATACGTCCTGACTGCGGCGCGACCGCAGCTTGGTCAGCCCGAAGAGAACGGTCACAACGGCTGCCGTGAGAAGCAGTACCTTCATGCTCGAACCCTTCGTCGGCACGGGGAGTGGGCCTAGGAGGACTTGAACCTCCGACCTCTTCCTTATCAGGGAAGCGCTCTAACCGCCTGAGCTATAGGCCCTTAACCTCGGTCCGGGAGACGCGTTGAACTTGTCTCCCCGAACCGAGGCATGAGATTACCCCACCGACCGGCCGCGACCAAAACCGGCCCGGCGGGGAACCAAAACCCCTGGTCAGTCGCGATCGGCGAGGGTCACTTCGACCCCACCGACCAGGTCCGTGCAGAGGTTGTAGATGAACGATCCGATGGTGGCGAGCGCCGTGAAGAGCACCACATTGATGGCACCGACCAGCGCGGCGTAGCCGAACACCTGCCCGGCGCTGACGAGGCCCTCGTCGCCCGACTCCGACACGATGTCGGTGAAGGCGTTGTTCAGGCGATCCCAGACACCCATGCCGTCGAGCACGACGTACAGGAATCCCACGGCGAACATCCACACGAAGAACAGCGCCACCGAGATCACCAGGGACACCTTGAGCGTCGACCAGGGGTCGACCTTGCGCACCTGGATGGTCGCGCGCAACGGGTCACCCGCGACCGCGTCGATCGGGACGGCCACGACCGCGGGCTGCGCGCCCGTCTTGGCGCCGGCACCGGCGGCCGCGGGGGCGTCGCCCGGCAGCGGATGCTTGACCGCGGACAGGTCCGGCAGATCCTTCGCCAGATCGGAGCGGTCGATGTGCCGGGTCGGGCCGTCGATCACCGCCGTCTTGGCCTTGGCGGCCTCCTTGCGGGCCGCCTTCGCCGCGTCGTCCCCCGAGGGGGCTCCCGCCGCGGGCTTACCGGCCGCAGGACCACCGGGACGGGTCCCCTGGCCACCCGGGGCCGAGGCCGGACGCGTGCCGGGCGCGCCGGCGGCGGCACCCGGACGCGTCGCAGGACCACCGGCCGGCGCCGCGGGGCGCGTACCGGGACCACCCGTGGGCGAGCTCGGACGAGTGCCTGCGCCGTTGGCCGGGCCGCCGTTCTGCTGGGGCCGCTGGCCGGGCCCCTGGCCCGGCGCCTGGCCCGGCGCCTGGCCCGGCGCCTGGGTCGGCCGACCACCCTGCGGGGCGGCCGGGGCCGCACCGCCCTGCGCCGGAGCGCCCGCGGGCCGCGATCCCTGGGCGGGCGCCGATCCCTGGGCGGGCGCCGCGGGGGTCGCGGCAGACGGCTGGGCCTGGGCCGGACGGGACGGTCCGGTCGGCTGCTGACCCTGCGGCGCCTGCCCCTGAGGGCGCGGCGGTGTCTGGCCCGCGCCCTGCGCGGGCGGGGCAGGACGGTCCTGGCCGGGAGCCTTGGCGGGGGCCTGCTGCGCGGGGGCGGCGGGCTGACCCGGTGCCGACTTCGCCGACTCGGGAGCGTCGGGCTTGGCAGGCGGCGTCGGGGTCGACGGCGCCGGTGACGGGGCCCCGTTCGCCTCCTCCGGCTTACCGGCCTGCGGCTGGGAGCCCGGACCGGCAGGTGGCCCCTGCCGGTCGCTGCTGGGCTGGTTGGGAGTGCTCACTAAGACTCCTTCGATCCGTCACTCGCGGCGGTGTCGGACTCATCGGGTTCATCGGCGTTGCGCGCGATCGCGAGCAGGGTGTCACCGTCCCCGAGATTCATCAACCGCACGCCCTTGGTCTGTCGGCCGGCCTTCCGCACCTGCTTGGCCGCGGTGCGGATCACTCCCCCGCCGGAGGTGATGGCGTAGAGCTCGTCATCGTCGTCGACGATGAGCGCCCCGACCAGGGTGCCACGGCGCTTGTCGTACTGAATCGTCAGCACGCCCTTGCCGCCGCGGCCCTGGACCGGGTAGTCCTCCATGGCGGTGCGCTTCGAGTACCCACCCGAGGTCGCGACCAGGAGGTAGGTGCCGTCGCGCACCACGTTCAGCGACAGCAGTTCGTCGTCGCCGTTGAAGCGCATGCCCTGCACGCCGGAGGTGGCGCGGCCCATCGGCCGCAGCGCCTCGTCGGTGGCGGAGAAGCGGATCGACTGACCCTGCGCCGACACCAGCAGCAGATCGTCCTCCGAGGAGGCGAGCACGGCACCGACCAGCTCGTCCTCGCCGCGCAGGTTCACCGCGACGATGCCGCCGCTGCGGTTGGAATCGAAGTCGGTCAGCTTCGACTTCTTGACCAGGCCGTTGCGGGTGGCGAGCACCAGATACGGCGCGTCCTCGTAGGTCTTGATCTGGATGATCTGGGCGATCCGCTCGTCCGGCTGGAAGGCCAGCAGGTTCGCCACGTGCTGCCCGCGTGCGGTGCGGCTGGCCTCGGGCAGCTCGTAGGCCTTTGCCCGGTACACCCGGCCCTTGGTGGTGAAGAACAGGATCCAGTCGTGGGTCGAGCTGACGAAGAAGTGCTTGACGATGTCGTCCTGCTTGAGCCCGGCGCCCTGGACGCCCTTGCCGCCGCGCTTCTGCGAGCGGTAGAGGTCGGTCTTGGTGCGCTTGGCGTACCCGGTCTCGGTGATGGTGACCACCACGTCCTCGCGGGCGATCAGGTCCTCGTCCGCGACGTCACCGTCGGCCGCGATGATGCGGGTGCGCCGGTCGTCGCCGTACTTGTCGACGATCTCCTTGAGCTCGTCGCGCACGATCGCACGCTGACGCTCCGGCTTGGCCAGGATGTCCTCGTAGTCCGCGATCTCGCGCTCGATCTCGGCGAGTTCGTCGATGATCTTCTGACGCTCGAGGGCCGCGAGGCGGCGCAGCTGCATCGCGAGGATGGCATCGGCCTGGATCTCGTCGACGGTGAGCAGCTCGATCAGTCCGGCCCTGGCGATGTCGACGGTCTGCGACGCCCGGATGAGCGCGATGACCTCGTCGAGCGCGTCGAGCGCCTTGACCAGGCCGCGCAGGATGTGGGCCCGCTCCTCGGCCTTGCGCAGCAGGTACCTGGTGCGCCGGACGATCACTTCGAGCTGGTGCGTGGTGTAGAGGCGGATCATCTGATCCAGCCGCAGGGTGCGCGGCACCCCGTCGACGATGGAGAGCATGTTGCAGCCGAAGCTGGTCTGCAGCTGGGTGTGCTTGTAGAGGTTGTTGAGCACGACCTTCGCCACCGCGTCACGCTTGACCGTGACGACGATCCGCATGCCGACGCGGTCCGAGGACTCGTCGTGGATGTCGGAGATGCCTGCGATCTTCGCGTCCCGCACCTGCTCGGCGATCGAGGTGATCAGGTTGTCCGGGTTCACCTGGTAGGGCAGCTCGGTGATCACGATCGTGGTGCGCCCCTTGGCGTCCTCCTCGATCTCCACCACGCCGCGCATCCGGACCGAGCCGCGGCCGGTGTGGTACGCGTCGCTGATGCCCTGGCCGCCGACGATCAGGCCCGCGGTCGGGAAGTCCGGTCCCTTGATCCGCTCCATCACCGCCGCCAGGGTGGCTTCCTCATCGGCCTCGTGGTTCTCGAGCGCCCAGTAGATGGCCTCCGCGACCTCGCCCAGGTTGTGCGGCGGGATGTTGGTGGCCATACCGACGGCGATGCCGCCGGAGCCATTGATCAACAGGTTGGGGATACGGCTGGGGAGAACCGTCGGCTCTTGCGTCTTGCCGTCGTAGTTCGGCGCGAAATCGACGGTATCGTGGTCGATTTCGCGGAGCATCTCCATCGCGAGCGGCGTGAGCCTGCACTCGGTGTAACGCATCGCGGCCGCGCCGTCGTTGCCGCGGGAACCGAAGTTGCCCTGGCCGTCGACGAGCGGGTAGCGCAGCGACCACGGCTGGGCCATGCGGACCAGGGTGTCGTAGATCGAGGTGTCGCCGTGCGGGTGGTAGTTACCCATCGTGTCGGCGACCGGTCGCGCGGATTTCACGTAGCCGCGGTCCGGGCGGTACCCGTTGTCGTACATCGCATAGAGCACGCGGCGGTGCACGGGCTTGAGGCCGTCGCGCACGTCCGGCAGGGCACGGCCCACGATCACGCTCATCGCGTAATCGATGTAGCTGCTCTGCATCTCTTGCTGAATGTCGACGGGCTCGATGCGGTCGTGCCCCGTCCCCTCAGGCGGCAACGTGGTGTCGGTCATGAGCTCCTCTTCTACTCGGCTTCGCGTCTCCTCGCGGACTGGCCGCCTCGCAGGATGTCGCGCAACCACACGAGTCTATAGGTGCAGGTCAGCTAGACCCGGCATCACTCGCGGATTGTCGGCAGTTACCACGGGGAACACACCGTGACGGCGCTCGAGTCCGCAGGTCGATCCGTCGATCACCGGGGTCGTCCGGAGCCGGAACCGGCCCCCCGTCTACGACGGGAGGCCGGGGCTGGCACCGCGCGTCGCGGCACCACCGAACAGGGAGGAGACGAGTGTTACGCGACCGGCTGACCCAGCCGGCGCAGCGCGTACTCGGTGATCGCGACCAATCCGCCCTTGGCCGACTCCCGATCGCGGGCGTCGATGGACATGATCGGCACATCGGCCGACACCGCGAGCGCCTGCCGGATGTCCTCGAGCGGGTACCGCGGCGCGTCGTCGAACTCGTTCACCGCCACCAGGAACGGCAGCTTGCGGGCCTCGAAGAAGTCGACGGCGGCAAAGCTCTCGTCGAGCCTGCGGGTGTCGATCAGCACGATCGCGCCGATGGCGCCGCGGATCAGGTCGTCCCACATGAACCAGAACCGGTGCTGTCCCGGCGTCCCGAACAGGTACAGGACCAGGTCGTCGGCCAGGCTGATGCGGCCGAAGTCCATCGCAACCGTCGTGGTGGACTTCTGCGGAATCCCGGTGAGGTTGTCGACGCCGTCGGAGGCGTTCGTCACCAGCGCCTCGGTCCGGAGCGGCACGATCTCGGAGACGGCCCCGACCAGGGTTGTCTTGCCCACGCCGAATCCACCGGCGATCACGATCTTTGTCGAGGTCACCCGATTCTGCTGGGCGCTAGATTTGGCGAAGTCCACCGAGGACCCTTTCGATGAGTTCCCGACGCTCGCTGTCGCTCGCGTCTTCTTGCAGCGTGGCCAGGATTCGCAGGTGACCGGCCTCGACGAGGTCCGCCACCAGCACGCGCGCGACCCCGATGGGGACGCCGACCCGAGCGGCGATCTCCGCCAGCGAGGGCGATTGTGCGCACAACGCGACGATGGTCGCCTCGATGTCGCCCAGGTCCCAGTTCCGGTTCTCTTGATCGGGCAGGACCTGGATCAGCGCCTCCAGCGCCAACTCCACCGCGGGTTTCGTGCGCCCTGATGTGAGGGAGTACGGCCGGACCAGGCTGGGCCCGGTCTCCGTCTCTGCGTTGTGCTGCTCGTCCATGGCTACCTCGGAATCAGGTCGCGATACCGGCTCGCGGCGTCGCCTGCACGGAGGCGCCGACACGATCGACCAGTAGTGCCATCTCGTACCCGACCTGGCCGATGTCGCAGCCCGACGAGGTGAGCGCGGCGAGGTGCGAGCCGTCGCCGACGCTCATCAGCAGCAGGTACCCGTGCTGCATCTCGACGACGGACTGGAGGACGCCGCCGCCCTCGAACAGTCGGGAGACCCCGGCCGACAGGCTCGCCAGCCCCGAGGTGACCGCAGCGAGCTGCTCGGCGCGGTCCAGCGGCAGGTGCGCACTTCCCGCCATGAGCAGGCCGTCCGCCGACACCAGCACGGCGTGCGAGACGCCCGGCACCTCACGCGCGAAGTTCGAAACCAACCAGTCGAGCGAGTAGCCGCCCGCGGATCCCTGATCCGAGTTGAGCGCGGATCCCTGATCCATGTTCATCTGTCTCCTTAGATGCTGTTGCGTTCGGCATGGCTGGCCGCACGACCGTCGCGGATGCCCTGTTGGTGGCGGCTGAGCTTCTCGCGGATGGCCTCCGGGTCGCGCAGCTTGGCAGTGGTGATCTTGTCAGCTCCGTCGACGCCGCCGGGAACCAACTGGTGTCCCGGTTGCCGCTGCGGGAGTCCGGACTCGGTGCGGGCCTCCACCCGAGGGGTGATGGCGCGCTCCGCGGCGCTCCAGCCCTCGTCCGCGGCCGAGGTCCAGTTCTTGTTGACCTCCCCCTCTGCCGGCGTCGTCAACCAGTCCGAGACGATGCCGGTCGAGACCATGCCGCTGAAGATCGGCGTGGTCTCCTGCGGGTGCAGGATCGGGCGCAACGGCTCGACGTTGGCGCGCGGCTGGAAGAACGACGCGGTCTTCTGCGAGTTCACGCGGTAGCGGTGCTGCGTGCTGCCTGCGGGCTCCGCGCTCGTGGCCGGTGCCGCAGGTGCGGCAGGTGCGGCAGGCGCCGCCGGTGCCGATTCGACGGCAGGCGCGGCCCGAACCGGGGTGCTCACCTCGGGATTGACCGGGGGCAGTCCGGTCGTCGCACCCGGGGTGCGCTGCGGCAGACCGCTGGCCCCCGGGGTGCGCTGCGGGAGACCGGCCGACGGAGCCAGCGGACTCGGCTGCGGTGACGGGCTCGGCACGGACTGGCTGGGCTGAGGCAGACCCTCCGGAGCGGCCGGGGTGCGCTGCGGCAGAACCCCGAACATCGCCGGGGTGCGCCGGGGCGGAACGTTCGGCTCGGCCGGGGCGCGCTCCGGCAGACCGTTCGGAGCGGCCGGGGTGCGCTGCGGCAGACCGTTCGGCGCGGCCGGGGTGCGCTCGGGCAGCCCGATCGGACCCGTGGTCAGCGGTCCGGGGCCCACGGTGACGGTGACCGGGACCGCGGGTTCCGCGACGACGGCCTGTTCCCCCGTGACGGGGTAGCCGTCGGAATCGACCTTGCCCTGCGGGCCCGTCATCCCCATCGTCATCGACGAGACGAGTGCGGAGTGCGGGATGTGCACGCTGACCGTCACGCCCTGATTGCGGGCGGTCTCGAAGGTCGGCCGCATCCGCACGGTCAGCCCGTGCTGCTCCGCGAGTCGGCTGGCCACGAACAGACCCATGTGGCGGGCCGTCTCGGGGCTCACCTCGCCACCCGAGGCGAGGCGGTCGTTGATGACCGCCATCTCCGCGGTGGGGATGCCGATGCCGCGGTCCGTGATCTCGAGCAGGAGCCCGCCATCGACGGCACGCGAGAAGTTGAAGGTCACCTTGCTGTCCGGCGGGGAGGCCCGCAGCGAGTTGTCCAGCAGCTCGGCGAGCAGGTGCACGATGTCGGTGGCGACGGCGCCGCTGATGGCACCCTGCGGCGTGGCCTTGACCTCGACCCGCTGGTAGTCCTCGACCTCGGACATCGCGGCGCGCACGACGTCACCGACCTGGACCGGGGCGGAATGGCCGCGGCGGGTCCTGGTGCCCGACAGGATCAGCAGGTTCTCGCCGTTCCTGCGCATGCGGGCGGCGAGGTGGTCGAGCCGGAACAGGCTCTCGAGTCGCTTGGGGTCCTTCTCCTCGAACTCCAGGTTCTCGATGAGTCCGAGCTGCTGGTCGACGAGGGACTTGCTTCGCCGCGCCAGCGTCTCGAACATGTCGCCGATCCTCAGGCGCAGGTGCGCCTGCTCACCGGCGAGACGCAGGGCCTGGCCGTGGATGTCGTCGACGGCGCGCGCGAGCTGTCCGATCTCCTCGGTGGTCTGCACGGGCACGGGGTCGAACTCCATGACCCCGGAGTCGTCGCCGTCCTTGATGCGATCGATCGCATCGGGCAGATCGTGGTTGGCCACCTGGAGCGCGCCGCGGCGCAGCCTGCGGATGGGGTTGATCAGCGACCGGGCCACCAACAGGCCGAGCACCGTCGCCGCGATCAGCGTGCCGAGGACGACGAGCGAGTCGCGGATCGCGGCGCTGGTCGTTTCCTTCTCGCGCTCGGCGACCGTGGACGCGATCGTGTGGGTGGATTCCTGGAGCAGCGTGCCGTAGAGCTTGACGCTCTCGAGCATCGAGGCACGGAGCTCGAGCAGCGGCAGCGCGCCACCCACCGCCCCGTCGATGATGGCCACTCGGGCGCGGTTGCGATCGCGCAGTTCCTGGATCTGCGCGTCGGACTGGGGGTACGACCGGGCGAGGACGTCGATCATCGCCCGCTCCGCACCCGCCGCCGAGTACAGGGCGTTCAGCGAGGCGTTCGGGTTCTTGAGCACCTCGAGTGCCGCGGTGACCTGGTCGGCGAGGCGACGCTGCGATGCCCAGACGCCGACGAGACGGTCGTGCGCGTTGAGGACCTCGGCATCGTCGATGGGGAGGATGATCTCGTCGACGATGTCGGTCATGTCCGCACGGATGGCGGCGGTCTTGGCGGAGAGCTCGGGGTCGGCGACGCCGTTGTTGACGTCATCGCGGATCTTCTCGATCCCGACGAGCGCGTTCCGCAACTTCTCCGCGACGTCGTCGGGGAAGGCCGGGTTGAAGGTGGCGGCCTTGGCCGCGACGATCGCCTTCTCCATCGCGACGATGTCCTCGTTGGTGACCGTCTTCGTCGCATAGCCGGCGGACACGGTGCCGAAGATGGTGCCGAGGTCGACGATCTCGGGAATGTCTGCGACCTGTTTTGCCTGGTTGCGGAACTCGATCGCCTGGCTGACCTCGTTCTGAACCCGAAGTCCACCGAGCACGACGGCAACGGTGAGCGGGACCGCGAGCACCGCGGCGACCTTCCACCGCAGGCCCCAGCCCTCGAGGTTCCACGGCCTGTTCGGCGGCGGCGTCTCAGTGTTCATGTTGCAAACTCACTTTCCTCCCAGGTGCGGCACGACGGCCTGCATTCGTGCCGTACGCCCGATCGCGGAAAGCGAGTTCGCCGGGGTACGAGTCGAGACAGACGCCTAGGCGGTACAGAAGTGTAGATGCCCAAGCGTTACACGTCGACATTTGAATGTTCCCAAGAAGTTATCGTTTCGTTATACAGGTAGTTGAAGCCGAGAAAATAGCGACGTAACCGGCATCACTGGCACCACTGGCACCAGGACGCAATCAGCCGGGTCGGGCATTGTGACTCAGATCACAATGCGCCGACCCGGCTGGTGGGATGGATCAGACGTCCAGGAAACGGACATCCTTCGCATTGCGGGTGATGAAGCTGCGTCGGGCCTCGACGTCCTCGCCCATCAGGACGCTGAACAACTCGTCGGCTGCGGCCGCGTCGTCGAGCGTCACCAGGCGGAGCACCCGGACGCTCGGGTCCATCGTGGTCTCCCACAGTTCCTTGGCGTTCATCTCGCCGAGGCCCTTGTAGCGCTGGATGCCGTCGTCCTTGTTGATCTTCTTGCCCGCCTGCACGCCGGCCTCGAGCAGACCGTCGCGCTCACGGTCGGAGTACGCGAACTCCGGCTCCGACCGCTGCCACTTGAGCTTGTACAGCGGCGGCTGCGCGAGGTAGACGTGCCCGTGCTCGATGAGCGGCCGCATGAAGCGGAACAGCAGCGTCATCAGCAGCGTCGAGATGTGCTGGCCGTCGACGTCGGCGTCGGCCATCAGCACGATCTTGTGGTACCGCAGCTTCGCGATGTCGAACTCGTCGTGGATGCCGGTGCCGAACGCGGTGATGATCGACTGGACCTCGTTGTTCTTGAGGACGCGGTCGATGCGGGCCTTCTCGACGTTGATGATCTTGCCGCGCAGCGGGAGGATCGCCTGGTACATCGAGTCGCGGCCGGACTTCGCCGAGCCGCCTGCGGAGTCACCCTCCACGATGTAGATCTCGGACTTGCTCGGGTCGTTGGACCGGCAGTCGGCCAGCTTGCCCGGCAACCCGCCGAGGTCGGTCGCGCTCTTGCGGCGGACCAGCTCGCGGGCCTTGCGGGCCGCGACGCGCGCCTGCGCCGAGGAGACCGCCTTGGTCACGATCGTCTTGGCGTCGGCCGGGTTGGACTCGAACCAGTGCGAGAGGTGCTCGTTGCATGCCTTCTGCACGAAGGACTTGACCTCGGTGTTGCCGAGCTTGGTCTTGGTCTGGCCCTCGAACTGGGGTTCGCCGACCTTGACGCTGACGATCGCGGCGAGGCCCTCGCGGATGTCGTCGCCGGTGAGGTTGCCGTCCTTCTCCTTGAGGAGCTTCTTGTCCTTCGCGTACTTGTTCACCACCGTGGTCAGGGCCGCGCGGAAACCCTCCTCGTGGGTGCCGCCCTCGTGGGTGTTGATGGTGTTGGCGAAGGTGTGCACGGACTCCGAGTAGCCGGAGTTCCACTGCATCGCGACCTCGAGCTCGTGGCCGGTGCCCTTCGCGGTGAAGCCGACGACCGAGTTGTGGATCGACTGCTTGGTGCGGTTGATGTGCCGGACGTAGTCCTCGAGGCCGCCCGGGTAGTGATAGGTCCTGGTGCGGACGGACTGGACCTCGGGCGCCTTGGTCGCGTCGGCGTCGTACTCGGCCTCGGCCGCGACCTCCTCGTCGGTGATCCGCTCGTCGGTCAGGGTGATGGTCAGGCCCTTGTTGAGGAACGCCATCTCCTGCAGCCGGCGGGCCACGGTCTCCGCGTTGTAGGTGGTGGTCTCGAAGATGTCCGGGTCCGCCCAGAACCGGACGGTGGTGCCGGTTCGCTTGGTGGGCTCGCCCTTGACCAGCTCACCGGGGACCGCCTTGGTGTAGGTCTGGTTCCAGTGGTAGCCGTCGTTGTCGATCTCGACCTCGACCTTGGTCGACAGCGCGTTCACGACGGAGATACCGACGCCGTGCAGGCCGCCGGAGACGGCGTACGCGTCGGAATCGAACTTGCCGCCCGCGTGCAGCTGGGTCATGACGACCTCGACGGTGGGCACGCCGGAGGCGTGCATGCCGGTCGGGATACCGCGGCCGTCGTCGACGACCTCGATCCCGCCGTCTGCGAGCATCGTGACCGCGACGATGGTGGCGTGGCCTGCCATCGCCTCGTCGACCGAGTTGTCGACGACCTCCCAGATCAGGTGGTGCAGGCCCCGCTCACCGGTGGAGCCGATGTACATGCCTGGGCGCTTGCGCACAGCCTCCAGGCCCTCGAGAACGGTGATGGAGGAGGCGCCGTAGTCCTTGTTGGGAGTGCTCTTGTCTGATTTCTGGGCAGCCACGGGCGGGTTGCACTCCTTCTCGTCTCCAAGGCGGTCGCGGCCTGTCGAGCGTCGACCGCGTGGTACCCGGCCATCTTACTGTTACGTGCGTGGCCGGGGCCGCCAATGACACCCCTGACGGCCCCGTGAGCGCATTTTCGACCTCCCCGGTAGGTCGAAAGCTGGGCGGACTCCGTCAGGAGATGGCGGCGGACTCGTCGCTCTCGCCTCGGTCGATCACCGACATCACGAAGTCGGTGGTGAGCCGTGCGAGGTCCTCCGGGTGCGAGATCGGCGACCAGTGGCCCGACGGTATCTCCCGTCGCCGCAGGTCGCTGACCCATTCCTCGGTGTCCTCGTATCCGACCGGGCGCACGGCCTTGTCGTGCAGGCCGAGGATCAGCTGCACCGGGACGTCGGTGCGGCGCGGTGCGGGGTTGCCCAGCTTGGCCCGGATGTTCGCCCGGTACAGCTTGAGACCGTTGATCATGTCCGCCCGCAGAGTCCGCGCCGAATGCACCATCTTCGGATCCTGGCCCTCGAAGAAGCGCAGGAATTGCGGCCAGACCCGGTCCATGCCGAGCCGGAAGGGCAGCGGTCCGAGCACCGGTGTCTGGAAGAGCACCGTGTACGCCGAGGCCACCGCCTGGGTGAGCCGCTTCCACACCTTGCCGGGGGTTGGGGCGACGAACCCTCGCCGGGTCCAGGTCCCGAGGTGGTCGAGATTCGGCCCGGACACCGAGGTGAACGAGGCGATGCGACGCCTGGCGTCCGGCTCGCACACCGCCTCCCACGCCTCCACCGATCCCCAGTCGTGCGCCAGCACGTGCACCGGCTCCCCCGGGCTGACCGCATCGATCACCGCGAACAGGTCCTGGGCGAGCAACGCCAGCCGATAGTCCGCGACCGCCGTCGGCACCGTGGACTGCCCCGCACCGCGGCTGTCGTACCTGATCACCCGGAACTTGTCGGCGACAAGGGGGACCACCCGATCCCAGAGCTGGTGGGTGTCCGGCCAGCCGTGCACCAGGACCAGCGTCGGGCCGGTCGGATTGCCCTGCTCGAACACCGCCAGCTCGACCGAGCCGCTGCGGACGGTACGGGCAACCGCCGGTCTGGTCGAGTGAGAGTCGTTGGCACTGTTGGTCATTGGGTAGTCCTTACCGTCAGATATCGAGAACCAGGCGCTCGGACCCGGTCGATCGGGACACACAGATCAGCATCGAATCCTCGCGCTCCTCGTCGGTCAGACGGGTCTCGCGATGGTCCGGTTCGCCCGAGATGACCCGGACCTTGCAGGTGCCACAGAATCCCTGCTGGCACGAGTACCCGACGCCGGGCAGCCGCTCCTTGATCACCGACAGCGCGGACTCGTCGGCGGGCACGGTGAGCACCTCGCCCGTGCTCGCGAGCTGGATCTCGAACTCGGTTCCGTCGAGAACAGCTGGCGCACCGAATCTTTCGAAGTGCAGCGCGGTGGCCGCGGTGGCCGGGAAGTGCTCCCGCACCAGATCCAGCATCGGGTTCGGTCCGCAGCAGTAGACGGCACCGCCTGCCGCCGCCCGGCCGAGCAGGTCATCGGCGGTCGGCATTCCGAACTCGTCATCCGGACGAACGAAAACTCTGTCCTGTTCCCAGGTTTCGATCTCGTCGAGGAAGGGCATGGACTCACGGGAGCGACCGGAGTAGACGAACTGCCAGTCCATCCCGGCCGCGCGGGCGGCCCGCACCATCGCGAGGATCGGGGTGATACCGATACCGCCCGCGACGAAGAGCGCGCTGCCGTGCCCCACGAACGGGAATCCGTTGCGGGGTCCGCGGACGGTGACCGTCGTGCCAGGGGCCAGTCCGTGCATCTCGACCGATCCGCCGCCGCCGTCCGGAATGGACCGCACCGCGATCCGGTAGTGGGTCCGGTCGGCCGGGTCCCCGCACAGGGAGTACTGCCGCCGGCGTCCCGACGGAAGGTGGAAGTCGAGGTGGCAGCCGGGCTGCCAGGCCGGCAGCTCGCCGCCGTCCGGGGCACCGAAGGTGAGCGCGGCGACGTTCTCGTCCTGGGCCACGATCGTGCGGTCGGTCACCACGAGGGTCATCGCGGAGTCCGGGTTGTGACCCGCGTGCCCCGGGTCATAGTCATGGCGGGCGACCGCGCCGACGTACCGGTCCGCGAACGCCTCGAGCGCGGTCATCACCCGGTCTCGGCGAGGACGGCCGCGCAGATCAGCGGGGACCGCGGGTCGGGACTCTCCCGGTCGACGAATCATGGTTGGCAGCATCGGTTCTCGTGTCCTGATGTGGGGGTCAGCGGAGCGCGGCCTGTGCGGCGGGCGACGACGCGAGGTACGCCGCGGCCTGCGCGGTGGACCCCTCGCGGGAGGGATGGTAGTCCCGGCGGAAGTACCGGCTCATGCGCCTGACCAGGTCGGTCGAGGTCGGCAGGACGCCCCTGCGGCCTGCGGCCCTGAAGTCCGACAAGCGCGGCCGGCGCCGGGCAGGCGCCCAGTGCGCGAGCTCGGGATCGTTGGCCATGAGAAAGCGGGTCCCGCGGACCCACAGGTACACCAGGACGGGGGTCGCCACCAGCTGGGTGCGCAGTCGGCGGCTTTCCCGCTTGTCGAAGTACCGCATCACGTCATAGGCCACCGAGCGGTGTTCGACCTCCTCGGAACCGTGCCAGCGCAGCAGATCCAGCATCGTCGGGTGCACGCCGGCGGTGTCGAGCGCCCGGGCGTTGAGCACCCAGTCTCCGAGGAACGCCGTGACGTGTTCGATCGCGGCGATCAATGCCAGGCGTTCGACGAGGTAGTTCTCCCTGCGCCCGGCGGTGAGGGGGCGGGGCCCGAGCAGCGTGGTGAACAGCCAGTTCATCTGATCGGTGTACGGGGTGGTGTCCAGCCCCTTCGCCGCGAGGTGCCCGAGTACGCCGGAGTGCGCGTGCGAGTGCATCGCCTCCTGGCCGATGAAGCCCGCGACGTCGTCGCGCAACTTCTCGTCCTCGATGAGCGGGAGCGCCTCCTTGAAGGTCTCGACGAACCAGTCCTCCCCCGCCGGCAGCAGGATGTGCATCACGTTGAAGACGTGGGTGGTGAACGGATCGCCCTCGACCCAGTGCATCGGCAGGTCGGACCAGTCGAATTCCACGTCGCGGGCCTGCAGCAGGATGTGGTCCGGCTCGGCGACGGCGGTCGGGTGCGCGCTCTCGATGGACATCGGAATCTCCTCCGGCACCCAATACCGGGATGCCTGTGACACGGCTCATTCACTGTATAGCGAAGTAACCGTAACACGGAGTTATACGTACATCTAGGGGTCGATCAGCCGTAGGTGTCCCTCGGCCCGCGGCCCTTGATGTGCCGCTCCCCCTTGCGCCAGCTCGGAGCGGTCGGCCCGGTGATCCGCAGGCTCGTCACGATCCCGTCGCCGACCGCCGCCGCGATCTTCGCCAGGATCTGGGACTGCAGCATCCGCAGCTGGGTGGCCCAGGCCGTCGACTCGGCGGAAATGCTCAGGACGCCCTCGCGCAGCGCGACCGGTTCGGCATGCGCCGAGATGTCCTCACCGACGACCTGCTGCCAACGGCCGAGAACCGTGCCCTCGGCCACCCGCGGCGACCAGCCCCGGTTCTTCGCGACCAAGCCCGTCAACGCCCCGAACGGTTGCGGATCGCGTGCGTCCGGGCCCGCGCCCGACCAGCCCCGCCGCCCGGTGCCGGCACGCAGTCGCGGCTTCGGCGACGACCTGCCCTGTCCGACGGACTTCCCGCTTGCCTTCGCGGCCGCGCGCGCCTCTTCGAGCGCCCGTCGGGCGAGGTCGATTCCGCGCAGCTCGGGCACCGGTTCGGCGCTCGTGGGCTGCGCCGGTTCCGGCCCCGCCCCCCTGACCGGGGTCGACTCGTCTGTCATCCGTGCTCGCTTCCGTTCGTCCGTCGATGATAGGGCGAGCTCAGACGAGTCGTGAGATTCTCCCCGCTGTGGTGCTGACCGCCTCGATGCCGAAACGCCGGGCATCCAGTTCCGCCGGCACGTCCTCCGCGACGGCCGCGGTGATGAGCACCTGTTCCGCGTCCGCCGCCACGGCGGCCAGCGCGGTCCTCCTGGTGCGGTCGAGCTCGGCGAAGACGTCGTCGAGCATCAACACCGGATCGGCGCCGTCGGCGCGCAACAACGCGAACGCCGCGAGCCGCAGTGAGAGGGCGAACGACCAGGACTCGCCGTGACTGGCGAAGCCCTTGGCCGGCTGATCGCCGAGATGGAGCTCGAGGTCGTCGCGGTGCGGTCCGACCAGGCACACCCCGCGCTCGATCTCGCGCTGCCTCGACACGGCCAGCTCGTTGAGGAAGCTCGCCTCGAGCAACTCGACGTCGTCCCGGATCCAGGAGTGGTCCGGATCGACGAGCTCCGGGGGCATCGAGTCACCGAGGCTGCTGCGGTATCGGATCGAGGCCGGCCGGGATTCCGGAGCGATACCGCGATACGAGCTCGCGACGTGCGGTCCGAGCTCGGCGACCAACCGCAACCGCCCGGCCAGCAGTTCCGCCCCGTGCGCAGCGAGGTGCCCGTCCCAAACATCAAGGGTGGCAAGGGCACTCGCGCCGTCGGTCGATCGGGTACCGCGCCGAAGCGCGCCGCCCGCGGTCTTGAGCAGGGCGGATCGCTGCCGCAGCACCTTCTCGTAGTCCGCCTTGACCGCGGCCATCCGCGGCAACCGGGAGCAGAGCAGTTCGTCGAGGTAGCGGCGCCGATCCCCGGGGTCACCCCGCACCATCGACAGGTCCTCGGGTGCGAACAGCACGCTGCGCAGGACGCCGAGGATCTCGCGCGGGCGCCGCAACGGCGACCCGTTCATGCGCGCGCGGTTGGCCCGGCCGTCGTTGATCTCGAGATCGATCGCCAGCTCGCGTCCGTCGTTGACGACCACCGCACCGATCTGGGCCTGGGTCGCTCCCGCCCTGATGAGCGGAGCGTCGGTGGAGACCCGGTGCGAGGACAGCGCGGACAGGTAGCCGAGCGCCTCGAGCAGGTTGGTCTTGCCGTGCCCGTTCGGCCCGACGAACAGGGTGACCCCGGGTCCGGGTTCGAGGGCGACGGCGTCCCAGGAACGGAAATCCCGGAGCGTGAACTTACGAACGAACACCTATCCGGATTCCGACACCCGCTGCACCGCGTGACCGCCGAACTGGTTGCGCAGCGCCGAGACGGCCTTCATCGCGGGCGAGTCGGACTGCCGAGAGGCGAATCGGGCGAACAGCGCGGCGGAGATCACCGGCGCAGGCACGGCATGGTTGATCGCTTCCTCGACGGTCCAGCGACCTTCGCCGGAATCCTCTGTGTAACCAGAGATTTCGGCGAAATTGGGGTCTTCGTCCAGCGCCTTAACCAGGAGGTCGAGCAGCCAGGAACGGACGACGGTGCCCTTGGTCCAGGCGCGCAGGACGCCGTGCACATCGGTGACCAGGTCCTCGGCCTCGAGCAGTTCGAAGCCCTCGGCATAGGCGTGCATCAGGCCGTATTCGATGCCGTTGTGGATCATCTTCGAGTAGTGCCCGGCGCCGACCGGTCCCGCGTGCACGAATCCGTCGGCCCGCTCACCCTCGGGACGGAGGGCATCGAAGATCGGCATCACCAGGGCGACGTCCTCGTCCGAGCCGCCGACCATCAGGCCGTATCCGTTCTCCAGACCCCAAATGCCGCCGGACACACCACAATCGAGGAACCCGATGCCGTGCTCGGCCAGCAGGTCGGCATGAATCTTGTCCTCGGTGAAACGGGAATTGCCGCCGTCGATCACCAGATCGCCCTCGTCGAGAACGGTGGCGAGAGCGGTGATGGTCTCGCGGGTCACCGTGCCGGAGGGAACCATCACCCAGACCACCCGGGGTGCCTGCAGCGCGCCGGCCAGTGCGGCCAACGAGTCGACGTCGGTCACCTCGGGACGGGGGTCGTAGCCGATCACCTCGTGATCGTGTGCACGAAGTCGATCGCGCATGTTGAAACCCATCTTGCCCAGACCGACCAGTCCCAGCTGCATTGTTCGGTGTCCCTTCACTCGCGGTCGGTGCTGCTGCGGCCTTCCCGGGGTCAGCCGGGGAGGCGGACGGGCATCAGCAGGTAGGTGTAATCGGTTTCGGGCGCCGCGAAGGTGCCGGACTCGCCCGGCACCGGCTCCTCTTCGGGGGCCGGTCGCAGCACGGCGGGCCTGCTGGGGGTGGTGAACCCGAACGAGACCCGCTCGGTGTGCAGTGAACCGAGACCGTCGATCAGGTATCCGGGGTTGAACGCGATGGTGAGGGCTTCGCCCTGGAACTGCGCTTCGAGCGCCTCCTCGGCGCGACCGGCGTCATCGCCACCGGCGGCGAGCAGCAGCCCGTCGGCGGAGAACTGCATCCGGACCTGGGCACCACGTTCGGCGACGAGGGACACACGCTTGATCGCCTCGACCAGCGGCGTCACCTCGACGGTGGCGATGGCGGTGTGCTCGGTCGGCAGCAGCTGGCGGAACTTCGGGAACTCGGCGTCGAGCAGGCGGGTGGTGGTGCGCCTGCCTTCCCCGACGATGCCGAGCAGACCCTCGGATCCGACCGACGAACCGACGCCGAATGCCAGCTCGACGGGTGAACTAGAGACTCCGCCAAGGGTTTTCGCGGACTCCGAGAGGGTCTTGGCCGGGATCAGCACGGCCGCGGAGGTGTCGGGGTTTGCCGGGGTCCACTCGATCTGCCGGACCGCGAGGCGGAACCTGTCGGTCGCGGCCAGCACCACGTTGGTGCCCTCGATCTCGACCCGGATGCCGGTCAGCATCGGCAGGGTGTCGTCCTTGCCTGCGGCGATCGCGACCTGGCTGATGGCCTCGGAGAACACGTCGACCGGCAACGATCCGGTCTGCTGAGGCAGTTCCGGAAGTTGGGGGTAGTCCTCGACCGGCATCGTGGGCAGCGAGAACTTCGCGCTACCACAGGAAATGAGAACGCGAGTGCCGTCGACGGTGACGTCGACCGGCTTCGCAGGCAGCGAGCGGGTGATGTCGGCGAGCAGTTTTCCGGAGACCAGGGATTTTCCTGGAACGGAGACCTCGGCGGAGATCCGGACCTGCGCGGAAACCTCGTAGTCGAAGCCGGAGATGGTCAGTCCCTGGTCGTCGGCCGAGATCAGGACACCACCGAGAACCGGTACCGGGGGCCTGGACGGGAGGCTGCGGGCCACCCACGCGACGGAATCCGCGAAATCCTCCCGAGCGACACGAAACTTCATACTTCCAAGCTCCATCGCTCGGCTGATCCTCTCCGTAGGCATGGACATCTGCGGATGCCAGCAGTGTGACACGGCAGAAGCACACCGTATGCCCTTCGCGGCGAAGTTGAAAGCCGAAAGCGACGCCGGAACCGGGGTCGGGCGGCCGGTTCGGTCGGGTGTGAGCAGCCGCGGTCCACAGGACCTGTTTTCAAAGAGCGAATTACAAGTAGAGATCAGCAGTAGTAATAGGCACTGTGGATTCTGTGGACGAAGCTTGTAATCCGCTGGTCCGCCGGTGTGGCGCCGTGGGGATCACACCAGGCACGAACCGTGGACAGATTGGGGCTCGCTGTGGATGAGATTTTGTTGTTCACGGCTCGCCCCCGATTCATCCACAGGTTCACGGGGTTGTCCACACCTTTGTCCACAGGTGTGAGTAGTTTTCATGAAGATCACAAAAGTCGGCGAGTCGCGCGTGGCGGGCCCCGCAGGTACGGCACAGGAAAGGCCGAGCGGGCCGAGGCGGGTGAATGACCGGTCCGGGTGGAGGACGGGATTCCGGTGACGACACGGAGTTGCCCAGATGACACGGATCCGGCGAGATACACGAGATAGAGGTGTGGGGCGTGCGACCCCCTGCGGCGCACGCCCCACCTATAACGATGGTCGTCATCGTGGGGGCGGGGCGCACGCGTAGTGCACTACCTGTTCCGCTGCCGGACTACCTGCGGGCGTCGCGCGGGTAGTCCGGATTCCGACCGCGGCCGGGCCGGGACGGAGACGGGCGTCAGCGCTTGGAACGCTGCTTGATCCGGGCCGTCAGCTCCTGGACCTGGTCGTATACCTTCCGGCGCTCGGTCATCTCCTTGCGGATCTTCTTGTCCGCGTACATCACCGTGGTGTGGTCGCGGCCGAAGGTCTGACCGATCTTGGGCAGCGAGAGGTCGGTCAGTTCGCGGCACAGGTACATCGCGATCTGCCGGGCCTGAGCGAGCGGGCGCGCCTTGCCGGGGCCGCAGAGGTCCTCGATGCTGGTGCTGAAGTACTCGGCCGTCACCGCCATGATGGTCGCCGCGTTGATCTCGAGACTCGTCGAATCCGGCATCAGGTCGCGCAGGACCACCTCGGCGAGGGTCAGGTCGAGCGGCTGGCGGTTCAGTGAGGCGAACGCGGTGACGCGGATCAGCGCGCCCTCGAGCTCGCGGATGTTGCGCTCGATCCGGCTGGCGATCAGCTCGAGGACGTCGTGCGGCACGTCGAGTCGGTCCATCCGCGCCTTCTTGCTGAGGATCGCGATGCGCGTCTCGAGCTCGGGGGGCTGGACATCGGTGATGAGGCCCCACTCGAACCGGGTCCGGAGCCGGTCTTCCAGGGTCGCCAGCTGCTTCGGCGGGCGGTCCGAGGAGACGACGATCTGCTTGTTCGCGTTGTGGAGGGTGTTGAAGGTGTGGAAGAACTCCTCCTGGATACCCTCCTTGCCCTCGATGAACTGGATGTCGTCGACGAGCAGCACGTCGGTCTCGCGGTACCGGCGCTTGAAGGCGACCTTGCGGTCGTCACGGAGGCTGTTGATGAAGTCGTTGGTGAATTCCTCGGTGGAGACGTACTTGACTCGCATCCCGGGGAACAGCCGCTGCGCGTAGTGGCCGGCGGCATGCAGCAGGTGGGTCTTGCCCAGACCCGAGGCGCCCCAGACGAACAGCGGGTTGTAGGCACGGGCCGGCGCCTCCGCGATGGCGACCGCGGCGGCGTGGGCGAACCGGTTCGATGCGCCGATGACGAAGGTGTCGAAGGTGTACTTCGCGTTGAGGCTGTTCCCGCCGGAGGCGGCGGGGGCGTCGGCGGGCGGCTTGGTGAAGTACGACGGCCACGATTCGTTCACGCTGGCGATGGCCTCGCGGTCCTCGTCGATCTCCTCGTAGTCCAGCGTCTCGGAATCGGACGTCTCGGCCTCGGCCGCGCTCAGGCGCCTGCGGCGGAACGTCGGCACGCTCGGGGTGGAGGGCTCGCCCAGCGTCTCCTCGGCGACCGGCGGCGTCGGGGAGGTGGGTGCGGTGGGAACCGCTTCGACCGGGTCGACTGACGGGGGCGCGATGCGGACACCGAGTCCCTCGACGCCCGCGCCGATATGCCGGTTGAGTGCCTGCAGGATCGGTTCGCGCAGGTCGCGCTCGATCGCCTCCTGGACGAACGACGACGGGACCGACAGCAATGCGAATCCCTGCGCCAGGGTCAGCGGGCGCACCAACGCCAGCATGGCCTTCTGCGCCTTGGTCAGCTGTGGCCCGCCCTCGGGGGGTTCATCCGACGTCAACTCGGTGAGCACATCCACCCAGACCTGTTCCAGGGTGATTGCTTCCTCGGTCAACTCGTCCCTCCCCACATCGATGTGGGAGGGAGACGCACAGGGCTCATCACGATGTAGGCCGAGCTCTCCCACCCTGGGGATAACTTCCCCGCACAGAGATACGAATATGCCACCTGATCTGTAATTCCACACAATTATCCACAGATGTGGATAAAGCACAGGGTTGTGAGTAGCGGACCCTCCTCGCGTGGTTGATCTTGAACTGCACGTACCTCACCTGCGACGATGACGGCCAGCGGGCGATCGAGCCGTCCGGCCGGGGGTCGGCGTCCGGGACGATTGGCCGATCCGCGGGTGTTAGTTGGCTTACAGGGCACGACCGCCGCGGGTGCGGTTCGGATGGGTGGGTCGGCGGCACACTCGGCGGCCGAACACAAGCATCCTCGGGAGCGTGGCGTGTCCTTGGGCGTCCGGGTTTGACCTTGCGTCCGGCGCTGCGTACCCTCGTACAGTCACCCGAAGTCGAGGTGGCGGTTGCCTGCTGGCCATCTCGGTCTGCTCGGTCCCCGCCGGGATTTCGTCGCCGGGGACCACCAATTTTCAGTTACAGATGGCGTCGAACGGCGCCGATTATCTATGAGGAGTGTTCACCGTGGCCAAGGGCAAGCGGACGTTCCAGCCGAACAACCGACGCCGCGCGCGTGTTCACGGCTTCCGTCTCCGTATGCGTACCCGTGCCGGGCGCGCCATCGTTTCCGCGCGTCGCCAAAAGGGCCGCGCTTCCCTCACCGCCTGATCCAGACTTCGGGAGCTCGGGGTGCTACCTGAGCCGCACCGGTTGCGTCGGAAGGCGGACTTCGCGTCCACCGTTCGACGAGGTCAGCGGGCGGCCCGGCGGGATTTGGTTGTTCACGCTCTCGCCGGGGCAGATGCTGACGCGCTGGTGAGTGACCCGGGTCCACGATTCGGACTGGTGGTAAGCAAGGCTGTCGGGCCGGCGGTGATTCGACATCGAGTCGCACGCCGGCTTCGTCATATCTGTGCGGGCCTGGTGCACGAGATGCCCGAGGGCGTCAACGTGGTGATCCGTGCGCTCCCCGGCGCCGCGACAGCGTCCTCCGCGGACCTGGACCGGCAGCTGAGGTCCGGTCTTCGTAAGCTCAATCTTCTTGTCAGCGTGGGTAATTCGGTATGACCGAAGTTTCTGGTGGCCCCCCGTCCTTCTGGACGGCGGTGCGGCGTGCCCCCGCGCGAACACTCATCTTCGTCATCGAGCTGTATCGCAGCTATGTGTCACCCCTGCGCCTGCCGACCTGCCGGTTCACCCCAACCTGCAGCGAGTACGCGGTCGACGCCCTGCGTGAGCGCGGAGTCGTGATCGGCCTCGGACTGACCACGGTGCGCCTTCTCAAATGCGCGCCCTGGCACCCTGGAGGCTGGGATCCCGTTCCGCCGCGCAGGCCCCGTCGTGAGGAAGCCCTTGCGACCGTCGGAGCCGCGCGATCCGGTAGAGATACTGGCAAGCAACCCCACTGTCTGATCGAAGTGGACGAACAGAGGAGTACATAGAGCCGTGCTCGACTTCATCTACTATCCGGTGTCCGGGATCCTGTGGGTCTGGCACAAGGTGTTCGGCGCGATCCCGTTCCTGGGTCCGAACAGCGGCATCACGTGGGCGCTGTCCGTCATGTTCCTCGTGTTCACGCTGCGTGCCATTCTGTACAAGCCCTTCGTCAAGCAGGTGCGCACCACCCGCCAGATGCAGGAACTGCAGCCGCAGATCAAGGCGCTGCAGAAGAAGTACTCCAAGGATCGCCAGCGGATGGCGCTGGAGATGCAGAAGCTGCAGAAGGAACACGGCTTCAACCCGATCATGGGTTGCCTCCCGGTGCTGCTGCAGGCTCCGGTGTTCATCGGTCTGTTCCACGTGCTCCGCTCCTTCAACCGCACCGGCACCGGTTACGGGCAGCTCGGCATGTCGGTCGAGGAGAACGCCAACACCGCGAACTACTTCTTCAGCCCGGCCGACGTCCAGTCGTTCCTCGAGGCACGACTGTTCGGCGCTCCGATCTCGGTGGCGATCACCACGCCCCAGGCCCAGCTCGAGACGTTCGGTCAGTACGGCACCGTTCCGACCGTGCTGAACATCGCGGCCGTCGCGATCCCGCTGATGGTCATCGCGTCGATCGCGACGCACTTCAACTCGCGGGCCTCGGTGGCGCGCCAGAGCGAGGCCGCCGCGGCCAACCCGCAGTCCGCGATCATGAACAAGCTTGCGCTGTGGGTCTTCCCGCTCGGCGTGCTCGTCGGTGGTCCGTTCCTGATGATCGCCATCCTGCTGTACTGGGTGGCCAACAACATCTGGACCTACGCGCAGCAGCACCTCGTCTTCCGTCGCATCGATGCGGAGGAAGAGGAGAAGAAGCAGGCCGCGCTCGAACGTCGCGCCGACAATGCGCCGAAGCCCGGTGTGCGACCGGACCAGGCGAAGAAGCGTAAGGCCGCGACCGAGTCCTCCCCCGTCATCGAGGAGGACAGCGAGGCCGGCGCGGGCGGCGGTTCGGCCGCTGCCCCCGGCCAGGCCCCGAAACCGGGGGCGCGCCCGCAAGGCAATCGCGGCAAGACCACCAAGCCCAAGCGCAAGCGCTGATTCAAGGAAAGTAGACGACGATGGCGAATGATCCGGAAATCGGACAGGACGGGGTAGACGAGGCCGTGTCGGACGTGGTGGTCGAGACCGAGACCGAGGTCGTGGAGTCGGAGGCAGTCGATGCCGAGGACGAGCTGATCGAGGAGGGTGAGATCGCGGGCGACTACCTCGAGCAGCTGCTCGATGTCCTCGACTTCGATGGCGACATCGATCTCGACGTCGAGGGTGACCGTGCAATGGTCAGCATCGACGGCGGCGACGACCTGTCGAAGCTGGTCGGGCGCAAGGGCGAGGTCCTCGACGCCCTGCAGGAACTGACGCGCCTGGCCGTGCAGCAGGTGACCGGCGAGCGCAGCCGGCTGATGCTGGACATCGCGGGCTGGCGTGCGGGCCGTCGGACCGAGCTCAGCGAGATCGGTGTCGCGGCGGCGAAGCGGGTGCTGGAGTCGGGCGAGCCGGAGTCGCTGGCGCCGATGACTCCGTTCGAGCGCAAGATCGTGCACGACGCGATCGCCAAGATCGACGGCGTCTCGAGCGAGAGCGAGGGCGCCGAGCCTTCGCGCCGCGTGGTCGTTCTCAAGGATTGATCGGTCCGCATCGGTGGATGCGGACGGTAGACGGTGGGCCCCCGCTCTCGAGCGGGGGCCCACCGTCGTTTCCGGGGCCTTTCACCTGCGTGCTGAGCGCTCGAAAGCCCTAGGGCCTCACAGGATCATCGTCCGGGACGGCGGGCGGCATACCGGCCCCGTAGGGGTCGAGAATCGCCGCCACCTGTCTCCCCCACCGCTCGTGTGCCGATTGGCGCGTCATGCCCGTTGCGCGCCCGATGGTGG
Source organism: Rhodococcus sp. UNC363MFTsu5.1 (assembly GCF_000686785.1). Taxonomy (NCBI): domain Bacteria; kingdom Bacillati; phylum Actinomycetota; class Actinomycetes; order Mycobacteriales; family Nocardiaceae; genus Rhodococcus; species Rhodococcus sp. UNC363MFTsu5.1. Next base: position 33,494 of record NZ_JMLO01000023.1, read on the forward strand.
CCCACGTTGCCCCGCAGCGACGCAGGCTCATCACCGTCTCGACGGAATCGATCCCGGCGGCCAGTTGGATGCGTAGACAGGCCAGTTGCCACGCGAGCTGCCTCTCGGCGGGGATGTCGGTCCCCTCCTCCGCCTGCCACGCCTCGGATCCCGGAACGGGACCGGTTCCCACGATGAGGTCGGCCTGGCGACCGGCCTCCAGGACGCCCGCCGTGACCACCACCGCGGAGGCGCCCCCGACGTCTGCCGTGACCGCCCTGTCGATGAGGTCGCTCATCGTGTCCCGCCTCCCGAGTAGTTTTCTAGTGTCAGGCAAATCCTGACAGTGTGAGACTTGCTTGTCAAGCTATACCTGACGCCGCTCCCGGAGTCGGGCCCGCCCGCCCCGTCGCCGAGGGTGCTCGGAGGGGTGGCCGTCGGCGCGTGTGGTCGATTTGGTGGATGTGTTCCCGCCTCCCGGCCACCACGGCCCTTTCGTCACACTGACGAATCTTCTTCCTGGGCCCCGCCGTGGCGCGTCCCCGCTGGGTGATCCCGGTCCGGTTCGATGCCGAACGCGTTCTCGGTTGAGGCCCGTTCGAGAGCGCGTTGGCGGTGTTCGTACCGCACGCCCGCTCCGCTCCACGGTGCGACGGGATCATCCGGGCATGCAGTCTTGCCGACCCGGGTGTTCGACGAGTCGCGAGTTATCCACACTCGGTGGATCAATCTGTTGGTGAATTGCGTTCCCCGTGGTCCAGGGCGTGCCGGCGATCGGGTGAGGGCGACGAGAACCGTCGATCTCGGCTCGTTCCGCGTGCCGAGGGCGCCGTGTTCCGCTTCCGGTATCGCGGTTCGTTTCACGTGAAACGCGAGTGGCGCCCGTCGGGTTCCGGAACCCGGAGCCAGGCCTCGGATCGCGGCGGACCCCTCCCCTCCCCCGCCGGGAGGCGGTGCCGGTCTCCGCCGCTCGGCCGGTGCCGCGTCCGCACCGGCCGACCATCGGCTCCGGGATCGGCGGTCCCGACGACGCCGAGTCGGTCCCCGTACGACCACTCCCCTCCCCCGCGCCGGGAGCCGCATCGCGGGACGAGGTGTACCGGCCCGGTGCCGATCGGCCGAGTCCCGATCGCCTGCCGCCGTGTCGGTGAATCGACTCCGTCGTTCGGCGGGACTCGGTCGGGATCGGTCATCATGCCGGATCAGGTCCCTTGAGGGAATCCTCGTCGGCACCGTTCCGATGCTTCGGTATGCGCCCGGGTATGCGCCCGATCGCGAGGGGCGAACCGAGGCGTGTGGGATCGGGGGTGGTGGCGCACCTCTGCGGTCTCGGCGAGAACGCGGCCGCCGAGCATGGTCGCCCGCCCGCTGTTCCACCGACGGACGGGTGCGGGGCGGACGGAGCTCGCCCCCGCTCCGGCGCGGCCCCCGCATCGACCGAGATGTGCTCCCCGGGTGGTCTCGGGGACGTGTGGATCGGATTCACGTGAAACATCGAGGTCGAGGTGCAGAACGCGAGACTGCCGGAGGCGGGCGACGAAGGTGGATCCCGCGGGCAGTTGTGACGCCCCCGGGGACCGACGACTGAGTCAGGTCCCCCGCCGTGCGCCGTCACTGGAGCGGCCGTCGGTGGACGATCGGGCCGGGTGCACTCCCCGAGCGCCCGCGCCGGGATTCCGGTGACCCCACGGCCGGCGCGCGGCGGATGTTTCACGTGAATCCCTCCGTCCCGAGTCGGACGGAAGCGCGAACGGCGGACGTCGGATCGGGCCGTAGCGATCGCCGATCGGCGCATGACACCACCCAGATCGAGCGCGGAGACCCAAGCGGCCTCGTCGACCATCGATCGAAGTCGATGAGGTCGGACGGCCACGATCCGGCGGCGTGTGGCGCTCGCCTGCGGTTCGGGCGGTGGGCGAATGCAGATCCGGAAGCGGTGGGGACGCATGCCCACCCCCATGCGGCGTCTTTCGAGCGCGCGCCGACCGATGCGGTCGATCGGATGTTCCATGTGAATCCGACCGTGGCCGGCGCGCCTCAGCGGTTCCGTGACGGGCGTTGGCCGGTTGGGGACTGCCGGGTTCGTGGCGTGAGTCTTCCGCGCTCGGAGCGGGTACGGACACAATCTGTCCGGTGGTCCGGTCGGGCGGCGGGGGTTTCACGTGAATCCGACCGTGGCCGGCGCGCCTCAGCGGTTCCGTGACGGGCGTTGGCAGGTTGTGGACAGCGCCGGGTTCGTCGCGTGAGCTCTACGCGCTCAGCGAGGCGGATCACCGGACCGTTTGCGTCCGGTGCCCACTGCGTTCGGGCGGGCCGATGTTTCACGTGAATCTGCGTGCCTGGGGCTGCGGGCCTCGGTTTGACCATGTCGGGTGTGACAGCGGCCGGGTGTCCGATGCGGGAGTTGATTCTGGCGTGCCCAACGGTCGCGGTCTCCCCCTGACCCCTGTCGGGTGATGCCACGGACGGGGTACCCGATGCGGGAGGTGATTCTGGCGCGCCCAAAAGGTCGCGGACTTCCCGGCCGACCATGTCGGGTGTAGTTGCATTCGGGTACTCAATGTTCCACGTGAATCCGCCGAGGGTGGACACCTCGGCCCCGGCCGAGGGCATTGGGCAGCCCGCTTCGTTCGCTCCACTTCGAATGGTCGATTCGAATGTTTCACGTGAATCCGGACATGGCCACGGCCCGGAGTGCCGTCGGGGCGGATCGCACTGTCCGGTGCGGCGTCTCGTTCCCAGACCGGGTGGGGGCCGGGCGTACACGGGTTCACGGAGCGGAGTTCAGTCATCTGTCCGCCGGACCGTGATCGAGCCCGACCGCATCGGCTCGTGCTTGATCGCTGGGCGCTGTGCGGGCCGCCGTCCCTCGCGGCGAACCCGGTCCCGCACCGCCCGCGGGTCGCGGGTCCTGGCATGGCGTTCGGTGGCGCCGCTTCCTCGATGCCACATCGGTGCCGATCCCGCGGGGCGTGACCCACTCCCTGACGCCGGGCCCGAACGCCGGGTGGGGAGATCGTCGGCGATCGAGGTCGGGTCGCCCCTCCCCTCCCCCGCTCTCGTGGGCGGGGTAGATCACGGCCGCCGCCGCGCGTCCCCCACCCGAGTTGCCGTGTGCCCGTGAGTGAAGCCGGACCGGAGGTGCCCCGCCGGGATCCGTGTCCCCACCCCGATCGCCGCCCGATGCCTCACCACCGTCGCCTCTCACCGCCCGGCGGCGCGTAACCCGCCTCTACGGCCCGATGCGGTGCAGAATCACATCGTCAGGGTTTGGGGAATTGCGGGCGTCACGGGAGGATGTTTCACGTGGAACACATCGAGTCCGAGGACCTGCCTGACGCCGCTCGCACACTCTTCGGAGACCGACTCGAACTCGCCGAAAAGTACCATCTATCCCTCGCCACCGATGGTGTCGAGCGCGGCCTGATCGGTCCGCGGGAGGTCCCCCGGCTGTGGGAGCGGCACCTGCTCAACTGCGCGGTGATCGGAGAGCTGATCGCGGAGGGCGAGTCGGTGGTGGACGTCGGTAGCGGCGCCGGGCTCCCCGGCATTCCCCTCGCGATTGCGCGCCCCGATCTTCGGGTCACCCTCGTCGAGCCGCTCCTGCGACGATCGGTCTACCTCGCCGAGTTCGCCGAATCGGTGGGTCTGGACATCCTCGTCGTGCGCGGGCGCGCGGAGCAGCCCGGCGTGATCAAGGAGGTCGGGGGCGCCGATGTCGTCACCTCGCGTGCGGTCGCACCCCTGGAGAAGCTTGCGCGGTGGTCGATTCCGTTGATCCACGAGGGTGGTCGGATGCTCGCCATGAAGGGTTCCAGTGCGGCCGAGGAGATTTCCCGGGATCGCGCTTCCCTAACCCGTATGGGTGCTGGCAAGCTAGAGATCGTCGAGTGCGGTGTCGACCTTCTTCCCACTCCGACCATTGTGGTTCGGGCGGAGCGAGTCTCCCGGCGATCTCATCGCCGATGACAAAGTCACCGTGCGCTCGTGTGCGAATGCGACGATCTAGCAGGCAAGTCCAGTGAAGGAGCAATCTATGTCGGGTGGACCCGAATCAACTGTTTCACGTGAAACAGATCACGACGCCACGAGTTCCACCACCGACAACAAAGAGAACCCGTACTCGGCCCCCGCCGCGTACGCCGGCATCTCCTCCGTGGACACCCCGATCGGTGCAGCGGCACAACGGGCCAGCCAGGTCCTGCACCCGCACACGGTCACCCTCCCCCGGCCGAAGACCCGTCGGATGCTCACCATCGCGAATCAGAAGGGTGGGGTCGGCAAGACCACCTCGGCGGTGAACCTGGCGTCCGCGCTGGCCGTGCAGGGGCTCCGGGTTCTCGTCGTCGACCTCGACCCCCAGGGCAACGCCAGCACCGCATTGGGCGTACCGCACCACTCGGGCACCCCGTCGAGCTACGAGCTGCTGATCGGTGAGGTCACCGCGGCCGAGGCCATCCAGCAGAGCCCGCATCACGAGGGCCTGTTCTGCATCCCCGCGACGATCGACCTCGCGGGCGCCGAGATCGAACTGGTCTCCATGGTCGCGCGCGAGGGACGGCTGAAGAACGCGCTCTCCGAGAAGGCGCTCGCCTCGATCGACGCCGACTTCATCCTGATCGATTGCCCGCCCTCGCTCGGGCTGCTGACGGTCAATGCCCTCGTGGCGGCAAACGAGGTCCTCATCCCCATCCAGTGTGAGTACTACGCCCTCGAGGGCGTCGGTCAGCTGCTCCGCAACATCGAGTTGGTGCAGTCGCATCTGAACCCCGACCTGCACGTGTCGACCGTGCTGCTGACCATGTACGACGGTCGTACCAAGCTGGCGGATCAGGTCGCGGAGGAGGTGCGCAGGCACTTCGGCGATGCGGTCCTGCGCGCGGTCATCCCGCGCAGCGTGAAGGTGTCGGAGGCGCCCGGATTCGGGATGACCGTCCTCGACTATGACCCGGGTTCGCGGGGCGCAATGAGCTATCTCGATGCCGGGCGGGAACTCGCAGCCCGGACCGAAACGATCAACTCGCAGGAGCAGCAGTGAGCCAGAGAAGCAAGGGCGGACTCGGGCGGGGACTCGCCGCGCTCATTCCCACCGGTCCGGAGGCGGGGCCTCGTCTCGGAAGTGCCGCCGCCGACGTCATCATCGGCAACGCCACCGCGCCGATCGCGGTGAAGCCGGCACCGGTCGTCGAGGCGCCCGAGGCGCAGGAGACGCCCCAGGCCCCGGTGAAGGAGGAGGCGCCGGCGAAGCAGGAGAAGCCGGAGTCGGCCACCGCGGCGACACCGTCCACCGATGGTGCGGCCACGCCGCCGGTCGACGGCTCGGAGGTGGCGGACGGACCCGACCTCTCCCCCGTCGGTGCCGTGTACCGCGAGATCGCCGCGGCCCAGATCGAGCCGAACCCCCAGCAGCCGCGCCACGTCTTCGACGAGGAGGCCCTCGGCGAGCTCGTCCACTCGATCCGCGAGTTCGGCCTGATGCAGCCCATCGTGGTCCGCCGGGTCGCCGCCGACCGCTACCAGCTCGTCATGGGTGAACGCCGGTGGCGGGCCAGCCAGGAGGCCGGGCTCGAGCGGATCCCCGCGATCGTGCGGGAGACCAACGACGGGTCGATGCTGCGCGACGCGCTCCTGGAGAACATCCATCGGGTGCAGTTGAACCCGCTCGAGGAGGCCGCGGCGTATCAGCAGCTCCTCGAGGAGTTCAACGTCACGCACGACGAGCTCGCCACCCGGATCGGTCGCTCGCGACCGGTGGTGACGAACATGATCCGGCTCCTGAAGCTGCCGATCCCCGTGCAGCGCCGCGTCGCCGCCGGGGTGCTCTCGGCCGGCCACGCCCGGGCGCTGCTGTCGCTCGAGGCGGGGCAGGAGGCACAGGAACAGTTGGCCGCCCGGATCGTGGCGGAGGGCCTCTCGGTGCGCGCCACCGAGGAGGCCGTCACGCTCGCGAACCGGGAGGGCGAGCCGGTGCCTGCCCCCGCCGCCAAGCGCAAGCCGATCCAGATGCCCGGTCTCCAGGACGTCGCGGAACGGCTCTCCTCCTCGTTCGACACCCGCGTGACGGTGAGTCTGGGCAAGCGGAAGGGCAAGATCGTCGTCGAATTCGGCTCGGTGGAGGATCTCCAGCGGATCGTCGAGATGATGGAGTCCCAGTCGCCCGGATAGGTCGGATTCTCCGGGTACAGACACCCGCGGACGATACGTCACTGTGACAGTACGGTCGCGGGACCGCGGGTGTCTGACTCCGGTTCCATCGAGATCCCTTGCATGCAAGTACATTTCGGGTCTCGTCCCGTGAACGACGCCGGCCGGACGTGGATCGCCTATCCTTGATGGCAGAGAAGGTGTCACGCGGGGGCCCACGGCCTCCGCATTAGGTGTTTTGGAGGCGGAGTCAGGGTGTCGATGCGCATCAGCCCGCTCACCCTCGACGGTTTCGATCAACTCCCCCGTCATTCCCGGCGGTGCGTCTTCTGGGAGATGGACCCGGCCGCCGTCCGCAGCTCCCGCGACTTCTCCGATCCCGAGTTCGAGAAGGAAGCCTGGCTGTCGATGGTCATGCTGGAGTGGGGATCCTGCGGTCAGGTCGCCACGGTCGACGGCACTCCCGCCGGCTGCGCGCTCTACTCGCCGCCCGGTGTGGTGCCGCGCGCCAAGCTCTTCCCCACCTCCCCCGTCAGCCCGGACGCGGTCCTGCTGACGACGATGAGGCTCGAACCGGCCGCGGAGCTGGATGGGGTGGGCCCGAGTCTCATACAGGCCGTGGTGGGCGATCTGGTTCGCCGTGGTGTGCGCGCACTCGAGGCCTTCGGGATCCGCGGTGTGGAGGACGATCCGGTGGCCGCACGGCGCGGCCAGGAGTGCACCCCGGCCGACTGCATGATCGATGCCGAGTTCCTCGCCGACATGGGATTCGAAGTGGTTGCCGCGCATCATCGGTACCCCAGGATGCGCCTGGAGCTGGACCGGGATCACGGGTGGAAGGCCGACGTGGAGTCGGCACTGGAACGGCTGCTCGCGGTCGCGTCGCTGACCATGACCGACATCGAACAGAAATCGACCGTCGGGGTGCTCTGACCGCGTCGCCCGCGAGCGGCGACAGCGGGTTCCCTAGGCCTGGTCGGCCTTCGAGAGCTCCTCGGCGAGCAGTTCGGCGAAGGTGAAGGTGCCGGTGGGCTGATCGTCCTGCCCGAGCAGATAGAGGCGCTTGACCGCGATCAGGATGGACTCGGCGATGATGTCCCGGTTGCGCGGATTGGCGAGCACGCTGACATCGGATTCGTTTGTGAGATAACCGATGTCGACCTGCACGGTCGGCATGTTGGTCAGCCGCAACAGATCCCAGGTGCGGCCGTGGGTCCGGCAGTCCTGCAGCGAGGTCCGGGCCACGATCTCGCGCTGGATGAAGCTGGAGAGAACCTGCCCGATCCGCGAGGTGGCACCGTGCGAGTTCCCGAAATGGAAGCTGGCAACGCCATTTGCGTGCGGGCTGGTGCTGGCCGAGCACCGCAGCGAGATCATCAGGTCCGCCTCGAACGTGTTGGACGTCTCGGCGCGCTGTGCGGGCGACGGGTTCTGGTCGTGCGGGCGGGACAGGAACGTCTCCATGCCGGTCGCCGCCATCCGGCCCTCGAGCCGGCTGGCCAGGTCCCAGAGGATGTCGGACTCGGTGATCGGACCGAAGGCCGTGTCGAGCACGATGCCGGTCTCCCCACCGCCGAGGTCGGGGTCGATCACGATGCGCTTGCCGCTGAGCTGCGGACCGGAGCGGCGGACCAGCTCCTCCTCGGTGATGGCGTGGGGCGAGCCGCCCGTGACCCGGGTCCCGAGCAGATCGAGCGACCGCAGCGTCTGCGGGCCGCAGATGCCGTCGGAGGCGATGCCGATCTCACGCTGGAACGACGACAGACCCTCGTGGGTCTGCGGGCCGAAGTAGCCGTCGACGCGGCCGGGATAGAAGCCGAGGTCCTGCAGCTTGGTCTGCAGTGCCGCCACGTCGTCGCCGTACAGCGGCGCCGACAGCTGGTAGATCAGCGTGCGGGCGCCGAGCCGGTAGGAGGCCTCCTTGAGCGACCGGTAGGTCGCGGTGCCGACCACCCCGTCGACGAGGAGGCCGCGCTGCTGCTGGAACGCGCGCACGGCGCTGTCGAGGTGGTGGTCGAACACCGCGTCGGGCGCGATCCACTGCGAACCGTTGATCGCCTCACGCGAGGTGGTGGACACCCCGTTGTGCAGGAAGCCGAGCGTGGAAAGGGTGCCTCGAACCTCAGCGACGGCGGGACCGTGGTCGCCGTGACGGAGTCGATGCATGCTTCCCGGCCCTTTCGTCAGTTCCTGACGGCGCACCGAGGCGCCGCGCGTCGCACGTGTCGATCGATTGTCGCAGAAGCCCCCGAGAAACAGTCAATCTCGGGGGCTGCGATGTGACCTACAGGACGTCGGACAGGTCCTTGAGCAGGGCGGCCTTGCCCTTGGCTCCGACGATCTGCTTCACCGGCTTGCCGCCCTGGAACAGGATCATCGTGGGGATCGACATGACCTGGAAGTCGCGCGCGGCGGCCGGGTTCGCGTCGATGTCGAGCTTGGCGACGGTGAGCTTGTCGCCGTGCTCACCGGCGATCTCCTCGAGGACGGGGGCGACCATCTTGCAGGGGCCGCACCAGGTCGCCCAGAAGTCGACGAGGACCGGCTTCTCGGAATCGAGGACATCCTGCTTGAAGGAGTCGTCGGTGATGGTGATCGTGTTGGGCATTGTCTGTCTCCTCGGGTGGCTGGTCGGGGTACGGCGGGCGATCAGGCCTCGACGGCGACCGGTTCGCCGGCCGCCTCGAGGGTGTTCGCGGTGATGTCGCCGCGCTCGGCGAGCCAGCGCTCGGCGTCGATCGCGGCGGAGGCACCGGTGCCCGCCGCGGTGATGGCCTGGCGGTAGGTGTGGTCGACCAGGTCGCCGGCCGCGAAGACACCCTCGAGGGAGGTCGCCGTGGTCGGCGACTGCACGCGGACGTAGCCCTCGTCGTCGATGTCGACCTGACCCTTGACGAGCTCGCTGCGCGGGTCATGACCGATCGCGACGAACAGGCCGGTGACGGGCAGCGTCGACTGCTCACCGGTGACGGTGTCGCGGACGACAAGACCGGTGACGCTGTTCTCGCCGATGACCTCGACCGGCTCGGCATTGGTGACGAAGCGGATCTTCTCGTTGGCCTTGGCGCGCTCGAGCATGATGCGGGAGGCGCGGAACTCCTCGCGGCGGTGCACCAGGGTGACCGAGCGGGCGAACCGGGTCAGGAAGGTGGCCTCCTCCATCGCGGAGTCACCGCCGCCGACGACCGCGATGTCCTGGTCCTTGAAGAAGAATCCGTCGCAGGTCGCGCAGGCGCTGACGCCGCGGCCGAGCAGCCGCTCCTCCCCCTCGATGCCGAGGTAGCGGGCCGCAGCGCCCATCGCGAGGACGACGGCGTGTGCGTAGTAGGTCTCGCCGTTCGCGACGACCTTCTTGACCGGGCCGGAGAGGTCGATCTCGTCGACGTCCTCGGTGCGGATGTCCGCGCCGAAGCGCTTGGCCTGCTCACGCATCTCGTCCATCAGGTCCGGGCCCATGATGCCCTCGCGGAAGCCGGGGAAGTTCTCCACCTCGGTGGTGGTCATCAGGGCGCCGCCGAACTGGGTGCCCTCGAAGAGAAGGGGTTCGAGCTCCGCTCGAGCGGCGTAGACGCCTGCCGTGTATCCGGCGGGTCCGGAGCCGACGATGATGAGGTCGCGGACGGAGGTCGGAGTAGTCATGCGGGCCTTCCGAGGTAGTGGACGTTATGTGCGTCAACAACAGCCTAAGGGGTGTTGTTCCCGCTGTTCGTGGGTACGCCGCGGGCGGCGGCACGCTCGACGTACGGCGCGATCAGTTCCTCCGTGCGCTGATGGACGGCCGCCACGTCGGCGCCCTTCTCCAGCTGCCGGGTCGCGGCGTGCACCACAGCGTTGATCAGGTCCGCCGTGGCGGCCGGGTCCTGCGCGCCGAGTTCGGCGAGGGCGGCGGCGAGCGGGGCGATCAGCTGCCGGTGCATCGCGGCGCTGGACTCCGCGATCACCTCGCGGGGCGCGATCGAGGCGATGGCGGCGGCGATCGCGTGCTCGCCGTCCGCGACCAGATCGAGGTTCGCGCGCACATAGGCGAGCACCCGCCGGTCCGGGGGGCCGGCCTCGGCCATCGCCGCCTCCACCCGCTCCGACCAGCGCGGGAAGGCATCCTCGATCAGGGCGGTCAGCAGGTGCTGACGGGACCGGAAGTACTGGTACATGCTCGAGCGGGCCAGCCCGGCCCTGGCTGCGACCTCGGCAAACCCGGGGATCTCGGTGGCTCCCTCGGCGAGCACCGCCCTGGCGGCGTCGAGCAGCGCCCGCTCCTGGGCCTCGCGGTGTTCGGCGACGGTGGGCGCGGTGATCCGGGGCAACGGGTCTCCCTTCGCCCTGTGCGTCCGCTGCTGCGGGCCGTACATCAGCCGGTCACGATCTACGCCGGACATCGTAATCGTGCCGTCCAGGAGACATGCGTCGACCGGCGACCCGGCCTCTCGCCGTCGCCTCCGTGCCCGCGCCCGCCCGCGGGCGTCGCGTCGATTTCCACCCTGTGACCTCTGTACAGGAGGCCCTGGTCGGGGGCATCCTGATCGTGAAGCCCGCACATAGGGTCACCGGAGGTCCGTCATTCCTTTCCACACCGCAGCTCGCGCAGTGCTCGTCTCCATCGCCGCGATCGTTCTCACCGTCGCCGGCGGCGCCGGGGCGGAGGCGGCTGTGTCCGGCACCGACCAGGCCACGACGACGCCCGCCCCCACCACGAGCGAGCGGGCGCAAGGGAACGCCACTCGCTACGTCAGCAACCCCCCGAGCAACCCGAGCGATCAGGCCTACTGCAACCTGCAGGCCGACCGGGCGAACTCCATGGCCGCCAGCGATCCGACGAGTGCGAAGTGGATAGTCGAGTCGGCCAACTCCAACGGTTGCAAGATCGTCGAGGCCTGACGCCGCTCAACCGATCAGCTGCTGCGCCTCGCGCACGACGCAGCGGGTGCCCGTGTAGATGGTCGGCATGCACTTGTTGCAGTGGATGCAGTGGCCCTCGGTCGCGGTCTCGTCGCGAAACCTGTTGACCAGATCGGGTTCTCGTAGCAACGCCCGTGCCATCGCGACGAATTCGAAGCCCTCGTCGAGGGCGCCGACGATGGTGTCCATCCGGTTGATGCCCCCCAGCAGGATCAACGGCATCGACAGGATCTCGCGGAACTGCCGGGCGAACGGGAGGAAGAAGGCCTCCTCGAACGGGTAGGTCGGGAACAGGTGCGGCCCGTACACCCTGAGCCCGAGTCCGACCAGCTTCGGTTGTGACGCAACGAATTCCGCCATCGGAACCTCACCGCGAAAGAAGTACATGCCGTTCAGCAGGGAGCTGCCGCCGGTCAGCTGCAACGCGTCGAGGTGCCCGTCGGACTCGAGCAGCTTCGCGATCTGCATGCTCTGGTCGAGCCACAGTCCCTTCGGCACCCCATCGGACATGTTGAACTTCGCGGTCACCGCGACCTTGTCCCCCGCGGCCGCCCGGACGCGTTCGAGCACCTCGCGCGGGAACCTGGCCCGGTTCGCGACGCTGCCCCCGTAGCCGTCCTTGCGCTTGTTCAGATTGGGGCTCATGAAGGAGCTCAGCAGGTAGTTGTGGCCGAGGTGCACCTCGATGGCGTCGAACCCGGCCTCGACCGCGACCCTCGCCGAGCGCTCGAAGTCCGCGGTCACCGCCGCAAGCTGGTCCGGTGTCGCGCCCCGCACCAGACCCATTGCGGGAGCACTGATCCGGGTGGACGGAGCGAGGGTGGGGCTCTTGTTCGACAGCGTGTTGGCCACCAGGCCGGCGTGGCCGATCTGTGCGGCGGCCAACGCGCCCTCGGCGTGCACGGCGTCGGTGAGCCGGGTCAGACCCGGCAGGCTCGACTGGTCGAGGACCAGCGTGTTGCGGTGGACTCGACCGCCCTCGGACACCGCGCAGTACGCCACCGTGGTGAGCGCCGCTCCCCCGGCGGCCACCGCTCGGTGGAACTCGATGAGCTCGTCGGAGACCGCCCCGCGCGGCATCACGCCCTCGAAGGTGGCGGCCTTGATGATCCGGTTGCGCAGCGTGAGCGGGCCGAGCCTGGCGGGCTCGAAGACGCGCGTCGCGCCGGGCGTCTCGTTCGGGGAGGTCATGTCGAATCCTTGGGTCGTGGAATTACGATGCCACCGGCCTCGTAATAGGACACGGTATAGCCCCGAGGCCGGACATGGAAGAGAATTCGGGGCAATGACTAAAACCGGATCGGGTCGGCCGCGGGACCCACAGATCGATGCGGAGGTGCTCGCGGCCGCCCGCGAGCTGCTGGTCGACGTCGGATTCGACCAGCTCAGCATGCGGGCGATCGCCGCACGGGCCGGGGTGAGCCGCGCGGCGATCGACCGTCGCTGGGACTCGAAGGCGCAACTCGTGCTCGACGCGGTGCTCGGTGTGACCCCGGACCTGACGCCCTTTGCAGGCGCCGATCGGGAGGGCTGGATCAGGTGGGTGGTCACGGGGAGTTCGGAGTTGTTCCGCAGGCCCGAGGTGCGGGAGGCGGTGCCGGGCCTGCTCGCCACGCTGCGCGATCAGGAGGACCTGCGCAACACGCTGTGGCGGGGCTTCAGCGGCCCGAGCAGCGCACTGTACGCGGAGTCCTCCGGTCCTGACGATCAGCTGGATGCGCGCGCCCTCCTGGTACTCGGGGCAGGGGCGGCGCTGTTCCTGTCGCTGATCGCGGTCGAGGAGGACACCCCCGAGATGCGCGAGCGGGTGTTGGAGATCCTGCTGCCGGTCGCGCGGGGCCAGCGGGGGTGATCGGTCCGGCCGTCAGCCGATGTCGCTGCGCGCCAAGGTTTCCGGGCGCGAGTCGGCGCACCCCGTACCGACCACCAGTGCGGTGATCTGGGGCGGTCGAGGGCCCGCGAACAACATCAGTACGCCGCGGATCCCCCGGATCCGCACCGGGCCGGACCCGAGCAGCGGGGTGGCCGGATCGACCCCATTGGCGCGCAGGCAACCGGCGAGCGCGTCCGGGGCGGACAACGGGCCGAGTGAGGACCGTCCCATCATGGTGAGGGCGGCGCCGGGGGTCAGATCCGCGCCCAGGTCCGGGTCGTCGACGCCGGGCATCAGCGGCTGGGCCACGGTCGGTGCTGGTGCTTCGGGTTCGTCTCCGAACACGCCGGCCCCGAGGGCGATACCCCCGGCCAGCAGCACGATCGCGGCGGCCGCGGCGACGGGGATCCACGCTCGCCTGCGCCGGGTGTGGTCGGCGAGAGCCGCAACGGGAACAGTCGGTGCGCCCTCGGCGGCCAACGCCGCGTGAATTCGGTCGAGGACCTCCGGGGGCGCCGGGGGTGCCGGGGTGTCGTCCGCGCGGAGCCCGGCGAGCCGGGTGCTGACCGAGTCGAGCGCGGCGAGGACCTGTCGGGCCTGCGGGTCGCTCTCCACCGCGGCACCGAGGCGCGCCTCGAACGGGGGGTCGAACAGCCCTGCGTGCAGGTCGGCGATCAGTTCGGGGTCGAATGGGGGCTGCAGGAGCGCGTCATCACCCTGACCGACCATGTCACCTCCCTGCTGAGTCCTCGACTTACGGGCACGTCATTATGATTAGACCCCTCAAGGATGGATTTGGTTCCGCTCATTCTGCAAATATTTCAACTGCTGGGCCAGCTTCAGCCGTGCCCGCGCGCAGCGGCTCTTGACGGTGCCCTCCGGAATCCCGAGTAGCGCTGCCGCTTCCGTGACCGAGTACCCCTCCAGATCGACCGCCACGACGGCGGCCCGCTGCTCGGGCGACAGGGTGAACAGGGCGGCGTCGATGGCCATCGCGGTCTCGCAGTCGTCCATCGGGTCGCGGGGCCGCACCGGTTCCTGGTGGTCGTCCTCCAGCGGCACGGTCGGTCGCGCCCGGTTGCGGCGGATCCGATCGAGACACGCATTCACCACGATCCGGTGCAACCAGCTACGCACGGCGGCATCCGCCCGGAACGATGCCGCCGTCCGGTGGGCGGACAACAGCGCCTCCTGGAGCGCGTCAGCCGCGTCCTCCGGCGTGTAGCTGGTCCGTTTCGCCGTCTGCCATAAATGGTCCTGATGTCTGCTCAACAACTCCGCAAATGCGCGTGCGTCCCCCGACGCGTGCGCTGCCAGGAGCTCGGCATCAGACATGCCAGCCCCGGCGACCCCCCTATAGATTCGCACGAGAAATGCTAACCGACCGTAAGGTCTGGAGTCACTCCGAGGGCTGAACCGGCGTTCAGGGTGCCTTCGTGAAGCCGATCTCCGCGATCGAGGACTGGTTCTTTCCGCCCTCGCTGGCCAGCTTGGTGATCCACACCAGGACCTTGCCCGTCTTGCCCTCGCCGGTCACCGGAATCTTGGTGACGCCCTTCCCGAGGACCCCCGAACCGATCACCTGGGTCTGGTCCAGTGTGGGGTTCGCCGTTGCGGCGGTGCGGATCTCGACGGCGGTGCCCGCGCTCGGCGAGTTGATCGAGACCTCGCGCAGAGTGCTCGGCTCGGCCAGGTCGACCATCAGGCCGACACCGTTCTTGAACGTAGGGAACTGGTCGAAGTAGCCGTCCGTGGTCCACGCGGTGGCCGGGTTGCCGTCGATCGCCTGCCGCGCGGTTGCCGGGTTGTCCGGTGAGCCCTGCGGCGAGTACACGGCGGCGCCCGTGGGAAGCACTGCCGCCCCCGCCCCCGCGGCGGCGGGCCCTGGCTCGGCGGGCGCCGACACGGAGGCCTCGGACGGGGCGGTCGTGAGGCCGAAGTTCTGGTCAGTCAGCGGTTCGCTGGAGCCGCCACCCGCCAGGAAGTTGGCCAGCCACCAGCCGACCAGCGCCAACACGACGACGGTGAGGACACCGAGCGCGGACAACGCGATGATCATCTTGTTGTCCTTGGCCCGCTTCGCCTCGGCCTCCTCGGGATCGAGGAGGGCGCGGCTGGTCGCCCCCGCGGGGCGCTGTCCGAGTCGCAGTGCGGGCATGAGATCGGTCTTCTGGTCCACCACGGACGCCTGGTCCAGCACGTGCTGGACGGTCGCGGCCGTGCGGATCCCGCCGCCCTGCTCGAGCGCCCTGACGGCGACAGCGGAGATCTCGAACGGGACCTCGGGCCGCAGGCGTCGCGGCTCGACCGGCACTCCGTCGTCGCCGCGGTCAGCCAGCCGCATCCCGCCGACTGTGCCGGCCGCGTGCGGCGTGCGCGGGTCCGCGCCCGCCTGCGGGGCAGGAGCGGGGGCACCGGACTCGGGTGCCGGTGCCGGCTCGCCGAGCGGCCACCGCGCCGTGATCAACGCGTACAGCATGGCGCCGAGTCCGCGCACGTCCGAGCTGGAATCGGCGTCGGCAAGGGTGGCCGGGAAGGCCAGCACCGCGTCGCCGCCAACGGAGATCCGGATCCGGTCCGGGTGGTCGATCGACAGCGATCCGCCACCGCGGTGTGCGGCCTCCGCCGCCGAGGCGAGAGCGCGGATCGCCCTGGCCGCGCCGATCGGAGACGGTTCGGTCTCGGCCATCTCGCGTAGCGACCGTCCTGGCGTCCACTCGGCGACGACGATGCCGCCCGAGCTGCCGCGGACCACGTCGAGGACCCGGGCCAGGCCGGGCGAATTGATCCGACCGAGCCGCAGCGTGCGCGACAGGACCGCCTGCGGTCCCTCCGACTCAGGCGTTGTCGAGCTCGCACGCTGGTCGGCGTCGACGAAGGTCAGCGCGACCTCGCGATCGAGCTTGATGTCGTGGGCCTGCCAGAACTTGAGTCCGCGGGCACCACCGTGCGGGGCGAGGAGGCGGTAGCGCCCGCCTGCCACCGAGGCACCGGGGATCAGCTTCGGGCCGCGCGTCGGCTTCGCCGTCGAGGTGGAGTCGCCCACCCGCAGCGGGGGCAACGTCGGCGAACCGATCGGGATGACGCCGGTGTCGACGGTCAGGTCGCGCTCGGGGCGCACCACGGCCGGTTTGTCGGCCTTGGCAGGAGCCTTGGCCCCATCGCCGTCCGGGGTCACCGTGGTGGGCCCGTCGTCCGTTGCCTCGATCTTTCGCGGGGCCGATTCGGGCACGGACGCCTTAACAGCGGACACGCCGGACTGGCCGTCGGCAACGTTCTCGTCGCTCACCCTCACTCCTTCGCGCATAAGTGCCGAAATCTCTCCTGTTGAGAACTGGTCCCCAGACCGCCGAGCATCAGCGTACGGGAGTGGTATCCCACCGCTGAGGGGTATCTGAGCACCATCGATGGCGGGGATCAACTCGGTCTCCGCCTCATAGAGTGGCACGACCGTCGGCGTGTCAACGCGCGATTCCTGCGTCGACCGACCGAGAAGTCTGTTCACCACACGCCCCACGGCCACCGTGCCGGCCACCACCTCGGGCACCCGGGCGATGCGCAGCAGCCCGAATGTGAGCCCGAGCATGATGACCGCGCCGATACCGACCTGGACGAACGCACCTGGCCCGCCGAACCGGTCGCCGAGACGATCGAGACGCAGCAGCTCCTCGGCCGTCAGCATCGTGATCCCGCCCGCGACCGAGGCGACGACGACAAGGAATGCGGTCTTGCCGACGTTCGCCATCCGCAGGTTACCGAGGCTCCGCCGGAGCAGGTACCCGCCGATCAGCGCGCCAACTGTGAAGCCGAGGCCGTTCGCGACACCGAGCAGGCTGACGACCTGCTCGTCACTGGAGGCCACCACCGGCGCCAGCATCGAGAGCCCGACCTTCACCCCGGTGATGCCGAGGATGATCCAGGTCGGTGTCCAGGCCTGCTCGCGGGCGTAGAACACCCGCAGGTGGATGAGCACGAGGGCGTACGGGATCAGGGTGAACGCGGACCAGCTGACGGCATGTCCGAGCCGCTCGGCGTCGGCAGAACCGAAGTTGCCGTAGCCGAACAGGGCGTGGCCGACCTGTGGGCCCGCGAAGGTGAGGAACACCACCACCGGCACCAGCGACACCATCGTCAACCGGGTCGAAACGGACAGGTCGTCGACGACCGCCGGGGTGTCCTCCGCGGCCGCGTTGCGACTGAGCCGCGGCATGATCGCGGTGAGCACCGTCACGCCGAGGATGCCGTACGGCAGCTGCAGCAGCAGCCAGGCCTGCTGGTAGATCACCGGTCCGGCCGCGTCCGCCGCGGCGGCGATGCGGGTGCCGATGCTGAAGCCGATCTGACTGATCAGGACGTACAGGACGATGGCGACGCCCATCCCGGCGAACATCTTCAGCCGGGCATCGATGCCCCACAGCGGCTTGAGACTGATGCCCTCGCGTCGGATCGCAGGCAGGAGGGTGGCGGCCTGGGTCACCACGCCGAGCGTCACGCCGAGGCCGAGCAGCAGCACCCGCCCGGTCGTCATCTCGTCAGAACCGCGGGTGACCAGCCAGAAGACCGCGAGCACGCCCAGCACCACGAGGTTGTTGAGCACCGGCGCCCACGCGCCGGGCTTGAACACACCCCTCGTGTTGAGCAGCGCGGTCAGCAGGGCCGACAGGCCGTAGAACAGGATCGCGGGCAGCAACAGGTAGGCGAACGAGGTGGACAGTTCGGCGTCGACCTTGCCGTCCTCGGGGAGGAAGATCCGGGTCAGCAGCGGGGCCGCGGCGACCGCGACCACCGCGGCGACGCCGAGGATCAGGCAGGTGATGGTGAACAGCCTGCGCACGAATGCCGCGCCGCCGTCGTCGTCCTCCTTCTCGGCACGCACCAGCACCGGCACCACGATCGCGGTCAGTACCGCGCCGAGGACCAGTTCCGAGATCATGGTCGGCAGCTGGCTGGCCACGGTGAACGAGCTGGCGGTTGCGGCGCCGAGCACGGTCAGCAGCAGCACCTGCTTGAGGAAGCCGGTGATCCGGCTGACAAGGGTGGCCACCGCGATGGAGCCGGTGGACGCGAGGAGGCGGGAGTTCGAGCTCTGCGTCTCCTGCGTCTCCGGTTCGGGAGTCGGCTCCGGATCCGGCGCGGGAGCCGCGGGCCTGTTGACCGCCGGGCTCGGCGTGGGCTGTGTGGGCTGTCCCGCGCGCTGGTGCGGGGGCGGCGGCAGGTAGCGCTGCGGGGCGGCGCGCGGCGGCGCGGGCTGCGGTCGGTAGGTCTGGGGCTGGGCGGGGCGGAACGGGCGCGGCTGTTCCGGCGGTAACGGCGGCTGCGACCACGGCTGGCCGGGCCGCGGCGGCATGCGCCCCGCCTCGTCCGACGGCGGAACCGGGCGCGGGTCGGCGGGTCCGTGCGGTGTCGGGTTGGCCCGTTCCCACGGGGCGGGCGGCGCCGGTTCGGGATTGTGGGGTCCCGGATGCTGGGGTCCCTGCGCGGGCTCCGCGCCCGGGTACCGGGGTTGCTGCGGGGGCTCCGCGCCTGGATTCTGGGGTCGCCCGCTGGGGTCCGCTCCCGTGCCCGGTGGGCGACGCGTGCTCCCCGTCATCGAGCTTCGTACCCTTCATCCGCTGGGTCTGGCTGACCCCGGAACCGGTGCCACAAGCGCCGTCCCGCAAGTAGCAAGAGTAGTGCGCCCGCGCAGGCGGTGATGATCGCCAGCGCCTTGCCGTACGTGTTCGTCCGGATCGACACCGAGGTGGGCTCGCCGAGTTCGCGGCCGTTCGTGGTGGTCAGCGCGACATCGACCACCAGCTTGCCCGCGTTCTCGACGGTCGCGGGTACCTGCAGCGTCCGGCTGCCGCGCGGGGGCAGTTGCTGATCGCCGATGTCGGTGATCGTCATCTCGGGCGGTGCCGAGATCTGGAGCCGCACGTTGATCCCGACCGGCAGGTCGTTGCGCGCGACCAGCAGCAGCGGGCTCTGCTCCGAGGCGAGGGTGTAGGCGCCGCCGGGCGGGAGCACGGTCACCGACGCGTAGATGTCGGTCATCGCCTCCTCGACGTCGCTGACCCGGGTCTCGGCGGCGGCCGTCGCGGCGCCCCTGTCCCGGTCGCGCCTGCCGGAGGTGCTCAGCGCCCGCAGCAGGTCCTCGCTCAGCGGCGCGGTGTAGGCGCGCGGGGTCAGCGCCGACTGCGGATCGTTCACCAGCGTCTCGGTGAGCGCATTGATCTCGGGGGCGACGGCGGCG
Organism: Rhodococcus sp. UNC363MFTsu5.1; assembly: GCF_000686785.1. NCBI lineage: Bacteria > Bacillati > Actinomycetota > Actinomycetes > Mycobacteriales > Nocardiaceae > Rhodococcus > Rhodococcus sp. UNC363MFTsu5.1. Next base: position 52,618 of record NZ_JMLO01000023.1, read on the forward strand.
GCCCCGGTCTGTACCCGCTCGGGGGCGCCGTCCTTCGTGGCCTGCGCCGGATAGTCGAGATCGACCGGCGGCTGGGCGGTCGGTCGGTCGAGCAGGTCGGCGAGCGGGCGCGGGTTGGCCAGCCCCGACCGCATCAGCGTCGACACCGTCGAGAGCACGGCACGCGCCTCGTCACCGTCCACCGACCAGTTCTGCGGCGGCACCACGAGCAGACCGTGGTCCTGGTTCGCGGTGGCGTTCTGGGGCGGCGTGAGTGCGGGCCAGGCGATCGCGCCGAGTGCGTCCTGGAGTCGGGCGGTCCGCGAGTCCTCGGACAGGTCGTATCGCACGTCCGACGGGGTGTAGGTGGGGGTCTGGGGGGTGGCACCGACGGCGGCGAGCGCGGTGGCCGCGGGCACGTCGAACAGCGCAGCGGACAGCGGCCGATCGACGGTCGTCCCTGCCAACGGCACGGTCGACCGCGTGGTCTCCTCGGCCACCGCGTTCTCGGCCAGCAGCGCGGTCGGACCGAGCCCGCGAAGGCCCGCCGCCTCGGGGTTGAGCACGCCCGCGTCCGGCCAGGTCAGGCCGCGGCGCGAGGTGATCCCCAACACGCCGTCGACGATCCCCGCCGGGGCCGAGAGGGCCCGCTCGACCAGGGTCGGGTCGTCGACCCTCTGCAACGCCGCGAGATCGACCTGCGCGAACGGAACGGCGGTCGTGCACATGCGGGAGGTCAGCGACCGCATCCGCTCGAGCCACTCGGTGGCCGCGGTCTGTCCGGTCCCCTCGTGTGCCGGGCCGGTCGGATCCGAGGGATCGTCGACCACCAGGTATCCCCTGGTCATGTTGCTCACGGTGATCAGCAGATCCGGGTCGACGGCCAGGCACATGCTGTCGCGCAGCTTGTGGTCGCGGTCGAGGCTGTCGCCGGTGGCGAACTCGACGGCGGCGAGCAGTTGCTCGAGCCGGCCGCCGTCCGCCACCGAGTCGGCCAGCTCGTCGTCGACCAGTCGCACCTTCTCGTCCGAGGACCCCGGGATGCCGGACGCGAGCCGGGGCTTGTCGGCGAACGGCCACATCAGGGTGACGGCGAGCGGGTCGGTGATACGCGGCGGAACGGCCGCCCCTTCGGGGCGATCGGCGCCGCGGATGCTGGGGTCGCGCGGGAGCCCGAGCACCGGCAGCAGGAATCGGGCGTCGTCGAGGCGGGCCTGGCCGCCGTACTCGGGTGTGCCGTTGACGTTGACCAGCAGCGGGTACACCCCGGGCGCCGTGATGCCGAGCGACACCGAGGAGGCCGACCGCAGCGGCATCGCCAGGGTGAACCGGCTGGACTGCCCCACCTGCAGCTTCTCGGTGACGGTGGTGAACTCCCCGACCGTGTCGTAGGCCTCTTGGTCGGCGGTGAGCATGGACCTGAGCTGCTCGGACTCGGAGATGGCCGGTCCGCTCTGGAGCCGGACCTTCACGTCGTGGACCGCCCGGTCGCCCACGTTGCGGACCGACCCGGTGACCGTGACGAACGGTTCGCTCGAGGTGGTGACGGCGGTCGGGGTCACCTTGTCGACCGTCAGGCTCACGAACTCGCGCTCGTCGGTGTTCGCCCGCAGACCCGGGGAGGTCGGGTTCATGGCCGCGGCCACCGCGCTGACGGTGTCGGGTCGCTGCGCGGGCTCCGCTGCGGCCACCGCGGCGCCCATCGGGGCGGCGGCCAACGCCAAGGCGGACAGGGTCGTCACAGCTAAGCGACGCAGGGTGGCCCTCATCCGTTCTCTCGGGTCGCTTCACTGGGGGCGGACGCCATCTGGTCGATCAGCTCTCCCGCGACTCCGGCGAGTCGGCGTTCGTCTGCATAGGCGAGCCGGGACTCCAACTCGGCCAACGGAACCCACGCCACCTCGGTCACCTCGACGTCGGCGTCGGAGAGCTCACCGCCCTGGAACCGGAGCAGGTAGTGGTGCACGGTCTTGTGGACACGCCTGCCCTCGGTGACGAACCAGTAGTCGATGCTGCCGAGTTCGGCGAGCACGGTGCCCTGGATCCCGGTCTCCTCGGCCACCTCACGCATCGCCGTCTGCTCGGCGGTCTCGCCCTGTTCGATGTGACCCTTGGGCAGCGACCAGAGCAGCCGTCCCCGCCGGTCGGTCCGGCCGATCAGCGCGGCGCACTGCTTGTCGCGGGGGCCGTCGAGACCGTCGACGACGAGTCCGCCGGCCGACGTTTCGCGGACCGTACGCATGCGCGTGTTTGCGCGGTCGCCGTGCCCGCTTCGTCGCCGCGGGTTGCGGCGACTGCGATTCGCACGTTCGGCAGCAGACACCCAATCAATACTAGTTGCCCAGCGGGACCTGCCCCGAATCCCACACCGGCCGAGCGGTAACCCGTCCCCTGCGCGTCGGTAAGCTGCGTACTCGTGGTTTCCCCTACTCCCGACGCCGATCGACGCGCCCGACTGCTCACGGCTGCCGACGCGACCCTGCGGGGTCTCGCGGATGTGCTGACCCCGCTCGGCGCGCGGTTCGCCGCCGCCGGGCACGAGCTGTACCTGGTGGGTGGCAGCGTGCGGGACGCGGTGCTCGGCAGGCTGGGCACCGACCTGGACTTCACCACCGACGCGCGGCCGGAGCAGGTGCAGGCGATCCTCAAGGGCTGGGCCGACAACCAGTGGGACACCGGCATCGCCTTCGGGACGATCAGTGCCGCCAAGGGTGATCAGCAGATCGAGATCACCACCTTCCGCACCGATGCCTACGACGGGGTCACCAGGAATCCGGAGGTCGTGTACGGCACCAGCCTCGAGGAGGACCTGGTCCGTCGCGACTTCACCGTGAACGCGATGGCGGTCCGCATCGGCGCGGACGGCTCGCAGGAGTTCACCGATCCGCTCGGTGGCATGGACGCACTGCTCGGCGGGGTGCTCGACACCCCGGCCGCGCCGGAGATCTCGTTCAACGACGACCCCCTCCGCATGCTGCGGGCCGCCCGGTTCGTCTCCCAGCTCGGCTTCGCCCTCGCCCCCCGGGTGCACCAGGCGATCGTCGAGATGGCCGGACAGATCGACCGGATCACGGCCGAGCGGGTGCGCGCCGAGCTGGACAAGCTGATCCTCGGCGAGTATCCGATCGACGGCATCAACGTGATGTGCGAGACCGGGCTGGCGGCCCGGGTCATCCCCGAGATTCCGAAGATGAAGCTGGAGATCGACGAGCACCACCAGCACAAGGACGTCTACCAGCATTCGCTGACCGTGCTGCAGCAGGCGATCGACCTCGAGGACGGCGATCCGGACCTCGTGCTGCGCTGGGCCGCGCTGCTGCACGACATCGGCAAGCCGGACACCAAGCGCAACGAGCCCGCGGGCGGGGTCAGCTTCCACCACCACGAGGTGGTCGGGGCGAAGATGGTGCGCAAGCGGATGCGGGCGCTCAAGTACTCCAAGCAGATGATCGACGATGTCGGCCAGCTGGTGTTCCTGCACCTGCGCTTCCACGGCTACGGCGAGGGGCAGTGGACCGATTCCGCGGTCCGTCGCTACGTCACCGACGCCGGTGAACTGTTGCCGCGCCTGCACAAGCTCGTCCGCGCGGACTGCACCACCAGGAACAAGCGCCGGGCGGCGAAGCTGCAGGCCACCTACGACGACCTCGAGCAGCGGATCGCGCGGATCGCCGAGCAGGAGGACCTGGGCCGGGTCCGGCCCGACCTCGACGGCAACGCGATCATGAAGCTGCTCGACATCCCCGCCGGGCCCGAGGTCGGCAAGGCATGGACCTTCCTGAAGGAACTGCGCCTTGACCGCGGCCCGCTCAGCCCGGAAGAGGCCGAGGCCGAGCTGCTCGCGTGGTGGGCACAGCAGAAGTAGCCGCTACCCGATCAGCCGGAGCAGCTGCGTCAGATCGAACGAGCTGCTCAGCGTCGGGATCTCGAGGGTGAAGCGGACGACGTGGCCGTCGCGGGTTGCGCGGACATTCCTGGCGTCGTTGGGCAGCGGCGGCAACGGGATGACCGGTGCGGGCAGGTAGCGCCCGGGAACCGGGAGCCCCCGCCAGCGGGCCTGGATGACCTCGATGCGCAGCACGTCGTCGGCGACCGAGGCATCGACGACGGCGGTCAGTCGGCGGTGCCGGTGCTCAGCGCGGATCAGGCCGGATTCCTCGGCGTGCAGCGTCCAGTCGAGGCCACGGCGGTTGACCTGCGCCAACAGTGCCGACAGCGCGATGCGGCCCTCGAGATCGATCTGGGCGGTCCGGACCCGGGTCGGCGCGCCGGGCACCAGCCGAACCCCGTTGGCGACGGCCGTCACCTCCTCGAGGGTGTGCCCGCCCCAGTCGATGCCCGTGAGCCGGGCCCGTGACTCGAAGTGGGCCCCCTGACGTCGCACGCGAAACGATCCGAGCCGGGCCGTGACCGGCACGCCCTGCAGGGTGACGGTGACCTCCCGCCCGACGTACCGCCGCGCGATACCGAGGCTGAGCGCGGTCATCACGCTGTCGGGGACCAGCGCCGTCATCGTGCCCGCGCCGAGCGTCGCCACCGGGTCCACCCAGGAGGTGGTGATCGACGACAACGACCATCCGGTGCCCATGATTGGCAACGATAGGCCTCAGCGCAGCGTCGCGCGCATGAGATAGACGTTGTAGCTGTCCCACTCGGAGATGGTGAAGTACACCTCGTCCGCGGTGGACCACGGATGCAGGAAGCCGCCGTACAGCTTCGGGTAGTCGGCGCTGCGCACCATCGGGATGCCGGCGGACCACGCGCCCTGCGGGCTCGTCGCCTGGCGCAGCACGATCGTTCCGGCCGGTGCGTCCAGGTAGCTCATCTGCCACAGGCCGCGGGACTCGTCGTAGCGCACCGACAGCTCCGCGGCCACACCGTTGAGGACCGGGGTCGGCGAGTGCTCGCCGACCGGGGTCCAGGTCCCGTCGACCCAATATTGGTAGGCCGACTTGTTGAGCACCTGGTCCCTGGCCACCCGCGCGAGCGCGATGGTGCCGAGCCGTCCGTTCGGGGTGCCGAACATGTAGACGTGGTCGCCGGCTGGGACCATGCTCGCGACCTGGAACTGGTTCATCCCGAAGATGTTCTCCCACTTGGCATACGGATCCTTGGTCCAGGTCTGGCCGTTGTCGTCCGAGTAGGCGATGCCGCCGTGGTTCGTGTACCACATGCCGGGGACCATGCTCCAACGTCGGACCGACATGTAGCTCATGTACTGCCGGTCGCCGATGGCGAAGCCGGAGGTGGGGATGGTCGTGGTCTCCCAGTTCTTGACCTTGCGGCTGCCGAGCAGTTCGGCGGCGTGGCAGCGGCTGTCCTGCACCATGGAGTCGAGGGTCAGGCCGTCGGAGAGGTCGCGGTCGGTGCTGTGCCCCAGCACATTCGAGCGCCAGTCCTGACCGTTTGCGCCGGGCGGCGTCCAGCCCCTACCGAAGGTGTCGCCGAACGCGATGGCCACCTCGCCCGGCTTGCTCTCCCACATGATGCCGAGGTCGGTTCCGTTGACCTGCCACCGCTTGTCGGTGCGGTTGATGGAACCGGGGCCGGTGAGCTGGGCCACCAGGGTCACCTCGCCGACCTTCGGCGCCGCCGCGGCGGTGTCGACCGGTCCCGGCTCGACGGGCGGCGACTGCGGGACCGGCGGCGGGGGCAGCGGCACGCCGGGCCCGGGGATCGGGATGGGGATCGGCTCGGGGTCGGGGGCGATGGAGAATCGCGGTATCGACGATCCCCACGCCCCCGAACCCGAGGACGACGAACCGGACTCGGACGACGCGGACCCCCACGAGCCAGCCGAACCGGACTCGGGTTGCTCGGGCGCGGTGTCGGTGAGGTCCGGGCAGGGATCGGCGCACGGATCCGCGGGCAGCGGGGCCTGTGGGATGCGGGTCTGATCCTGCGGCGGGTCGGGAACGGGGACCGGGACCAGTTGGGGCCAGGGCACCTTGATGTCGATGCCGGGAAGCTCCGCGGACTCGGCCTTCGCGGAGGGGTCGAAGCCGGTTTCCCCGCAGGCGTTGGTGGGCGCGGGCGCCGCCGTCGCGGGCGCCGCGGTGAGCACCGAGCCGGATGCGGCGAGGACGAGCGCCAGCAGTGGTGCGCTCAGACGATGGATCACGAAGCCCCCTTTGGCATTCCCGATCGCCCACCGCCCCCCGGACGGCCGCCACGATCGTCGATATGAACTTAGCAGTGCGCAACGACTCCTGGAAAGATTGATTAAGTGACCACTCAATATATTATTGGACATCCTGAGAACGAGGAGGCCGGATGCGCACAGTCGACGTCGCCGCCAGGGCGGCCAAGCGGACCGCCCTGATGGACGCCGCGGCACGGTGTTTCGCCGAGCGCGGCTACAGCGCCACCAGAACGGCGGACATCTGTTCGGGTGCGGGCATGAGCTCGGGCAATCTCTTCCACTACTTCCCCACCAAGCACGCCGTGCTGCTCGCCCTCGTCGAACGCGACGGCGAGCAGACGGGCGAGGCGATGACCGATCTCGCGCAGGCCAGCGATCCGCTGGCCGGGCTGCTGTCGCTCCTCGACGAGATCTGTGTGCTCGCGGGCGATCCGGTGTATTCGGGACTCGCGCTGGAGATCTCGGCCGTCGCCCATCGCGACGAGGAGGTCGCCGCCCGGTTCAAGGCGAACGACCTCACCTTCCGCCGCGGGCTGGCGACGCTGGTGGAACGGGCCGGACAGGCCGGTCAGCTGTCCACGGATCTCACCCCGGAGCACGCCGCGACCTGGCTGGCCGCGCTGGTCGACGGCATGTTCGCCCGCGTGGCCGCCGACCCGGACTTCGACCCCCCGGCCCAGGCGCCGATTCTGCGCCGGATCGTCACCGAGCTCCTCGCGGGTGGTGCGGTGTGACCGCGCAGGCCGACACCGCTTCCGCGCCGGTCGCGGCAGGTCGGCTCCGCAATGTCGATGCGCTGCGCGGGTTCGCGCTGCTCGGCATCCTTGTCGTCAACATCTGGGCGTTCGCCGATCCGTACTACGCGTCGCCGGCATCGAACCCGGCGTTCGATTCCGGGCTCGATCACGCCGTCCGGTTCGCGGTCTCGCTGCTTTTCGAGACCAAGTTCTACCTGCTGTTCTCGTTCCTGTTCGGCTACAGCTTCACGCTGCAGATGGCGGCGGCCGAGCGAGCAGGAACGGGGTTCATCCCGCGGATGCTGCGTCGGCAGAGCGGCCTGCTCGCCATCGGCCTGGTGCACGGGGCCGTCCTCTACTACGGCGAGATCCTGTCCACCTACGCGATTCTCGGCCTGATCCTGTTGGCGTGCAGGCACATCGCGCCCCGTCGGGCCGTGCAGATCGGCATCGGACTGGTGGTCGCGGTCGGCGTGGTGTGGATGCTCCTCGGGCTGCTGACGCTCGCGGAGGGCGGGGGCGACGGCGTCGCCGCGTCGGATGCGGCGGCCAAGCTGACGGCCTTCGGCGGTGACGCGGCCGCGACCCTCGGCTTCCATTCCGGGCACCTGCCGGAGACCGTCGCCGCCCTGGTGGCCCTGCAAGCCCCGAGCGCGATGGCCATGTTCTTCTTCGGATTCGCCGCGGGCCGGGTGCAGGCGTTCGCGGACCCGGCCCGCTTTCGGCCGTTGATGCGCCGGATCCTGATCTTCGGGTTGCCGGTCGGGCTGATCGGCGCGCTCGCCTACGCGCTGGCCGCGGCTTACGCGCCGGGTGGCGGAGTCGAGGTCTTCGCGTTCGGGCTCGGGCAGCTGACGGCGCCGCTGCTCACCGCGGCTTACGTGGTGGCAGGGGTGATGCTGTTCCGCAAGGGCCAGGGCACGCGGATCGAGTCGGCGTTGGCCCCGATGGGCACGATCGCGCTCACGAACTACCTGCTCCAGTCGCTGGTGCTCGGCGTGCTGTTCACCGGCTACGGGTTCGGCCTGATCGACCGGCTCCCGCCGCTCGCGGTCCTCGCCGCGGTGCCGGTGATCTTCGCGGCCCAGCTCGTGCTCAGCCGCTGGTGGCTGCGCGGGCACAGGTACGGTCCCGCGGAGTGGGCGCTGCGTGCGATCACCATCGCGGGCATCCCGCCGTGGCGGCGTCATGGCGACTGACGCGCCGCGGCAGCCCCGGCGTCGATGGCTTCGCCGCGGGGTCGGCGGCCTCGCGACGCTCCTGGTCCTCGCGCTGATCGGCGTGCTGGCGCTGGTCGCGGGCAACAGCTACGCGCTCCGGGAGGAGGGGGTGACGATCACCACCGCCGCGGGCCGGCTCCGCGGCGTCCTCGCCCTCCCCCGCGACGCGAAGGGGCCGGTCGGGCTCGTCGTCTTCGTGCACGGGGACGGGCCGGTGGAGGCGACCAGCGAGGGGTTCTATCGGCCCATCTGGGAGGCCCTGGCAGCGGCGGGCTACGCGTCGCTGTCCGTGAGCAAGCCCGGAGTCGGTGGCTCCCAGGGAAATTGGCTCGAACAGTCCCTCCATGATCGAGCGGTCGAGGCCGAGACCTTGATCGACTGGGCACTCGATCGCCCCGAGATCGACCCGCGGCGCATCGGCCTCTGGGGGGCGAGCCAGGGCGGCTGGGTCCTGCCCGAGGTCGCCGCCGACCGGCCCGAGGTGTCCTTCGTCATCGCCGTGTCGCCCGCGATCAACTGGCTCGATCAGGGCCGGTACAACCTGCTGTCCGAACTCGACGCCGCCGGTGCGGGCGAGGCCGAACGACAGGCCGCGATCGCCGAGAGCGACGCGGTCCGGGCCCTGCTGAATCGGGGCGCCACCTACGAGGAGTACCGCGAGGCGTCGACCGACGACGAGCCCATGGACCGCGACCGCTGGGGCTTCGTCGTGCGCAACCACACCGCCGACGCGACGGCCGCACTCGGGGAACTCGGGCGCAGGGGCATCCCGGTGCTGCTCGTCCTCGGCGAGGAGGACCGCAATGTCGATGTCGACGACACCCAGCGCGCCTACACCCGTCTGCTCGGCGGCCGGCTCACCACGGTGCGCTTTCCGGGCGCCGCGCACACCCTCGCCCGGTCCAGCGTCGAGCAATCGGACCTGTGGGGAGTCCTGGTCGGGACGTTCGCGCCGCGCCACGTCTTCGTTCCCGGCTACCTCGACGCCCAGCGGGACTTCCTCACCGGCCTGCCCTGATCGGCTCAGCCCGAGACCAGGTCCATGCGGAGGAACTCGCTGATGCGGAGCAGCTTGGGCGGGCGTGCCACGTCATCGGAGAGTGCCTCGAAAGCCTCGGATTCCCCGACCAGGCGTGGGGCGGCGAGTTCCACCTCCCGTCCGTCGACGAGGAGTCGCGCGCTGTCGGACGCCAGGACGTTGCGTACCCAGTCCGAGCCTGACCCGTACACCAGAACGAACAGGTAGCCGCCGTCGACGGGATACGCATCGAGCGGCGTGCGATACGTGGCGCCGGAGGTGCGACCGACGTGGGTCAGCACCGGCCACTTCCCGCCCGCGATCGCGCGCGGGTTGAACACCCGCTTGTTGATGTGGCCCCACCACCTCGGCATGGGCATCGGAATCTCCTTTCCTCGCCCGACTCGGGCTCGTCACCGGCCGAGAGAACTTACAGACGTAAGGCTGACTTACGCCTGTAAGCTTGTCAACACCGACCCGCAGCCAGGAGCCCCCTTGTCACCACCGCCACGGCCATCACTCAGTCGAGATCGCGTGTTGGAAGCCGCGATCCGGGTCGCGGATCGCGGTGGCGTGGAAGCGATCACGATGCGCCGGGTGGCGCAGGAGCTCGGCGTGGAGGCGATGTCGCTCTACCACCACGTACCGAACAAGGACGCGATCCTCGACGGTGTGGTCGACGCGGTGTTCGCGGCGATCGAGCTGCCCGACACCGGGTGCGACGACTGGCGTGACGCGATCCGGGCACGCGCTCGCTCGGCGCGCACGGTCCTGTCGCGGCACAGTTGGGCCCTCGGCCTCATGGACTCCCGTCGCAACCCGGGGCCCGCGACGCTGCGTCACCACGATGCCGTCCTCGGTGTTCTCCGGGAGGCGGGGTTCCCGCTGCCGATGGCCGCGCACGCCGTCTCGCTCGTCGACAGCTATATCGGTGGGTTCGTCCTCCAGGAGGCGAACCTGCCGGTGACGACGCCACACGACGTCGTGGAGGTGGCGGGCAGCATCCTCGAGCAGCTGCCCGCGGCCGAGTTGCCCTACCTCACCGAGATGATCGTCGACCACGCCCTGCAGCCGGGCTACGACCACACGAGCGAGTTCGGCTATGGCCTGGACCTGATCCTGGACGCGCTCGAAGCTCGGAGGTAGGGCCCGAATACCCGCCGTGTCGGGCGGTCGGAACCGGCGTCGCCGCTATCGCGTCCAACACGTATGGGACTGGTGGAGTACTCGTTCGGTACCGGTGAGGGGGCGCCGCGGGACTGGGTGTCCGAGGCGGACCTGGACCTCGGCGGCATCGGGGCGCCGGACGCGGTGAGACTCGACTTCGACGGCGACGGCCTGTTCGACGACGCGATGTGGGACAGCGACGGGGACGGCGGTGCGGATCGTTCGGTGCTGGACGTGGGCGAGGAGGGCCGGTACTTCGAGGACGCCTCGGGCGCCGGGGTCTGGGATCTGGAGGTCCCGCCGCCTGCCGCCGAGGCCGGGCACGAGCTGCGCTGGACGGACGCGGGGGGCGTGGAGCGGACGGTGCAGGGCGGCGAGGACGGGCGGCCGGTGGAGGTCGACCTCGACCTCGATGGCGCCCCGGACGTCGCGGTGATCGACACCGACGGGGATTCGCTGGTCGACGTCACACTGGTGCGGGCGGGACGGGCAGGCCCCTATGCCGCGGTCGAGGTCGACGAGCGGTCCGACGGGGCGGCGGACGTGACGCTGTCCGATACGGACGGCGACGGCCGACTGGACACCGTCGACCGTGGTCCCGGCTGATCGTGCGCGGGGCGGGGCGGGTGCTCAGCGCGGCGCCCGGCGCAGCGAGTTCGCCGCCACCGCCGCCAGGCCGAGCCCGTACGCCGCCGCCCCGGCGAAGACGAGTCCCGGTGAGCGCCCGTCGGGGGCGATCACCGTCGCCGCGGCCGCGAGCGCGCCGATGAACGCCATGTTGAACACGGTGTCCTGCAACGCGAACACCTGCCCGCGCCGGGCGTCGTCGATGTCGATCTGCATCGCCGCGTCCCCGGTGAGCTTGATGGTCTGGCCGGCGAGGCCGAGCAGGAACGCGCCGATCAGCAACACCGGCTGGGTGAGCACGGAGATGACCCCCAGTTGTACGGCGGTGGCGAACACGAGTGCGCACACGACGGTCGGGGACCTGCCGATGCGCGGGATGAGAAACGGGGTGACGGCCGCGGCGACCAGCATGCCCACCGCCGCGGCGCCGACCGCGACCCCGAATCCGGCGAACCCGCCCGGCAGCGCGCCCGCCGTCGAGGTGTCCCGCAGGACCAGCACCATGATTAGAGTGTTGATCCCGAACACGATGCGGTGCACACCGATTCCGATCATCGCGGTGGTGACGCCGGGGGCGCGCCACACCGCGGTGGCGCCGGTGCGTAGGCCGGCCAGCACCGCCAGGACGGCGTCGAGGCCCGTCGGACCCGCGCCGGTGAGATCGCCGGTCGGTCCGAGGCGGTGTGCGGCGAAGCCGGCCGCGGCGAGCGCGCCGATCGCGGACCCGGCCGAGGCGACGGCGACCGCGAGGCCGGAGCCGCGGTCCCCCTCGCCGAGCACTCCGATGATCGCGACCGCCGCCCCCGCCCCCGCGGCGGCGACGCCGGCTCCCGCGGTAGCGAGCACGGAATTCGTTGACACCAGCCAGGATTGGCGCACCACATGGGGAAGGGACGCCGAGACCCCGGCCAGCACGAACCGGCTGACCCCGACCGCGGCGAGCGCGAGCAGCAGCAACGGGGTTTGCGGTCCGCCGGCCACGAGCACGGCCGCTGCGGCCAGGATCAGGCCGCCGCGCAGCAGGTTCGCCCACATCAGGACCGCGCGCCGGTCCCATCGGTCGAGCAGGGCGCCCGCGAAGGGGCCGACAAGCGAGTAGGGCAGCAGCAGCACCGCGAACCCCGCGGCGATCGCGATGGGGTCGGTCTCCCGTTCGGGATTGAACAGGATCGCGCCGCCGAGTGCGGCCTGGAAGAGCCCGTCGCCGAACTGGCTCGCGAACCGGATGGTGGTGAGTCGGCCGAGCCCGGGCGACCGGCGCAGCGCGGCGCGCAGTCCGCCGTTCCCGCGCGTCGGGTCGGTCGGGGTCGGATCGGGTGGCGTCGGCTCCCCCGGCGTCGCGCTTCCCGGCGTCGAGTTCACCACCAGGTGACCCTATCGCGGCGCGGGCGCGAGCTCCCGTGCGCGCCACCACGCGACGGTGGCGGCGGCCGCCTCCGCCAGCGGTGTAGGCGCCAGCCCGAGCAGCCGCTCGCTGCGGCCCGAGTCCAGCACGAACGGCCGCTCGAACTGGTACAGCATCTCGGCCAGTTCGCGGCTGTCGCGGTGCACGAGTCCGGCGCCGCGCAGCAGCCAGCCGGGGAGCACGCCGGTCTTCGGGTCCGGCACCCCCGCCGCAGCGGCGTAGGCGTGCACCATGGCGCGCTGGGTGATCGCGGGGCCGGTCGGTGCGTGCAGGACCGAGTTCCACAACGAGGGGTCGGCGGCAGCGCCGATCATGGCCGCGGCGAGGTCGGGCACGTAGGTGAACGAGTGCGGGGTGTCGAGGTCGCCCATGACGCGAACGGTCTTGCCCGCCAGGATGATCGGCACCATTCGTTCGCCCGCGTGTGCCATCAGCACCCGGGGGCCGAAGAAGTCGGAGGCGGCCACGCTGACGGTGGCGGTATCCGAGGCCTCGCGCTGGCGGAGCAGCTCGGTGCGGACGCCGAGCTTGCCGTCGCGGGCCTCGCGCGGCGTGTCCTCGGTGATGGGCCCGTCGACCTGTCCGTAGGAGTACAGACTCTCCGGGAACACCACGACGGCCCCGGCCCGCCCCGCGGCGTCGAGCACGGCCCGCTCGGTCGAGGGCAGCTCGCGCCGCCAGGCCTCGGCGGAGTAGGCCGAGCCGTGGGTGCAGTGGAACACCGCGGCGGCGCCCTCCAGCGCGGCGTCCAGCGCGCCCGGCACGGAGACATCGACGCGGAGCCGTTCCACATTGGGGTGCTCGGGCCCGGAGCCGGACCTGGTCAGCACGCGGACCCGGTGTCCCTGCGTCGCCAGCTGGTCGGCGACCGTCCATCCGACGGGCCCCGCGCCGGTCACTACCTGCACTGTCGACATCGCAATCACTCCTGGGTGTGGTTTCAGCCTTCGAGAGCACTGCTCTCGAAACAAGAATGCGCCGCCCCAGAGGGAATGTCAAGAGCACTGCTCTCTTTTGTTGACAGTGCTCACTGAAGCGGTCAGGCTGGGGCGGTGACCGGAACCCCGCGCGAACGCGCACGCGAGCAGACCCTGGCCGACATCACCCGGATCGGCCGGGTGCATCTGGCCAGGGACGGGGCGGCGGCGCTGTCGCTGCGGGCGGTGGCAAGGGATCTCGGGGTGGTCTCGTCGGCCGTGTACCGGTATGTCAAGAGTCGCGACGAACTGCTCACCCTGCTGGTCGTGGAGGGGTACACCGAGCTGGGTGACGCGGTCGACGTTGCCGTGGCGTCCGCGCCCGCAGGCGATCCGCGTGCCCGGTTGCACGCCCTCGGGCACGCGGTGCGGGACTGGGCGCTGGCCGAGCCTGCGTGTTACGGGCTGCTGTTCGGCAGTCCGGTGCCGGGGTACCAGGCGCCGGCCGAGCGCACCACCGGGCCGGGCACCCGCGTGGTCGGAACGCTGGTGAAGATCTTCGACGAGGCCGGCCGTTCCGGCGAACTCGTTGTCCCGCAGACGATCCCGATGGGAGAGCCGTTGCGGGAGAACCTGAGGGCGATCAGCGCCGAGATGAGGCTCGAGCTGCCAGAGGAGGCACTGGCGCGGGGTGTGCTCGCCTGGTCCTCGCTGTTCGGCGCGGTGAACTTCGAGGTGTTCGGTCAGTACGGGGCGGACACCTTCGCGGACCCGCGGGCGCTGTTCGAACACCACCTGTCCGTGCTGGACGAGATGGTCGGGCTCGCCCCGCAGGTGTGAGGCGGCGCGTTACCCGGCACGCGTGTCGTCCGCCGGTGCGATGATTGTCCGGTGGACCACGCAGAAGAACCCGAGGACCGGATGGCGCCGACCGAACCGATCGTGCGCCCGGGCAGTCTGCTGATCTCCTCGACCGAGCTCACCGAACCGGCCTTCCGTCGCACCGTCGTCTACGTCATCGAGCACAACGACGCGGGCAGCCTGGGTGTCGTGATCAACCGGCCGAGCGAGACCGCGGTGCACACGGTGCTGCCCCAGTGGACGGAACTGTGCGCCAACCCGCGGGCGCTGTTCATCGGCGGCCCCGTGAAGCGGGACTCGGCGCTGTGCCTGGCCACGCTGCGTACCAGGGCGAACATCGACGGCGTGTCCGGGGTGCGGCGGGTGGACGGCCGGGTGGTCATGGTCGACCTCGATTCCGATCCGGAAGCCGTCGGCCCGCTCATCGAGGGCGTGCGGGTCTTCGCCGGGTACTCGGGCTGGACGATGGGACAGCTGGACTCGGAGTTGCAGCGCGACGACTGGACCGTGCTGTCCGCGTTGCCGTCCGACGTGATCGGCCCGCCGCGGGTCGACCTCTGGGCGCACGTACTGCGCCGCCAGCCCCTCCCCCTCGCTCTGCTCGCGACGCACCCGATCGACGTCGACAGGAACTGACCGGCCCGCTCGGTTCACCGACCCGGCGCAGAGGCCGCGGGCTCCTGGTCCTGGCGGCGGGCGAACCGCTGCGCCAGCGCGGCGCAGACGATCAGCTGGATCTGATGGAAGATCATCAGCGGCAACACGATCAGGCCGACCGGCTGCCCGGCGAAGAGCACCGAGGCCATCGGCAGCCCGGTCGCGAGCGACTTCTTGGACCCGCAGAAGAGGATCACGATCCGGTCCGGCAGCGAGAACCCGAGCGCGCGCCCGGCGAAGGCCGTCACCCCGAGCACCGTCGCGAGGATCGCGCAGCAGACCACGACCAGCGCCAGCACCCGCCAGGCGGAGAGCCCGGCCCACGCGTGCTCGTTCATGCCCGCGCTGAACGCCGAGTACACCACCAGCAGGATCGAGCCGCGGTCGACGATCTTGGTTGGTGCGGCGTGCCGCTGCAGCCAGTCGGTCACCCACGGCCGGATCAGCTGACCGATGATGAACGGCAGCAGCAGCTGCACCACGATGTCGACGATCGAGGACGCGTCGACGGTCGCCTCGCCGGTGGTGTTCATCAGCAGGATCACCAGCAGCGGGGTGACGAACACTCCGATCAGATTCGAGAACGACGCGCTGACGACCGCTCCCGCGACGTTGCCGCGGGCGATCGAGGTGAACGCGATGGACGACTGGACCGTCGAGGGCACCAGGCACATGTAGAGCACCCCGGTGTACAGCTCGTCGGTCAGGACCGTGGGTGCCAGTACGCGGAGCGCGAGCCCGATCAGCGGGAACAGCAGGTAAGTGGACGCCAGTACGACGGTGTGCAGCCGCCAGTGTTTGAGCCCCTCGAGCGCCTCGCGCGGGTGCAGCCGGGCGCCGTAGAGCAGGAACAGCAGCGCGATCGCGATCTTGGTGGCCCAGTCCAGCACCGTCTGCCCGCCGCCGGATGCCGGGAAGATGCTGGCCACGACGGCCACCGCGATGATCGACAGGATGAACCCGTCGATGTAGAACCTGCTCAAGAACTTCACAACGGCAACGGTAATCCGCTGCTCAGATATCGTGAAAGTCGATCGCAACGATAATTCGCATCGCAAATCGTGATAAGTATGGCTGATGCTCGATCCGGTGCTGCTGCGCAGCTTTCTCGCCGTGGAGCGTTGCGGCGGGTTCACCGCGGCTGCGCACCAGCTCGGCCTGCGTCAGTCCACCGTCAGCGGACACGTGGCCCGGCTGGAGAAGTCGATCGGCCGGGAGCTGTTCCGGCGCGACACCCGCAACCTGGAACTGACCGCGGACGGGTCGGCGATGCTTGGCTTCGCGCGCACCATCCTGGACGCGTCGCAGCAGGCAGAGAGCTATTTCGCGGAGTCCGAGCTGTCCGGGGTGCTGCGCTTCGGCGCCTCCGACGACCTGGTCGCGGCCGAGCTGCCGGAGGTGCTGCTCGAGTTCCGGCGCAGCCACCCGCGCATCGACCTGGAGCTGACCGTCGGTCTCAGCGAGAATCTCGGCGCCAAGTTGGCTGCGGGCGAGCTCGACATCGCGTTCGGGATGCGCAGGCCGGGCGAGCAGCACGGCGAGCTGGTGTGGCGCGACCGCCTGGTGTGGGCCGGATCCCACGGCGCGGAACCGGTGGAGGGGCCGGTGCCGCTCGTCACCTACCCGCCGCCGAGCATCACCCGCCGCGCCGCGATGGAGGCACTCGAGCGGGCCGGACTGGTGTGGCGGACCACCTGTGTCACCGACAGCCTGCTCGGCCTGCGCGCGGCCGTGCTCGCCGGGCTCGGGTACATCGTGCACTCGGAGTCGCTGCTGCCGGACGGCTTGGTCCCGCTGCCCGACGGCGCCCTCCCCGACCCCGGTGACGCCGACTTCGTGCTGATGCGCCGGTCCCGGCCTGCCTCCAAGCCGGAGGCGGCGCTGACCGCCGCGATCCTGGCCAACGAGCGACGGCTGCGTCGGAGTTGAGCCGTCGACGCCCCGGCGCGGCTGGGGCGTCAGCGGTCGGCCAGCCGCCGGTCCGCGAGGGTGTTCAGCGCGCCGGCCATCTCCTCGGCTCGTGGCGTGGTCACCGTCAGTCGTTGCCCGTTCGCCGCGGTGAAGACCACCGCGGGCCCGGTTGTGGTGACCACCCCGTAGTTGCCGCGGCCCTTGAGGCGCAGCCCCCAGCCGCCGAAGTCCCTGGACGGGTTCACCTCCTCGACGTTCGCCCCGACCAGCTCCTCGACCCCGTACCCGACCGCGGTCATGCCCATGTTGTGCACCCACAGTCCCGTCTCGTCGAGGGTGACCCGGAAGCGCAGCAGCCCGACCATCAGCAGGGAGACCGGCAGGAAGACCGCCAGCGGCCACCACGAGCCCGCCCGCGCGCAGAGCAGGCCGGTGATCGCCGTGCCGGTCCCGAGCAGCACGGCCGTGGTCGCGGGCCCGAGCCCGAGCCGCACGGTGATCGGCAGGTCGAGCGGCCCGCGGGGCAGCCGCGGGTCCGGTGGCAGGGTCGCAGCGGATCGTTCGCGATGGTCGCGCAGCATCGACGCCCCGAGAATGCCGACGGCGGCGCCCGCCACGATCCCGAGCCCGATCCACGTCATCGGCAGCGCCTCTTCAACGGCCGATGCGAGGTCCAGTTGCGTGGCCAGCAGCGCGATCCACAGGGTGAGCAGCAGACCGACCACGGTCAGGCCGACGATCAGCATCGCGCGACGCATCATCAGCAGCGCGCCCGCGAGCGCGGCGATCGCGCTGGCGCCGCACCCGACGAGGAGGATCACGATCACCATGGTCGCGGCCAGCGACCCGGGCGTGCTGAAGCCGTCGGGTCCACTCCCGGCCCAGTGCGTGGCGACGGTGTCGGGCAGGCGCGGGGACCAGAGTCGGGTCACCGTGAGGCCGACGGCGGCCGCGAGCACGGGCACACCGATGCCGAACAGGACGCCGGCCGGATCGAAGGTCCGGGAATTGCTCATGGGCGCCGATTCAACCAGGCGCCCCCGTGCGGACCCGCTCAGCTGGGCAGGCAGGCGCCCTTGAGGGCGCAGGAACCGCAGGAGTCCATCCCGCAGTCCGCGGCGGCCGCGGCGTCGGCAGCGTTGTCGGCGAACTCCGCGGACTCCGGCTCGGCGGGGCTACCGCAGCCGCAGTCGTGGCCGCAGCCCCCGGCCGGGGCGGCCGCGGCGGCGGCCCTTGCTCCCATGGATCCGCCGTACCCGGCGGTGACCAGGGCCGCGACAAGGGCGACGGCGACGGTGAGGAGTCCGCCTGCCGTGCCGAAGGCGAGGGCGCCGACACCGCCGATGACCAGCAACAACGCGGCAGCGGCCATGGTGGGCGCGGCGATGCGGTTGGCGAGGCGGAAGGCGTCGTCGCTGGCGAGGGCCTCGGGGGTGGTGACCCCGGCCCAGCGGTTGCGCGGCAGCCGGCCGGTGATCCCGGCGACCGCCACCACGCCGATGGCGAGGGCGACTACGAACAGCACGGTTGCGACGATGACCACGGGTCCAGGGTACGGCGGGGACCGATGACCGGGACTATTCGGGTGACACCTTAGGCTGGTCGACGGTAATCCATGCCCGAGAACCAGCGCTGAGACACCGAGCCCAGCGCAGAGTAGATAGCGAAACACGTGACCGAGCCAGTGCAGCAGCCAGCGGACGACGCCACCCCTCAGCACCGATACACCGCGGAGCTCGCGGGTCGGATCGAGCGGCGGTGGCAGGAGCTGTGGAGCGAGCGCGGCACCTTCAACGCGCCGAACCCGGTCGGCGACCTCGCCGGGGAGCTGCCCGCGGACAAGCTCTTCGTCCAGGACATGTTCCCGTACCCCTCCGGCTCCGGCCTGCACGTCGGGCACCCGCTCGGCTACATCGCCACCGACGTGTTCGCGCGCTACCACCGCATGCACGGACACAACGTGCTGCACACCCTCGGCTACGACGCCTTCGGCCTGCCAGCCGAGCAGTACGCGGTGCAGACCGGAACCCACCCGCGCACCACCACCGAGTCGAACATCGAGAACATGAAGCGGCAGCTGCGCCGCCTCGGACTCGGCCACGACGAGCGGCGCTCGCTGGCCACCACCGATGTGGACTTCTACCACTGGACGCAGTGGATCTTCCTGCAGATCTTCAACGCCTGGTACGACGCCGACCTCAAGCGGGCCCGCCCCATCGCGGAGCTCGAGGTGGAGTTCGAGTCCGGCGCCCGCACCGCTCCTGACGGCCGGTCCTGGTCCGCGCTCGACGCGGGTGAGCGCCGCGCGGTGATCGACTCGTATCGCCTTGTCTACCGGTCGGATTCGATGGTCAACTGGTGCCCCGGGCTCGGCACCGTGCTGGCCAACGAGGAGGTCACCGCGGACGGCCGCAGCGACCGCGGCAACTTCCCGGTGTTCCGCAAGCACCTGCAGCAGTGGATGATGCGGATCACCGCGTACTCGGACCGCCTCGTCGACGACCTCGAGTTCCTGGACTGGCCGGACAAGGTCAAGGCCATGCAGCGCAACTGGATCGGACGCTCGCACGGCGCCCAGGTCCGGTTCGGCGTCGACCCCGCGGTCGACGACGTCGCGATCGAGGTCTTCACCACCCGCCCCGACACCCTGTTCGGTGCCACCTACGTCACCCTCGCGCCCGAGCACGAGCTGGTCGATCGGCTGGCATCGGGCTCGTACGCCGACGACGTGGATCCCCGCTGGACCGGCGGCGCCGCCACCCCGGCCGAGGCCGTCGCCGCCTACCGCGCCTCCATCGCCGCGAAGACGGACCTGGAGCGGCAGGAGAACAAGGAGAAGACCGGCGTCTTCCTCGGCGAGTATGCGGTGAATCCCGTTAACGGGCACCGGCTTCCGATCTTCATCGCGGACTACGTGCTGACCGGATACGGCACCGGCGCGATCATGGCGGTGCCCGGGCACGACCAGCGCGACTGGGAATTCGCGACCACCTTCGGCCTCGACATCGTCGAGGTCATCGCGGGCGGCGACATCACCGAGGCCGCCTTCACGGGCGACGGTCCGCTGGTGAACTCGGACTACCTGGACGGCCTCGGCGTCGCGGAGGCCAAGGCCGCCATCACCGCGCGCCTGGAGGCGGACGGCACCGGCAAGGGCACCATCCAGTACAAGCTGCGGGACTGGCTGTTCGCCCGTCAGCGGTACTGGGGCGAGCCCTTCCCGATCGTCTACGGCGCGGACGGTGTCGCGCACCCGCTGCCGGAATCGATGCTGCCGGTGGAACTCCCGGAGGTCGAGGACTACGCGCCGGTCTCCTTCGACCCGAACGACGAGAACTCCGAGCCCTCCCCTCCGCTGGCGAAGGCCACCGACTGGGTGAACGTCGAGCTCGATCTCGGCGACGGGCTGCAGAGCTACCACCGCGACACCAACGTGATGCCGCAGTGGGCCGGCAGCTCCTGGTACCAGCTGCGCTACATCGACCCGACCAACAACGACGAGTTCTGCGCCAAGGAGAACGAGCAGTACTGGATGGGTCCGCGGCCCGAGCTGCACGGCCCGAACGACCCGGGCGGCGTCGACCTGTACGTGGGCGGCGTCGAGCACGCGGTGCTGCACCTGCTGTACTCGCGGTTCTGGCACAAGGTGCTCTTCGACCTCGGGTACGTGAGCTCGAGCGAACCGTATCGCCGTCTCTACAACCAGGGCTACATCCAGGCCTACGCCTACACCGACTCCCGGGGCGTCTACGTGCCCGCGGAGGAGGTCACCGAGCGCGACGGCAAGTACTTCCACGGCGACGAGCCGGTCCACCGCGAGCACGGCAAGATGGGCAAGTCCCTGAAGAATTCCGTTGCGCCGGACGAGATCTGCGAGGAGTACGGCGCGGACACCCTGCGCGTGTACGAGATGTCGATGGGGCCGCTGGACACCTCACGTCCGTGGGCGACCAAGGACGTCGTCGGGTCGCACCGGTTCCTGCAGCGCGTCTGGCGCACGGTCGTCGACGAGGAGACCGGCGAGCTCCGGGTCACCGACGAGGTGCCGACCGACGACACCCTGCGCGCGCTGAACAAGACGATCGACGGCGTCAACGCGGACTACGCCGCGCTGCGCGACAACACCGCGGCGGCCAAGCTGATCGAGCTGAACAACCACCTGACCAAGGAGTACCCGAACGGGGCGCCGCGGTCGGCGGTCGAGCCGCTGGTGTTGATGCTCGGTCCGCTGGCCCCGCACCTCGCCGAGGAGCTGTGGTCCCGGCTCGGGCACGAGACCTCGCTGGCGCACGGCCCGTTCCCGCTGGCCGAGGACAAGTGGCTGGTCGACGACACCGTCGAGTACCCGATCCAGGTCAACGGCAAGCTGCGCAGCCGGCTCACCGTGGCCGCCGACGCCGACCCGGAGTCCATCGAGGCAGCGGCACTGGCCGACGAGAAGATCGTCGCCCTCCTCGAGGGCAACGCGCCCCGCAAGGTGATCGTGGTGCCGGGCAAGATGGTCAACATCGTCAAATAGGCAGCTCCGCTGTCCGTGCGCGGTTAACGGGTCCCTGGACCCGCTAACCGCGCACAGGGGCGAAGCCCCTCAGCACTCGGTTGGTGCCGGTTCCCCGCGCAGCCTTGCGTCGACCCAGTCGAAGGCCCCGGGGTTCCCCGTGAGTTCGCCGATGATGTGTTCGCCTGGTACCTGCCGGTACAACGCGCGCACGCCGTAGCCGCACTGCTCGTCGTACAGGTTCCGTGAGCCGAGTGCCGGGACCCAGAACTCCTGACCGCCGCTGTAGATGTACAGCGGGGTGCCGGACTTACGGTCCGCCATCTTCATCTTCGTGTAGATGTCGTGTGCGACAGGCGAATCCAGCGCATGCTTCACATTCGCGAGCGCCTCGGCCGGTATCCCGAAGACGCCGGCGAGGGTGAGGGTGTTCGCGCACTGGTCCTTGATGGACGTGATGCTCAGCCGCTGGCCGAGAGTGTTGATCAGCGGGAGGATCTCGGGGTTCTCCCTCGTGATCCCGAACACCGCCGCGAGGAACAGTCCACCGGCGAGGTTGCCGTTCATGGTGCGTCCGAGCATCTCGAAGTCGGCGGGTATGCCGCCGAGCGCGGCGCCGACGATGTCGCCGGCCAGTTCGGGGGCGTACGAGTCGATCAGCTTGACCGCGCCGTGCGTCGCGATCGAACCGCCGGAGTAGCCCATCATGGCGAGCTTGCTGGCGCCGAACTCGGCGGGGAACACCGCGCGCATGCCGCGGATGGTGTCGAGGATCGCGTGCCCGGCGACGAAGGGTTCGGCGTACGCCATCCGGGGACCCTCGTGGTCGGGGATGAGTACCGCGTAGCCACGTTCCTCGGCCTTGGTGGTGACGGGCCGGAGCATTTCGAGGAGGTTCTCCGTCGGCGTGATCCCGTTGCCGAGGGTGTGGCCAGGGGTGCAGCTGCGCCCGAGCCCGTTGATCGGCACGTTGTTGACCAGGACCGGCCGCGGTCCCGGGCCTGGCCATGGCGTGGCAGGCACGACGAGAGTCGCGGTCGCGAACGAGGGCGCGCCCGCCGAGTCGGTGCTCTTGACCTTGATCTGGCGCACCTCCCGCACCGGCCCGCGCAGGAGCGCCCTTGCGGCCGGGGTCACGTCGCGGGTCTCGATGACCTGGCCGTTGGTCATGCCCGGCAGGCCGGGCGGGTACACATCGAAGAACGGGTCCCCGATCGGTTTGGGCATCATCTCGGCGCGCAGCGTCTCGAGGGGCGGCGGATCCAGATCCGGCCCCGGGATCACCGAGCCGACCACGCCGGGAATCGCGGACCCCAGCGGCGATCCCGCGGCGGAGCCGGTCCCGAGAGAGCCGGTGATCAGCGTCGTTCCGTTCAAGGGTGTGCCGTCCGACGCGGTGCCGTCTGTCAGCGACCCGGTGCCGATCGACCCCTCACCTCCGGCGCTGCCGGTGGATTGTGCGACGGCGGTGCCGACCGACGTGCCACCCCCGACCGCGACGGTGACCGCAAGGGCGGCCACACACATTCGTACCCAGAAACCCCCGTGCTGGATAGGCATGCGCGGCACGGTAACACCGGATTGCCGCGGCCCGAACAGCTTTCGGAGACCACGGTTACCACATCGTGAGCTGTGGTTACCCAATCCGGACGAACCGGGCGCTGTGCCGGTTCGATGCGGCCCCTCGTTCCATGGAATCCCGTCGGCATCGCCGGTACCCTCGCGACTAGAACAGGTTCTAACAACGAAGGGCACCGACATGGCGGCATCACGCGAAGACATCCTGAACACCATCGAGAGCTACGTGAAGTCGGTGGCGGGCGGCACCGTCGACGACGTCCTGGCGCTGTACGCGCCCGGCGCCACCGTCGAGGATCCGGTCGGCACCGACCCGCGGACCACTGAGGAGTCGATCCGCGAGTTCTACGGCATCATCGAGCCGCTCGAGCAGACCGCCGAGCTCGGCGTCGTGAAGATCGCGGCGGGCACGGCCGCTTTCAACTTCAGCCTCACCACCCACATGGGTGAGCAGAAGGTCGAGATCTCGGTCATCGACGTGATGACCTTCGACGACGACGCCAAGATCACCTCCATGAAGGCGATCTGGGGTCCGGAGGACATGGTCGCCAGCTGACCGACCGCCCGGGTTCGGCCTGGAGGTCATACTCAGGTCGGACCCGGGATCAGCTCCAGGCCTGACGACAGGGGGCCGTCGCCGCAATACCTTCGGATCGCAGTACATCACCAGGCGACCGAAAGTGCGCGATGACCCAGATCTTGTCCCAGGCCGAGGCCCCGCCCACTCCCCGCTCGCTCCCCCGGATAGTCGGCGTGGACGTCGCGCGGGGTCTCGCCGTGCTCGGCATGATCGCCGTGCACACCACCAGCGCCGAACAGATCGGCGAGTTCGCCCACTTCGCGCTCAGCGGCCGTGCCGCCATCCTCTTCGCGGTGCTGGCCGGGGTGTCGCTGGCGCTCACCACCGGCGGAACCCGCCCCCCGGAGCGGCTGGGCGCCGCGCGCAGATCCATCGCCGCGCGCGCTCTCGCGCTGTTCGTCCTCGGCCTCGTCCTCACCCAGCTCGGCTCCCCGGCGATGGTGATCCTCGCGTCGTACGCGGTGCTGTTCCTGATCGCGTTGCCGCTGTTGCGGCTGAGCTGGCAGAAACTGGCCGCCGTCGCGGCCGTCGCGGCCGTCGCGGGTCCGCTGCTCTCCTACGCCATCCGGTCGCGGATGGCGGCTCCCGGGGTCGCCGGTGAGACCGCGCGGTTCGACATGCTCACCTCGATCGACGGCGTCCGGCACCTCGGCTCGGTGGTCCTGCTCGAGGGCGCCTACCCGGTGCTCACGTGGGTGCCGTTCCTGTTGGCGGGCATGGCCATCGGCCGCTGGGGCCTGCGGCGCGAGCGGGCGGGGGCCGTCCTTGTCGCGGTCGGCTCGGCGCTGGCCGTGCTCGGGCTCGGCGGGTCGTGGGTTGCGCTCAATCTGTTCGGCGGGAGGAACGCCCTGGTGGCGTACCTGGACGAGGTGATGCCGGGCGAGGGTGCGCAGATGCTGCCGTTCATGCTCCGTTCCTCGAGCTTCGGCGTCGTCGGCACCGACCCCTGGCAGTGGATGCTCACCAGTTCGCCGCACAGCGGAACCGTGTTCGAGATAGTCGGCTCGGGTGGGATCGCGATCGCGGTCCTCGGCCTGAGCCTGCTCGCGGGTGGGATCGCCCCGCGCATTCTCACGCCACTGGCCGCGCTCGGCTCGATGCCGCTGACGATCTACGCCGGGCACATCGTCGCGCTGGCGCTGTTGCTGCGCAGCGAATCGTTCACCTACTCGTGGGCGCTCCCGGTCTGGTTCCTGGTGGTGCCGTTGGTCTTCGCGACGCTGTGGCAGCGCTACCTGGGGCGGGGTCCGCTCGAATGGGTGCTGAACAAGGTCGGGGCCGGCGCCGCCCGGCTCGGTTCTCCGCGCGCGCTCGGATAGCGCGAACGCGGGACGACGCCCCCGCCGGTCAGGCGGCGCGGGCGAAGGTGGCCCAGGCGCGGGCCGCGACCTGTCCACCCTGTCCGGTGGCGGTGAGGACCACGTCGACGCGCGACTCCCCGTCGGCGGTGTACTCCTGCACCACCTCGCCGGAGCACGACAGCGTCTCGTCGGCCGCGACCGCGGTCACCAGGCGGGTGCGGAATCGTCGCACCGACTCCGGACCGAGCCAGTCGGTGGCGTAGTTGGCGAGCTGCCCGACCACCGCGGTGTCGCCGCCCGCGCCCTGCGTCCACGCGTCGGCGATCAACCGGCCGTCGGCGTCGCGGTACTCGGCGATCCGGTCGTGCTCGCCGTCGCGCACGGTTACGGTCAGCTTGTCACCGGCGCGCGGCGGTGCGCCGAAGAAACGGCAGTCGCGTTCCGACGGGACGTCGTGGGCGCCCGCGATCGAATCGGTTCCGCACAGGTACGTCGGCGGCACCACCGGGCGCTCGGCGTCGCGGTACGCGGCGTGGGTGGAGTGGGTGGCCTCCGCGAACTCGAGGATCTTGCCGCGCTCCAGGTCGACGGTGACGCAGGTGAACGGCGCCCCCACCGTGCTCGCTGCGGTTGTGGTGATCATCGATCCGCACCTCCTTCGATCAGTTCGGATACCGCGACGGTAGGTCCGCGCGAGGCCCGGCCGGCGTCCTCTTCCCGCTGATCGGGAGGCTGCGGGCACCGGCTTGCTGGGCGGGGGCGAAATCGTCCCGGTCAGCGGGAAGGCCCCATGAACTCGCATGCCGATGCCCCGAATTATGAGGCTCATCACATCAGTGCGTGACTCGGGCGTGTTTGTCTCGAGCGTGAGAGAAGAGGTAGCGATGGCGCTGCAATCCAAGTCCGACGCCGACGAGGTCAGGATGATCGAGGCGGCGGCGGCCCCTACCCGGTTCGCCCGTGGTTGGCACTGCCTTGGTCTGCTGAAGTCGTTCCAGGACGGAAAGCCGCACGAGATCAAGGCCTTCGGCACCTCGCTGGTGGTATTCCAGTCGGAGTCGGACGGCAAGCTCAACGTGCTCGACGCGTTCTGCAGGCACATGGGCGGCAACCTCGCCCAGGGCACCGTCAAGGGCGACTCCATCGCCTGCCCGTTCCACGACTGGCGTTGGGGCGGCAACGGCAAGTGCAGCGGCATCCCCTACGCCCGCCGCGTTCCCCCGCTCGCGCGCACCCGCAGCTGGCCGACGCTCGAGCGCAACGGTCAGCTCTACGTGTGGCACGACCCGCAGGGCAGCAAGCCGACCGACGACGTGACGATCCCCGAGATCGAGGGCTTCGGTTCCGACGAGTGGACCTCCTTGACCTGGAACTCCATGCTCATCGAGGGCTCGCACTGCCGCGAGATCGTCGACAACGTCGTGGACATGGCGCACTTCTTCTACGTCCACTACTCGTTCCCGCGGTTCTTCAAGAACGTCTTCGAGGGCCACGTCGCCACCCAGTACATGCGGTCGACCCCGCGCCACGACATCTCCGTCGGCACCAGCTACGACGATCCGAACTCCACCCTCCGATCGGACGCCTCGTACTTCGGCCCGTCCTACATGCTCGACTGGCTGTGGAGTGATGCCCAGGGCATGACGATCGAGACGGTGCTCGTCAACTGCCACTACCCGGTCGACGAGAACTCCTTCGTGCTGCAGTACGGCGCGATGGTCAAGAAGCCCCAAGGTATGTCGGACGAGGCGGCCGAGGGCATGGCGAAGCAGTTCGCCGAGGGCGTCGAGATGGGCTTCGAGCAGGACGTCAAGATCTGGAAGAACAAGGCGCCCATCGACAACCCGTTGCTGTCCGAGGAGGACGGCCCCGTCTACCAGCTGCGCCGCTGGTACAAGCAGTTCTACGTCGACGTCGAGGACGTCACCGAGGACATGACCAAGCGCTTCGAGTTCGAGATCGACACCGACCGTGCCGTGCAGAGCTGGGAGGCGGAGGTCGCCGAGAACATCGCCAACGGCGTCGTCCCCGTCCAGGCCAACGCCTGACCCATCCGCCCGACCTGCCCACGATGTACCGATAGACAAGAAGGAACACCACGATGACCAACAAGGCACTCGACAATCTCTTCGAGATCGCGGATCAGATCCGCGACCAGGCGACCGAGGCGGAGCGGATCGGTCGGCTTCCCGACGAGACTGCGAAGCTGCTCAAGGCCGCAGGCCCGATCAAGCAGCTGCAGCCGAAGCAGTACGGCGGATTCGAGTCGCACCCGCGCGCCTTCTCCGAGACCGTGATGAAGGCGGCTTCGCTCGACCCGGCCACCGGCTGGGTGTGCGGCATCGTCGGTGTGCACCCGTGGCAGCTGGCCTTCGCGGACCCGAAGGTGCAGGAGGAGATCTGGGGCGCGGACGACAACACCTGGGTCGCCTCCCCCTACGCCCCGACCGGGATCGCCAAGCCGGTCGACGGCGGATACATCTTCAACGGTCGCTGGCAGTTCTCCTCCGGCACCGACCACTGTGACTGGATCTTCCTCGGCGCCATGGAGGGCGACAAGGACGGCAACATGGCGCTGCCGCCGCGGATGCTGCACATGATCCTGCCGCGCAAAGACTACGAGATCGTCGAGGATTCCTGGAACGTCGTCGGCCTCAAGGGAACCGGGTCCAAGGACATCATCGTGCGGGACGCCTTCGTGCCCTCCTACCGGGTGATGGACGGCGACGAGGTGATCAACGGGACCGCGCAGAAGAACGCCGGCATGACCGAGACCCTGTACAGGATGCCCTGGTCCACCATGTTCCCGCTCGGCATC
Source organism: Rhodococcus sp. UNC363MFTsu5.1 (assembly GCF_000686785.1). Taxonomy (NCBI): domain Bacteria; kingdom Bacillati; phylum Actinomycetota; class Actinomycetes; order Mycobacteriales; family Nocardiaceae; genus Rhodococcus; species Rhodococcus sp. UNC363MFTsu5.1. The sequence continues at coordinate 80,034 of NZ_JMLO01000023.1, forward strand.
TCCTCCGCGGTCGTCGGCATCGCCGAGGGCGCGCTGGCTGCGCACCTCGACTACCAGCGTGACCGGGTGGGTGCGCAGGGCACCGCGGTCAAGGACGACCCGTACGTGCTCTTCGCGATCGGCGAGGCCGCCGCGGACATCAACGCCGCCCGCCAGGAACTGCTGGCGAACGTCGACAAGATGTGGGACATCGTCGAGTCCGGCAAGGAGGTCTCCTTCGAGGACCGCGCCGCCGGTCGTCGTACCCAGGTGCGTGCCGCCTGGCGCGCGGTCGGTGCCGTCGACCAGATCTTCGCCCGCTCTGGCGGCAACGCGCTGCGCATGGACAAGCCGCTGCAGCGGTACTGGCGTGACGCGCATGCCGGCCTGGCCCACGCCATCCACGTGCCCAGCACCGTCTACCACGCCTCCGCGGTGAGCTCGCTCGGTCTCGATCCGGCGGACAACCTCAAGTCGATGATCTGACGCAGCGCAGTCCATCACCTCAATCATCAAGAAGGACATCACATGACTGACATCAAGGGCTTGGGCTACATCAAGGTCCAGACCAACGACATGGAGCGCTGGCGCAAGTTCGCCTTCGACGTGCTCGGCTTCGCCGAGGGCTCCGGTCCGGACGAGAACGCCATCTACCTGCGGATGGACGAGCGCGCCGCGCGCATCGTCATCGTGCCGGGCGACACCGACGAGGTCGTCACCATCGGCTGGGAGGTGCGCGACCACGCCGCCCTGGTTCGCGTGCAGGAGGCCGTCGAGGCCGCGGGCATCGCGGTCAAGCCGCTCTCGCTGGAGGAGGCCGACGCCCGCCGCGTCGAGGAGGTCATCACCTTCCAGGATCCGACCGGCGCCACCCTCGAGATCTTCCACGGCGCGGTCCTCGACCACAGCCCGGTCGTCACCCCGTTCGGTGCCAAGTTCGTCACGGGCGCACAGGGTCTCGGCCACGTGGTGCTGCCGGTGATGGACATCAACGGCGCCTTCGCCTTCTACACCGAGGTGCTCGGCTTCCTGTCGCGCGGCGCCTTCCGGATCCCGGCTCCGCCGGAGTTCGGCCCGATGCGGGTGCGCTTCATGGGCGTCAACGAGCGCCACCACAGCCTGGCGCTGTGCCCCGCCCCGCACGGCGGTGCCCCCGGCCTGGTGCACATCATGGTCGAGGTCGACACCCTCGATGCGGTCGGCCAGGCGCTCGACCGCGTCGTCAAGGACGGCTTCTCGGTCTCCTCGACCCTGGGCAGGCACACCAACGACAAGATGGTCTCGTTCTACGTTCGCGCTCCCGGAGGCTGGGACATCGAATTCGGAACCGAGGGCATGCGGGTAGACGAGAAGTACTACTCCGCGGAGGAGATCACCGCCGACAGCTACTGGGGCCACGACTGGTCCGGCAGCGAGCCCCTGGCGGCGATGTAACAACAGCCCACCCACCTTCGCGCGCGGTTTCCACCGCCGGCGTACGCACCTGCGTTCGCCGGCACTGGAACCGCGCGCGAGGTGTATCCAGACCCGTTCACGAAGGGAACCCGATGACCAGCAACACCACGACGGTCCGGCCGCGGCCGGCCGTCGAGATCACACAGTGGGACCACGAGGCCGATGTGGTGGTGGCCGGCTACGGAGTCGCGGGCGCGTCCGCGGCCGTGGCCGCGGCCCAGGAGGGCGCCGACGTGCTGGTGCTCGAGCGCACCGGCGGCTGGGGCGGCGCGGCCGCGATGGCAGGCGGATTCATCTATCTCGGCGGCGGCACCCCGCTCCAGAAGGCGTGCGGCTTCGAGGATTCCGCGGAGAACATGAAGGCGTTCATGACCGAGGCCCTCGGTCCCGGCGTCGATGCCGAGAAGATCGACGCCTACTGCGAGGGCAGCGTCGACCACTACAACTGGCTGGTCGAGTGCGGCGTCCCGTTCAAGGCGAGCTTCTGGGGCGAGCCGGGCTGGGAGCCGCCGGGCGACGACGGGCTGCAGTACACCGGCGGCGAGAACGCCGCCCCGTTCAGCGCGACCATCCCGCCCGCGCCGCGCGGGCACGTGCCGCAGATGGCGGACAAGCAGTCCGGCGGCGAGAAGGGTGGCGGCTTCATGCTGATGAAGCCGCTCACCGACACGTCGGCGGCCCTCGGCGTGCGGTCCGTGTACGACACCCGCGCGCAGACCCTGGTCACCGACGAGTCCGGCCGGGTGGTCGGCGTCGTGGCGACGCAGTACGGGAAGGAGATCACCATCCGGGCGCGCCGCGGCGTGGTGCTCGCCACCGGCAGCTTCGCCTACAACGACCGGATGGTCGAGGCGTACGCGCCGCGGCTGGTGGGCAGGCCCGCCGCCTCCATCGAGGAGCACGACGGCAAGGCCATCCAGATGGCGCAGGCCCTCGGCGCCGATCTGGCGCACATGGACGCCACCGAGGTGGCGTTCTTCTGCGACCCGCAGCTGTTCATCCGCGGGATCCTGGTCAACGGCCGAGGTCAGCGCTACATCAACGAGGACACCTATCCCGGCCGGGTCGGGCAGGCCACGCTGATCGAGAACCAGAACCAGTCGTTCCTGGTGATCGACGAGGCCGCGTACGAGGAGGCGCTGGCCACGCCGACGGCCACCCCGTTCCTGCGGCACCAGCCGAGCTGGGTGTGCGAGACGGTCGAGGAACTCGAGGCGGAGATGGGGTTGCCCGAGGGCACCCTGCAGACCACCGTCGAGGTCTACAACAAGCATGCCGTGAAGGGCGCGGACCCGGTGCTCGGCAAGAAGTCCGAATGGGTCAGGCCGATCGGGTCGCCGGTCGCCGCGATCGACCTGCGCGGGTTCACCGGCGGGTTCACCCTCGGCGGTCTGCGCACCAGCGTCGAATCGGAGGTCCTGCACGTCTCCGGCGAGCCGATTCCGGGGCTGTACGCGGCAGGCCGGTGCACCGCCGGCGTCTCCGCGGGCGGCTACGCGAGCGGTGCGTCGCTGGGCGACGGAAGTTTTTTCGGGCGTCGCGCGGGCCGATCCGCGGCCAAGGGATGATCCCACTGAGCGGTCAATAACTGCAGGTCAGGTACGCCGGGCCCCGGGTCGAGTCAATCGATCCGGGGCCCTTCGCCGTCTCGTGACCGAAAACGAACCACTCGGTCGTGTGTGACAGCCGACACAAGCCCGTGCTATCAATAGTCATATTCCTAATCGAAACACCCCGGTCGGACCCCCAGCCGATCGGCGCACCAACCCCGGCGCCAGCCGCCAAGCACTCCCGGAGGACCCCATGACAACTTTGGTCGACGCCAGCACTCCGAGCGCCGTACTCGATCGCGTCTCGCTCGTTTTGGATGCCTTCGACGGACCCGGCCGGCTGACGCTCGCCCAGGTGGTCCGGCGCACTGGGCTGCCGCGCTCCTCGGCGCACCGGATGCTCGAGCGGCTCGTCCACCTCCGCTGGCTGCGCAGGCAGGGTCGCGACTACGAGCTGGGCATGCGCCTGGTCGAGCTGGGCTCCCTCGCGGTGCACCAGGACCGGATGCACCGGGCCGCGCTGCCGTTCCTGCACGAGCTGCACCGGGTGACCGGCCACGTCGTCCACCTGGCGATCCTCGACGGACCCGACGTCGTGTACCTCGAGAAGATCGGTGGCCGGATGGCCGCGGCCATCCCGACCCGGGTCGGCGGCCGCTACCCCGCGCACTGCACCGGCGTCGGCAAGGCGATCCTCGGGTTCGCGGGCGAGGCCCAGCTCGCGGCTCTCGACGGCGACCTCCTCAGCCGCAAGACCAAGTACTCCATCTCCACGGGGACCCAGCTCCGCGCCGAGCTGGCCAAGGTGCGTGAGCAGGGCATCGCCTACGAGCGCGAGGAGTCCCTGCCCGGGTTCGGCTGCGTGGCGGCCCCGATCGGGAACATCGGCGAGGCGGTTGCGGCCGTCTCGATCTGCGGTCCGGTCTCGCAGATGAAGCTCGACCACCGGCTCGCCGCACCCGTGCGGATGACCGCGCTGGGAATCTGGCGCAACATCGAGGGCGGCCCGGTCCGGGTCCAGCCGACCCTGCAGCAGCAGCCGCGTCCCATCCTCGGCGGGCCGTCGGCTCACCGCGCCCGCCCCGCGGCGGCGCCGACCGATCTGCAGTACGCATGAGCGTCGACGCCGAGGTGGCGGCGATCCTCGACGCGCTGAACGCCGGATTCCCGAAGGTCGAGACCATGGCAGGCGCGCAGGCGCGCGCCGCGATCCGAGCCAGGCTGGTGCTGCCCGATCAGCCGGAGCCGGTCGCGGAGGTCGCCCTGCGCGTGGTTCCCGGACCCGGCTCGGACCTGCCGGTCCGGATCTACCGGCCCGCGGTCACCTCCGACGCAGATGTGCCGATCGTCGTGTTCGCGCACGGCGGCGGGTTCGTGTTCTGCGATCTGGACACCCACGACGGGATCTGCCGGTCGATGGCCAACGGTGTCGGGGCGATCGTGGTGTCGGTCGACTACCGGCTGGCCCCGGAGTCGCGGTGGCCCGCAGCCGCCGAGGACGTCTACGCCGTGGTGGCGTGGGCGGCCGAGCACGGGCAGGAGCTCGGTGGTGACGCCGGCCGCATCGTGGTCGCCGGGGACAGCGCCGGTGGCAACCTGGCCGCGGTGACCGCGCTCATCGTCCGCGACCGCGGTGGCCCGGCCCTCGCGGCGCAGCTGCTGCTGTACCCGGTGATCGCCGCGGACTTCGAGACCGATTCCTACCGGGAGTTCGCGACCGGTTACTTCAACACCAGGGCCGCGATGCAGTGGTACTGGGACCAGTACGTCGCGGTCGAGGACCGGGATCACCCCCATGCCTCTCCCCTGCGCGCGGAGCTCGCCGGCCTACCGCCTGCCGTTGTGGTCACCGCGGGCTGCGACCCGCTCTGCTCGGAGGGTGACGCCTATGCGAATGCCCTTGCTGCCGAGGGTGTTCCGGTGAACCATCGCCGATACGACGGAGCGATTCACGGGTTCATGACGATGGGGGTGCTCGCCCTGGCGCGCACCGCGCAGAAGCAGGCGTGGGCGGATCTGCGGGAACTCCTCGACCGGGCCCGCTAGGGCTCACTCCAGGTCGGGGTTCTCCGACTCGGTCTCGACCTCCACCTGGCGCCAGGCGCCGGGGGTCGGCTTCGGGAAGCCGGCGTCGTCGCCGTCCTTGACCTGAGCGATGACGGCGTCGGCCTTGTCGATGTCGGCGATCAGCTGCTCGGCCAGATCGCGCTCGGCGGCGTAGTACCGCTCGGCCCACCGCAGCACGATCTGGGAGTACGCCCATGCCGGTTCCTTGTCGGCGCCGGAGGCATCGGCCGCGGCGCGCCGCTCCATCTTCGACACGTACTCGATGTGCTCGCGGAGGATTTCCTTGAGCCGTTCCGGCTTGTTCAGGTGTCCGAGCCAGATACGAAGCATCACACCGTGTTTAAGGATGGGCGGGTCGATCGGCGCCTCGTTGGACCAGCGCCCGACCGCGGCGGTGCCCGCCTCGGTGATCTTGTAGAGGCGGCGGCCGCGAACGCCGTTGTCGTGCTGCACCCGGGAGGTGACGAAGCCGTGCTTCTCGAGCTTCTTCAGCTCCGTGTAGACCTGGCTGAACGACGGGCTCCAATAGAAGAACTTGATGCTCCAGTCGGCCCACTTCTTGAGCTCGTAGCCGGACAGCTCCTCGTCGAACGCGAGCATGCCGAGTACAGCCCAGCTCGTCGCGGGCAGGTTGGGTAGATCAGACTCGGAGGCCGATTCGGTCGGTGCCACCTGGGGAGCCTAACAATTGGACAGATGACCTGGACAGGGCAAGCTACCACTGACCGGGAACGGGGATGGCGCCGCGCACAGGGTGTGGCGATTCTGGACGTTGCCCGTTTCATCAGGAGGAACCGCAATGAGCGCAGAGATCACAGCCGTCGCCGAGCAGGACGCTCTCTCGGCTCCCGACGCCGCCACACTGAAAAAGGTGATGGGGCACTTCTGCACCGGGGTCGCGGTCATCGCCGCGCACGACGGCGACCGACCCCTCGGGTTCGCCTGCCAGTCGGTGGTGTCGGTGTCGCTGGATCCGCCGTACATCTCGTTCTGCCCCGCGAAGACCTCCACCAGCTGGCCGCTGCTGCGGGAGGCCGGCTCGCTGTGCATCAACATCCTCGCCCACGACCAGAAGGACGTGTGCTCGACCTTCGCGGTGAGCGGCGGCGACAAGTTCGCCCAGATCGACTGGAGCCCGGCGGGCAACGGTGCCCCGGCGCTCGGCGGCGCGCTCGCCCGGATCGAGGCCACGGTCGAGCTCGAGCACGACGCGGGTGACCACACCATCGTGCTCGCCCGCATCACCGACCTGACCGCGGATGCGGACGGCAGGCCGCTGCTGTTCTTCAAGGGCGGGTTCGGCGGGTTCGCCGGCTAGAGCACTCACAGGACGACGCCCCTCGCCGACACCTCGGTGAGGGGCGTCGTTGTGCGAGTAGCCCTGTCGCTCAGGACTTCTCGGGCATCGTCATCCCGCGATGCTCCGCCCGCCGCTGTAGGGCCAACTCGCGCAGGGCCAGCCGGGACGGCTTCCCCGCGGCGATCCGTGGCATCTCGCTGAGCAAGATCACCTCGGAGGGCACCTTGTAGCCGGCGAGCGCACCGCGACAGTGCTCGACCAGCTGCTGACCGGTCACGCTGTGGCCTTGGCGCGGAACCGCGTACGCGATCCCGCGCTCCCCCAGCCGGTCGTCGGGAACCCCGACGACCGCGACCTCGCCGACCGCCGGGTGCCGGCTCAGCACCTGCTCCACCTCGGAGGGATACACGTTGAAGCCGCCGACGATGAACATCTCGCCGATCCTGTCGATGATCCGCAGTTCCCCGGCCTCGAGCACCCCGACGTCGCCGGTGTGCAGCCAGCCGTCGCCGTCGAGTGCCGTGGCGGTGGCCGCCTCGTCCTCGAAATAGCCCGTCATCACGTTGTATCCACGGACCAGGACCTCGCCGGCGGTGCCCTCGGGAACGGCGTTCCCCTCGGTGTCGACCACGCGCAGCTCCACCCCGGGCAGCGGCGGCGCGGCGAGTGAGACGGTCTGCGGCTCGGGGTATCTCGCGGTCACGGTGCCGCTGGCCTCGGTGAGCCCGTAGCCGGTGACGATCAGGGGGATGCCGAGCACCAGGCGGATGCGGTCGAGCAGCGGGGCGGCCACCGTCGTCGCGCCGGTGACCGCGAGCCGCGGGGTGTGCGCCTGCGGGTGCCGCTCCTCGGGTGACGCGGCGATCAGGTCGGTGAACAGTGTTGGCGGACCGGACAACACGGTGATCCGTTCGGTCGTGATCCGGGTGAGCGCGGTGGCCGGGTCGAACACGTCCACGGCGACGTAGCAGCCGCCCGCGGCCAGCGCCGCCAGCAGGCCGGCGTTGAGGCCGAACGAATGCGACAACGGGGTCACCCCCAGGATCCGGTCGCAGCGGCCGATCCCCAGTCGCTCGGACAGGGCCCGATACACGCGAACGAGTTGCCCGTGCCGGAGCACGACGCCCTTGGCCCGACCGGTCGAACCGGACGTCGACATGATGTACGCGACGTCGTCGGTGCCGGGCGGAGCCACCCGGCGGGGTGCCCGCAGGTCGACGGGGCGCGGCGTGGTCGCGCCGCGGAGGAACTGCGCCCAGCTGGTGATGTGCAGGTCCGGTTCGCGGTGGAAGTCGATGATCTGTTCCAGGTCCGGGAGGCCGAGGACCGGGCGATCCGGGCCGGATTCTCCCGCGGCCGCCCGGAGCATCGCGGCGTAGCCGGTGCCGAGGAAGCCGTCGTCCACGAAGAGCATTCGGCTGCGGGTCGTGCGCAGTTGATGCGCGGCCTCGGCCCCGCGTGCCCTGGTGTTGATCGGCACCACCACCGCACCGATGGAGTGGGCGCCCAGCGCGACCACCGCCCACCGTGCGGAGTTCGGCGCCCACAGGGCGATGCGGTCGCCGTGCCGGATCCCCGCGGCGGTCATCGCCGTCCCCGCCTGGGAGGCGGACGCCGCGAGCTGCTGGTAGCTGAGCCGCTCCCGTCCGTCCACGACGGCCTCGCGATCGGGGTGGCGCCGCGCGGACTCGCACAGTACCGCCCAAATCGTGTCGGGGGTGATGTCGCCGACGGTCATAACCGAGGGACCGTACCGGACATCATCGCGCCTGTCGGAGGCGTCCCGCTGGCCGGGAATGCGGGGGTCCGCCGGGGGATGGTTGTGGCTACCGTCACACGTACACACCGTACCCACATGCCCGGGAGAGATCATGGCCTCAGCAGACGACATCCGTTCGACAGTGTCGAAGTACCTCGACGCGGTCGGAGGCGGAACGTCGGCCGACGTCGCCGCCCTGTACGCGGACGACGCCACCCTCGAGGACCCCGTGGGCACCGAACCGCTGGTCGGCCGCGAGGCCATCGAGAAGTTCTACAGCGCGCTGGACGCGGTGCAGGTCAAGACCGAGCTGCTCAACGTCCGGGTCGCGGGCGACACCGCGGCCTTCCACTTCCGCGTGGTCACCGACACCGGCGAGCAGACGATCACCATCGAGCCGATCGACGTCATGACCTTCGACGATCAGGCGCGGATCACCAGCATGCGTGCCGTCTGGTCGCAGGACGACATCAGCTTCGGCTGAGCACCACCAAGAGAGAAAACGATGCCTGCAAGCGAACAATCCTGGGACCACGAGGTCGACTTCCTCGTGGTCGGTAGCGGCTGCGGCGGCCTGACCGGCGCACTCGCCGCCGCCGACAGGGGCATGGACACCCTCGTCATCGAGAAGGCCGCCGTGTACGGCGGCACCACCGCCCTGTCCGGTGGCGGCATCTGGGTTCCCAACAACCCGCTGCTCGTCCGTGAGGGGCTCGGCGACTCGCGCGCGGACGTGCGCACCTATCTCGATGCCGTCGTCGGCGGCCGGGTGCCCTCGGAGAACCTCGATGCGTTCATCGACGAGGGTCCCCGCACCCTCGAGTTCCTGGAGACCTCGAGCAGGCACATGCGGTTCCAGTGGTGCACGGGCTACTCCGACTACCACCCCGAGCAGCCGGGTGGCCGCCCCAACGGCCGCACGATCGAGCCGCTCCCGGTGAACCTCAAGGAGCTCGGCGAGGACGAGGACCTGCTGCGTCCGGCAGCCTTGGCTACGCCCCCGGGGCTGTTCATCACCTCGAAGGACTTCGTGCAGCTGAACATGGTGACGCGGACCTGGAAGGCCAAGTGGACCGCGCTGCTCACCGGTCTCCGCGCGGTCAAGGCCATCGTGCTGCGCCGCAACATGGACACCCTCGGCCGCGCGCTCATCGCCCGGCTGCGGCTGGCGCTCAAGGACGCCGGTGTCCCGCTGTGGCTGAACACCGCGCTGCAGTCGCTTGTCACCGACGAGTCCGGATCGGTGGTCGGCGTGGTCGCCGAGCGCAACGGCGCGCAGGTGCGGATCCGCGCCCGCCGCGGCGTGCTGCTCGCCAGCGGTGGCTTCGAGTACAACGAGGAGATGCGCAAGCGCTACCTGCGTGAGGGTGGCAAGGACAACTTCAGTGCGGCCGCGGTCGAGAACACCGGTGACGGCATCGTCGCGGGCGAGAAGCTCGGCGCCGCTGTGGATCTCATGGACGACGCCTGGTGGATGCCGTCCTTCCGCCGCCCCGACGGCATCAACCAGGTGCTGGTCTCGGAGCGGTCGATCCCGCGCTCGATCATCATCGACCAGCACGGCAAGCGCTTCACGAACGAGGCGTCGCCGTACGTGACGTTCGTGCACGATCAGCTGGCAGGCGGGCACGAGCCCACCTGGTTCGTCTTCGACCACAAGGCGAAGAACCGGTATCCGATCGGCGGCATCATGCCCGGCCAGAAGTTCCCGAAGGCCTGGCTCGAGAGCGGACTCATCCAGACCGCCGAGACCGTCGAGGAGCTCGCGGCGAAGATCGATGTCCCCGTTGCCGCGCTCGCCGAGACCGTCCAGCGGTACAACGGATTCGCGCGGGCCGGCCGGGACGAGGACTTCAACCGGGGCGCCAGTGCCTACGACAACTACTACGGCGACCCGACGCTGCCGCAGCCCACGCTCGACGTGCTGGACCAGGGTCCCTACTACGCCCTGCGCACCCGTGCCGGTGACCTCGGTACCAAGGGTGGACTGGTCTACAACGAGAAGGCCCAGGTGCTGCGCACCGACGGGGCCGTCATCGAGGGCCTCTACGCGACCGGCAACACATCCGCCGCGGTGATGGGCAACGACTACGCCGGTGCGGGCGCGACCATCGGTCCGGCAATGGTGTTCGGCTACATCGGTGCGCGGCACGCCGCCGGCGCCAACTAGGAGGCGAGGCGACCATGCAGGAACTGAGCTGCACCAGCTGCGGGAACCGGGTGTTGGTGGAGAAGTACAGCCCGACCCACACCAGCATCCAGTGGCTGGCGGACGCGGAATCGTCCTGCCCCGAGTTCGCGCGGCAGGCCGCGCTCGGAGTGGACAGCAAGTGGATCCCCACCTGCGCGGCACTGCGTGACTCCATCGACGAGGCGGCGGTGAAGGGTGTGCTCGAGACCGATTCGCCGCGCAGCTATCCGGTTCCCGGTCGCCTGACCTAGCCCTCGGTCGAGCGAAGGGCGGCCCCACCCGTGGGCGGCGTCTCACGCACAACGCTCGACTGGGATACCCCAGCCGAGCGTTGTGCGTGGTCTGCTAATCCACTAGTTGGTGCGGATCTTCAGGCCGGGGTTGTCGGTGAGGACGTCCAGGACCGGTACCGAGTACACGGAGGGTCGGTCGCTGTCGTTGATGTCCTCTTCTACTTCGAGCTTGTCGCACATCCCCTGGTTGAACATGTTGGATTGGGTCGCGATGCCCAGTGCCTCGGTGCCGGTGATCAGGGCGCCACCGCTGTCGCCGCCCAACCCACAGAAGCGCGCGGTGAACTTGCCGTAGTAACGATTGTTTGGTCCGTGCGCGGTGCCGCTATCTGAGACGGTGCCGCAGTGGTAGCCGGTGGTTCTGCCGGAAATGCACACCGGGATCCCCCACATGGGGGTGGCGACGCCGGTGATTGCGACCGGGGCCTTGCCGCCGGCGCGAACGTAGCTGTTCTGGAAGCGCTTTGCGACGTTGTCGTCGATCTTGATCAGCGCGTGGTCGAGTGGTCCGATTACCGCCTTGGCGAAGGTGCCGATGCGACTGTTGTCGGCGTTCATGTATGCAATTGAGGCGTCCTTTCCGCCCGCGGCTTCTGGGGTCGCGTCGCAGTGGCCGGCGGTGATGACTACCGTTTTGCCTGCTCCGTCGGTGCCGTTGAAACCGAGTGTGCAGTTGCGGGATTCGCCCCAGACGTCCGTGGCGTAGTAGGGGTCGCCACCCATGATGGCGTCGGCGGCCGGCGGCTTGGGGCCCCCTGTGACGGTGACCTTTTGGGTGGTGGTGGCGAGTGGGACGCTGTCGAAGCCGGAGAAGGTGGCCGTGATGGTGCGCTGACCCGCGGTGGTGGGGGTCCACTCGATGGTGGCGGTGCCGTCGTCTTCGACCGATCTCGGGCCAAGGGCGATGTCGCCGTCCTTGAAGTTGACGGAGCCGTCGGCTACTGCGGGGTTGTTGACCTTCGCCTTCACCATGATCTCCTTACCGACGGTCGCTCCCTTGATGGGTTCGAGGGTGATCGTGGTGGTGACGGGGTTGCCGTCGGCTTTGGCGACGGTGACGTCCTGGGTAGTGGTGGATCCCTTGACGCCGTCGCGGCCGGAGAAGGTGGCCTTGATGGTCACCTTGCCTGCGGTCTCGGGGATCCACTCCATGGTGGCGGTGCCGTCGGCGCCGACCGGTTGGGCTTCGTAGCTGTTTTTATCGTCCTCGAATTCGACGGTGCCGCCCGCTGCCGCGGGGTTGATCTTCGCGGTGAGGGTGGTGAGCTTGCCGACGGTGGCTCCGGTGACCGGGTTGAGGGTGGTGGTGCTCGACTTGGTCGGTTCGGTGGGATTGGTGGGTTCGGTGGGTTTCGGGTCGGACGAGCCGAGCGAGCCGAACCCGGGCAGCTCGGGCGAGCTGGGTGCCGGTCCCTGGACCACGCGTACGAACTTGAGGAAGTCAGGCAGTTGCAGGCCCTGGCCGGCGGCGATGTCGTGGACACCGAGCGCGATGTCGTTCTTGACCGTGTTGATCTTGGCGCCGGTGACGAGACCGGACAGCGGTGCGGGGAGCTGGTTGATCCAGGTGTTGAGCTGGCCGAGCAGGTCGTTGAGGGTTTGCTCGCTGCGCGGTTGGTCCTTGATCTTGTAGCCGGCGGCCTCGACGGCGGTGCGGGCGGCGGCCTTGTCCGGTCCGTCGGCCAGGCCGACCAGCGGGGTGCCGGCCGCATCGAGCCATGCCCCGGAGAAGGCAGTGGGGAACTTGCCGCGGAGCGTGTCGGCGAACTTCGCCAGTTCCTGCCCGGTTTTCGCCCGGTCGAGGTACTGGTCGGCGTTGAGTCCGAGGTCGCGCTGGATGGCGGCGACCAGGTCCTCGGGCAGTGCCGGTGTGGTGGGTTGTGCGTGGGCGAGGGTCGCGCAGGGCGCGACCAGCAGGAGTGCCGCGGTGCCGATCATCACGGCGCGGCGGGCGCGGGTACTACGCATGGGGGCCTTTCGGTTCGAGCGTGTGCGGGCATGACCTAGGTGTTGGCGCCGGGTCGACTGCGGGGACTGTAGGGGCGATGTCCGCGGTTGCCTACCGAAAATTGGTGGGATGAATAGTGCCTTGCCGCCGAGCGCCGCCGCCGGGTGCTAGAGTTGCGCGCCGGGGGCCTCAAACTGCGCGAGATCGCGGACGAGGTCGGCATGACGGTCGGCGGTGTGGGCACGATCCTGCACCGCGCTCACAATTCCGACGCGGCCCAGCCTGCGAGCTGACCCGGCACCAAGACGCCCCGGCCGTGCCCCTTGCGGCCGGCGAACGACACACTCTCTGGAGGAATCCCGCCACTTTTCGCCGACGATCACAGGTCTGGAGGTGGGCCTGGTTTCGGAACACGGTGCACGCGTACAGAAATCGCGGTACTCGGGCGCGAACTCCGAGCGCGGCAGAAACGGCTCAGCGGCCGCGCCGAGAGGTTCTCGACGCAGCCGCTGAGCTCGCGGTCATGAGGGCTGCCGAAGGTGACGGCCCTCCGGCTCGGGTGGCGAACTAGGACAGCGCGCCGCCGCCGACGAGCGCGGCCAGGCCGATCGCCGCACCGAGGCCGGCGAGGACGCCACCGACGCCCCCGATGAGCCCAGCAGCGGTGCCGAGCTGTCCGAGCTGTTCCTGTGAAGATCCCATGTGTTGCTCCTCGTACGAAAGGTTGTCACGTGTACAGGTTTCTGTGCACGGCTACTGCACGCGTGACGCTATCCACGCTCCACGGTCCGTGAAGCAACGTCGACCGCTGAGCGGAAAAACTCGGATACCTCTGTTGTGCAACAGGATCGGTCGGAATGCTCAGTCTGCCGAGGCCGCCATCACGATCTGGTGCATCTCGCCGATGGCCCGCGCGCAGTCGCCGAGCGTGTAGCCGAGCAGCGCGGTCTCGGCCGGTTCGTAGGAGATGACGTTGCCGCGGCCCTGCACGATGAAGCCGTCGGGCAGGAGTGGATGTTCCTCATTCCGCTCCTCGATGGTGCGATTGCCTCCCGAGGCGTCGACGAGCATCTGGAAGTACTCCCGGAAGGTCAGATTCTGGTCGCCGATCAGGTAGGCCTTGCCCGACTCTGCTCGCTGCAGCGCGCCCGAGATCGCCTCTGCGAGTAAACGCACGGACATGTAGTTCGTTCCACCCGCGGGCGCGAAGTCCGGAATGGCCGGCTCGTTGCCCGCGGCCCAGGAGAACATCCGCCGGTAGCGCTTGGCGGACGCACCGGGGCTCACTCCGAGGATGTTCGGCGGATTCAGGGTCGAGACGTTGAAGGAGTCGTCGGCCAGCGCGCGGGCGCCCTCATCGGCCGCCTTCCTGGCCGCGACGTAGGGCAGCGTGTCCGCGAGGTCGGGACGCAGGTGGTGGTAGTAGCTGCCGACCTGAACGAACCGTGCGACACCGGCCCGCTTGGCCAGCGCCGCGAACCGGGGTACTCCCCCGGACTGCGTCTTCTCCCAGAACGCCGCCTCGTCGACGCCACGGCCGATGTGCCGGATGTCCTGTCCCGCCGCGAAGACGATGCCCTCGAACGGTTCGAGTTGTGCGGCCGTGAACGTCTGCTCGGTGTAGTCGCCGAGCAGCACGGGAAAGTCGCGTACCGGTGAGTCGTCGGTGAGCGGGTTGCGTGCCGCCACGGTGACATCGTTGCCCTGGTCGCGCAGATGGAGTGCGGTGTGGGCGCCGATCATGCCGGTGCCACCGACGATCAATATCTTCACGGAAGTCCCTTTCAGGAGTAGTGATCAAGCAGTACGTGCGTCGCGCGGGCGGAGCCGAGTATGCGACCCCCGCGAAGCTACGGAACAGCAGCCCGCGCGGAACCCCCCTCGTCCGGGCACCGGGAAAACTGGTTGCGGTCAGGCGAGCTGGATGAGATCCAGGTACTCCTGCGACCAGTGGTCCTCCTGGCCGTCCGGCAGCAGGATGACCCGCTCCGGGTTGAGCGCCTCCGCGGCACCGGGGTCGTGGGTGACCAGCACGACCGCCCCCTTGTAGCTGCGCAAGGCGTCGAGGACCTGCTCGCGCGAGATCGGGTCCAGGTTGTTGGTCGGCTCGTCGAGCAGCAGTACGTTGGCCGCCGAGGACACCAGCCCGGCCAGCGCCAGACGCGTCTTCTCACCGCCGGAGAGGGTTCCCGCCGGCTGCTCGAGCTGCGGGCCGGTGAACATGAACGCGCCAAGCAGCGACCGCAGCTCCTGCTCGCCGGTGTCCGGTGCGGCGTGCCGGATGTTCTCCCACACGGTCGCCTCGTCGTCGAGGGTGTCGTGCTCCTGCGCGAAGTAGCCCACCTTCAACCCGTGACCGGGCACCAACTCGCCGACGTCGGCCGGCTCGACGCCACCCAGCAGCCGCAGCAACGTCGTCTTGCCCGCACCGTTCAGCCCGAGCACGACCACCCGCCAGCCGCGGTCGATCGCCAGGTCGACGCCGGTGAAGATCTCCAGAGATCCGTACATCTTGGTCAGGTTCTTCGCCATCAGCGGCGTCTTGCCGCACGGTGCGGGTTCCGGGAACCGGATGTGCGCGACCTTGTCCGAGACCCGGACCTCGTCGAGGGCGGCCATCAGCTTGTCCGCCCGCTTGGCCATGTTCTGCGCCGCGGTCGCCTTCGTCGCCTTCGCACCGAGCTTGGCGGCCTGCACCCGCAACGCGCCCGCCTTCTTCTCCGCGTTCGCGCGCTCACGGCGGCGGCGCTGCTCGTCGGTGGCGCGGGCGTCGAGGTACTTCTTCCAGCCCATGTTGTAGATGTCGGCCTCCCCGCGGACCGCGTCGAGGAACCACACCCGGTTCACCACGTCGCCGAGGAGCTCGACGTCGTGGCTGATCACGATCAGCCCGCCGTCGTGGTTCTGCAGGAACCCACGCAGCCAGGTGATCGAGTCCGCGTCGAGGTGGTTGGTGGGCTCGTCGAGCAG